>CAYMSU010000355.1:0-6975 GCA_964393165.1 uncultured Enterobacteriaceae bacterium
AGGGCGGTCCCGAGCTGCTCGTCGCCGAGGGCAACCTCGCGCCGTCCGCCACCCCGACGTCCTCGCGCGACGTGCGCGGTGCCGAGCAGCTCAACGACCGGGTGCTCGGCTTCGGCGCGATGCCCACGGGGGCCCGCCAGGACTCCATCGCCGTGCGGCCGCCGGACGGGTCGTGGTTCGGGCTCACCTTCGACGGGATGACCACGGTCTCCCGGGTGGTCGCCCACCTCGAGGGGGTCGAGGCCGCGTCGCTCCAGGTCACCCAGGACGGCTACGACTGGGTGGAGGTGGCGCGCATCGAGCCCGTGCGCACCGAGCAGGTCACCTTCACGCTGCCGCAGGTGCCGGTGTTCGCGCTCCGCGTCCGGGTCGACATCGAGCAGCCGGACGTGCCGCTCGCCTGCAGGGAGATCGAGGTCTACGCGGAGTAGGCAGGCCGCGCTAGGGCGCCGGATCAGGCAGGAGGTCGAGCGCCCAGCGGTCGGAGGCGCCGTCCCGTCCGAGCACGCGAAGCCGGGCGGGCTGGCCGATCACGACCAGCGGCGTGCCGTCCTCCTTCAGGGCGGCCACCCCGTGCTCGGCCACGGTGAGCGGCCCGTGCCGCTCGGCGAGGTGGCGGAAGTAGACCTTGGCGTCGATCGGGGGGGCGTCGAGCTGCACGTGGACGCGCCCCCGGGAGACGCCCATCACCGTGCAGCGGAGCGCGACCGGGGCGGCCTCGAACAGGTGGTCGAGCGCACGCCGGTTGATCTGGCGGTCGAGATCGCGCTGGCGCTGCCGGCTGCGCGTGGCCGCGTCGATCACCGCGGTGCGGACCGCGTCGGCCGAGCGAAACGGCGGCGGGATCGGCTGCGCGTGCCCCGTCCGCAGCTCGTCCAGCTCCTGGTGCAGGAACACCCCCACGACCTCGCGCATCGGAGCCGAGAACCGGCCGTAGACGGGCGCCCCGACGCCGTGGTGAGGCCCCGGCGCGGCGCGGTAGACCGCCGCACGGTTCATCATGACCGCCTGTCGATGCACGGCATGCGCGATGCGGCCCTCCCGCCCGTCGTGGGGCAGCCCGTCGAGGAACTCGGCCAGGCTCTCGTCGGAGGTGGGCGCCCAGTGCCAGGCGTCGGGGGAGAGCCCGTGCAGCGCACGGATGGCGCGCAGCTGGGCCTGCAGCCGCTCCACGAGGTCTCCCTCGGGCGGCTCGTGGACCCGGTAGATCGGCTGCAGCAGGTCGCCTCTCTCGGACGCGTGGGTGTGCAG
This sequence comes from uncultured Enterobacteriaceae bacterium, assembly GCA_964393165.1. Lineage (GTDB taxonomy): Bacteria > Myxococcota_A > UBA796 > UBA796 > DRPG01. The sequence goes on from CAYMSU010000355.1 coordinate 1,252, forward strand.
CAGGCGGGCGCCCTCGACGTTGCACAGCAGCGACAGCTGCTCGTTGTAGCGCTCGACGTCGTTGCGGTCGTCGGCGTGGGCCACGAACCGCAGCCCGTCATCGCCGGCGGTGACCGAGAGCTCTCGCCGGCGGTAGCGGACCACGCCGCGCTCCTCGGCCACGCGCATGCGCAACCGGCCGAAGCCCGGGAGCTGCGCGAGGCTCGCCAGCACCTCGGGGTCGTCGCACGGCGGCGGGCTCCCGTCGAGCCACGCCTGAACCCCGTCGTAGGCGAGCTTCGCGCGCGACCGGATCCGGGCGCGGTGCAGCGTGGTCCGCACGCATCGGCCGTCGGGCCCCACCTCCATGCGCCAGACCACCGCCCGGCGCGGCTCGCCCGGGTTCAGGCTGACGATGCCCTCGGACAGCGAGCGCGGCAGCATCGGCACGTTGCGGCCCGGAAGGTAGGCGGTGGCCCCGCGCCGGAGGGCCTCGGCGAACAGCGCCGAGCCCAGGGGTACGTAGTGGCCCGCGTCGGCGATCGCGTACCATGCGACGAAGCCCTCTCCGTGCGCCTCGACGTAGAGCGCCTGGTCCAGGTCCCGGGACGTGGTCTCGTCGATCGTGCAGAACGCCAGGCGCTCGAGGTCCTCCAGCGCGGGATCCTCGAGCCCGGGGGCCGCCACGTGCGCGGCCGCCTCGCGGACCGCCCCCTCGGGGAACCGGTCCTCGAGGTCGTGCTCGTGAAGCAGCGCCTCGATGAAGTCGCGTGGAGCGGTCATGCGCGGCTCCTACGGCCAGCCGGGCCCGGCGTCGGGCGGCGGTGCCCGATCCGGGAAGGGGAGACCGCGGCCTGGTCTGCATCGGTGAGCACGGGTCCTCCGGCGCGGCCCGCGCCCGGAGGATCAGGCCTGGTCGCCGCTCGGCGCGGGGGCGGGGGTGCGCGGCTGCAGCGTAATGCGGAGGGGCACCCCGGGCTGGGCCTGCACGTGAGCCGGGTGGAACCCGGGCGCCGACACCGTCAGCCCGTGGAGGCCGGCGCCGACCGCGACCTCGCCGGAGCCCCCGGTGAGCGCCAGCGCGTCCGACGGCAGGCAGGGAGACGGTCCGAAGGCCACGACGGCGTCCTCGACGGGGATCCCGTCGGGGGACTGGGCCGTGATCTCGAGCGGCCGATCGCGCACGGGCTGAAGGCGCAGGTCCAGGCGGTTCAGCCCGTCGCGCACGACCACCGTCTCCTGCGCGACGAGGCAACCCGCGGTGGCCGACACCGTGACGATCTCTCCGGGCACGAGGTCGTCGGCGAGACGGGGGCCGGACGCAGGGCTCGTCTGCTCGTGGCGGGTGACCTCGAACGTGGCGCGCTGAAGCTCCTCTCCCCACCAGGCGCCCGCGTCCAGGATCGCGAGGTGATCGGGGCAGCCGTCGTCGTCGGCGTAGCCGTTGACGGTCTCCGGCAGCGTGAGGCAGGCGTCACGGCGATCGGCGATGCCGTCCCCGTCATCGTCGGAGGGACCGAACAGGCGCGCGAGAAGCCGCGCGAAGCCCGTCTTCGGGGCCGTGGCCGCGGGGCCGGGCGCCGCGGTGGCCGGGGTCGAGAGGCAGGCAGCGATGAGGAGCACGTCATCTCCAGGCAGACGCGTGCACAACCCCTCGGCGCCGCGCCTCATGACGTCGCGAGTCGCCTGTCGTTGTCGCGGACCGTCACCTCGTCCAAGGCGGGCGCGAACAGTATATGTACCCCGTGCGCCGCGCCTGAATGAGGGCTCATTCAGCTTCGCTTCAGCGCCCGAACGTCCGGGATTCGAACCACCGTCGTGGAGGAGCCGCCGTGAACCCCTATGCCCCGCCGACCGAGGACATCCGCTTCCTGCTCGAGACCTTCGACTACGATCAGCAGGTCGCGACCCTGCCCGGCTTCGAGGAGTTCGACCTCGAGACGAGCCTCGGGCTGGTCGAGGCCTACTCGGCGTACTGCGTGGAGCAGCTCCTGCCGCTGAACCTGAAGGGCGACCGGGAGGGCGTGGCCTACGACCCCGAGACGCTCGAGGTGACGCTGCCCGAGGGGTTCCGCCCGGCCTACGAGGGGTTCTGCGAGAACGGCTTCACGGGACTGGCCCACGCAGCCGACTTCGGGGGGATCGGCGCGCCGCACTGCATCGCCACGCTCGCGGGGGAGATCCTCATCGCCTGCAACAAGAGCTTCTCGATGTGCACCGGGCTCACGGGGGCGCTGATCGACGCGCTGGTCGCCTACGGCAGCGAGGCCCAGCGCACCGAGCTCCTGCCCAAGCTCGTGAGCGGGGAGTGGTCGGGCACCATGTGCCTGACCGAGCCGCAGTGTGGCACGGATCTCGGCCTGCTCACCACCAAGGCCGAGCCTCACGGCGACCACTTCAAGCTCACCGGCACCAAGGTCTGGATCACCTTCGGCGAGCACGATCTGGCCGACAACATCGTGCACCTCGTGCTCGCTCGGCTCCCCGACGCGCCCGACGGGATCAAGGGCATCAGTACGTTCGTGGTGCCGAAGTTCCTCGACGACGGCTCCCGCAACCCCATCTTCTGCGGCGGGACGGACCACAAGATGGGCATCCACGCCTCCCCGACCTGTGTGATGAACCTCGAGGGTGCCGAGGGCTGGCTCGTCGGAGAGCCCCATCGAGGCATGCGCACCATGTTCGTCATGATGAACCACGCGAGGCTCAACGTGGGGATCGAGGGCGTGGCGCTCGGCGATGCGGCCTACCAGGCGGCGCTGGCCTTCGCCCGCGACCGCCGGCAGAGCCGCAGCCTCGACCCGAGCAAGCAGGACCGGTCGGCCAGCGCGGACAACATCCTCGTGCACCCCGACGTGAGGCGCATGCTCCTCGAGGTCAAGGCGACCACCGAGGGGCTGCGGGCGCTGGTCGCCTGGATCGGCACCCAGTACGACGTGATGCACCGGACCACCGACGAGGCGGCCAAGGAGCGGGCGGAAGACCTGGTCGCGCTGTTCACCCCGATCATCAAGAGCTACGGCTCGGAGCGCGGCTTTCACAACGTCAGTGAGGCCATGCAGGTCATGGGCGGCGCCGGGTACACCCAGGACTGGCCCGTCGAGCAGTTCATGCGGGATGTGCGGATTGCCATGATCTACGAGGGCACCAACCACATCCAGGCCCTGGATCTGGTGGGGCGCAAGCTGCCGATGCACCAAGGCCGGCTGCTGCGTACGTTCGCGGCCGAGGTGCAGGCGCTCGGGGAGGTGGCGGCCAGCAACCCGGCCATGGCAGAGTTTCTGGAGCCGCTCCAGGCCGAGGCCCAGCGGCTGCAGAAGACCACCGTCGAGCTCGGGCGGGCGGCGGCCGCAGACCCCGAGGTCGCGGGAGCCGTCGCGAACAATTACCTCAACCAGTTTGCATTGGTCTCACTTGCGTACGTCTGGGCGAAGCAGGCCCACGCGGTGCTCCAGCGCCCCGAGGGCGACCGCCTGCGGGAGAGCAAGCTGCTCACCGCGAGGTACTTCTTCCAGCTGATCCTCCCGGAGGCGCGGACGTACGCCACCAAGGTCGCCACCGGCAAGGCGCCGATGGACGTGGACGTCGCGCTGCTGTAGCGTGTCGACAGCCACGAGCGGAGGCCAGGAATCACAAGGGGGGACCTGCAGCTTCTTCACCCCCGTCAAGCGAATGCGAATTGACGATACGACCGCCGACGAGGCGAGCAGGTAGCCCTGGCGTCGGCTACAGTCGGTGTCCAAACTTCCCCCGGAGTAGTCATGATGCGGCTGTCCGCAGCATTTTCCCTTGCCCTCGCAGGCCTCGCCGGCTGCAACGAGTTCGGTGTTGGTCCGGGAGGGGCCGACGAGGTCGACTCGGGTCTCATCGATGCCGACGGGGATGGCTTCTTCGTCGACGGCGACGGGTTCACCACGGTCGACGAAGACTGTGACGACAACGATCCCCGCGTCTACCCGGGTGCGCCCGAGGTCTGCGGCGACGGGCGGATCACCGACTGCCTGCGGACCTCGGAGGAAGGGGCGGTCAGTGTGGGCCCGCTGGCGTTCCAGGACCTCCAGGCGGGTCTCGACGGCACGCCGCCAGGCCGTGAGCTGCTCGTCTGTCCCGGCACCTACATCGGCAACTTCACGGCTCCCAAGCCCATCCGGGTCCGCGCGCTCGAGGGCCCCGAGGTCACCATCCTCAAGGGGGCGGAGCAGGGCAGCTCCACGCTCACGGTGGATGGGGGTACCGAGGTCGTCGGCTTCACCATCAATGACGGCAACGCGCCCGAGGGGGGCGGCCTGAAGGTCCTCGACGGGGGCACGCTGCTCGTCGACAACTGCATCATCGAGAACAACCTCGCCGAGGAAGGCGGTGGGATCTACGGCACCCCCGAGGCGGCGATCCGGGTGGTGGGCTCGCAGATCCGGAACAACACCGCGCTCACTCAGGGCGGCGGCGTCTTCGTGGGCACCGGCGGCGAGCTCGTCCTCGACAAGGGCAGCAAGGTCGAGGAGAACACCGCCCGCACCGGCGGCGGGGTGTTCGTGTCGAGTGGCCGCATCGAGGGCGGCGAGATCACGCAGAACACGGCAACCCCCGCCACCCCGTCGGGCGAGGGGCTGACCATCAACCCCCCCGGGGGCTCTGGCGTGGCCGCCTTCGGCAAGTCCACGATCATCAACACCGAGATCTCGACCAACGAGTGCACGGGTGATGCCGGCGGCGCCGTCCTCGTGCTCGAGGACCACGAGCTCACGCTCGACGCCGTGAGGATCCGCAGCAACCGGGCCGACAGTGGCGGGGGCGGCCTGCAGATCGCCGGCGGTCGAGTCGAGCTCGTGAACGGCACCGAGATCGCGAGCAACGCGTCCACCGCGGGCCGCGGTGGGGGCGTCAACATCCTCAACGGGGAGCTCCGCGGCGGCGTGGTCCGCGACAACACGCCGGGAGGCGGCATCCTGGTGCGGAACGGTCTCGTGGCCGGCGTCGAGGTCACGAACAACTCCTCTCGGGGAGAGGGCGGCGGCATCCAGGCGCGCGGCGAGGTCACGCTCCAGAACGTCGTGCTCCAGGGCAACCAGGCCTTCTTCAGCGGGGGCGGCGTGTACTACGCCCAGGATCAGGGCAGCCCCGACCAGCTGATCACCATGAACAACGTGTTGGTCGGGCAGAACCGCGCCACGGGGGGAGCGGGTGGCGGCATCTACGCCACCGCAGCCCTGCTCGAGGGCTGCAGCGTGAGCCGCAACACCGCGGACCGCGGGGCCGGCATCTTCGTGGAGCGGCGCCTGATCATGAACGGGGGCTCGTTGGACCGCAACACGGCGCGGCCCGTGCCCAGCAACGACTCGGGGGGCGCCGTGATGTACGTCCCGCCTGGCAAGGAGGCCATGCCCGACGTCCCGATGGCGTTCGATCGGGTCGACATGGGCGATGCCTTCGGGGAAACCGACAACGAGCCCAACGACATCACGTTCTTCGGTCGTGACGGCATCGTGCTCTACGAGGCAGGGCGCGAGGCGACGTTCGAGTGCAGTCAGACGGCCTGCGGTTTGTGACGGAGACCGTCGTGCGGCGGGCGGGGTCAATCCAGAGGCGCCTCGGCCGATAGCCGGGGCATGGCCCCACCGACCTCCACCGTCTCGACCGACCTCGCCGCCGAGCGCCAGGCACTCGCCGAAGCCGAGCGTCACCGGCTCTCGGGGCGTCCCCAGCGGGCGCTCGAGGTGCTGCTCGCGGCGCTCGAGCGCGCCCCCG
>CAYMSU010000356.1:0-374 GCA_964393165.1 uncultured Enterobacteriaceae bacterium
GTCTCCTGGAACGAAGCCGGTGGTCACCGGGGCGGGGTCGGGGATCGGGCGCGCGCTCGCCCTCGAGCTCGCGGATCGGGGCTGCCACCTCGCGCTGGCCGACGTGGTGGAGGACCGGCTGGGACCCGTCGGCGAGGCCGTGGAGCAGCGGGGCCGCCGGGTGAGCCTGCACGGCCTCGACGTGGCGGATCGGCGCGCGTGGCCTGGCTTCCTCGAGGCGGTGCGGCGGGAGCACGGCGCCGCCCACCTGCTCGTGAACAACGCGGGCATCTCGCTGACCGGCCCGTTCGAGGCCTGCACGCTCGACGACCTCGAGCGGGTGCTCGACGTGAACCTGCGCGGGGTGATGTACGGCTGCCACACGTTCCTGCCCG
>CAYMSU010000356.1:384-6970 GCA_964393165.1 uncultured Enterobacteriaceae bacterium
GGCCCACCTCGTCAACGTCTCGAGCATCTTCGGGATCGTGAGCGTGCCCGAGCAGTCCGCCTACTGCATGGCCAAGCACGGCGTGCGCGCGCTGAGCGAGACGCTCGAGCTCGAGCTGTGGGACACCCCGGTTCGGGTGTCGTCGGTCCACCCCGGGGCCGTCGCCACCCGCATCGTGGCCGACGGGGGGTTCTCCGGCGGCGGGCGGTTCTCGCCCAACGCCGCGCGCAAGGCGATCGAGCAGGGCATCGAGCCGGCGGCGGCCGCCCGGATCATCGCGGACGGCATCCAGCGCAACGTGCGGCGCATCCTCGTGGGCCGCGACGCGACCTGGCTCGCGAGGGTGCAACACGCCCTGCCGGTGGGCTATCGGGACCTCGTCCACTGGTACACGACCCGTCGCAGGCGTCGCAGGTAGGTCCGCCATGTTCCGGATCCGCGACATCGCCGTCGATCCGCCGCTGGTCCTGGCCCCGATGGAGGGAGTCACGGATCTGGCGTTCCGCCGTCTGATCCGTTCGATCGGAGGCTGCGGGCTCACGGTCACCGAGTTCATCCCCGGGCGGTCGCTCGCCGGGGCCCACCGCCAGGCGCTCGCGATGGCCGCGTTCGACCCCGACGAGCGGCCCGTCAGCGTGCAGGTCTACGGGCGCGAGCCGGCGGTGCTCGCCGACGCGGCGCGCTTCGTCCAGGACGAGCTCGGCGCCGACATCGTGGACCTCAACATGGGCTGTCCCAGCAAGAAGGTCTGCCGCAACTCTGGCGGCTCCGCGCTGATGCGGGAGCCGGCCCTGGCCCGCGAGATCGTCGCGGCGATGCGGGCCGCCGTCACGATCCCGTTCACCGTGAAGATGCGCGCCGGGTGGGACCACGACCTGCGCAACGCCCCCGAGATCGCCGAGATGTGCGAGGGGGAGGGCGTCGAGATGGTGGCGGTGCACTGGCGCACCCGGGCCGACAAGTACGGCGGCGAGCGCGAGCTCGGCACGATCCGGCGGGTCAAGGAGCGGGTCCGGATCCCCGTGCTCGCGAACGGAGACGTCGTCGACGAGCCCTCCGCCCTTCAGACGCTGGCCCAGACGGGCTGCGATGGCCTGATGATCGGGCGGGGCGCGATCCGCGACCCCTGGGTCTTCCGCAAGGTCGAGGCAGCCCTCGCGGGGGCGCCCCCGGTGGTCGTGGACCTCGCGGAGCGGCAGCGGGTGCTGCTCGCCTACTACGCGGTCCTGCAGCAGCAGTTCGCGACCGAGAAGGGGGCGCTCGGCCGCATGAAGAAGATCGCGCGGTACTTCGCCGACGGGGTGCCCGACGGCGACGCGCTGCGGCAAGCGATCTTCCACAGCCACTCGATCGACGAGGTGTTCGAGCGGGTGCGCGCGCACTTCGCGGGCTGCGCCAGGGCGGTGGCGTGACCCTGCTGGTGGCGGGGGTCCTGTGGCTGGGGTGCACGCCCGATCCGCGAGCCGCTGAGGCGGAGCGCGCGGCGGCCCCGGCCCCGATCGCGGAGCGGTTCCCCGAGGCGCTGCTCGACGCCACGTGGGTCGTCGAGGTGGCTCGGCCCGACGCCCTGGCCCCGTTCGCCGACGATCGGGGGTGGGTCTCGCTCGTCGTGCAGCACGACCTGGCCGACGCGGTGCGCTGGCTCGGCGCCGAGGGGGGGCCCGCGGGGGCCCGGGCCCACGCCGAGGCGGCGGCGACCTACCGGCAGGCCGCGCTGCTCGCGGCGCACAGCCTCCGGGAGGTCTACGGGGAGAGCCCCCGACAGACCGATCCGGCGGGGGCGGCCCACCTGCTCGCGGTGAGCCACGCGGTGCTCGGGGACCGGGAGGCGGCCGTGGCCCACGCGGGCGAGCTGCCCGCGCGCGACCCGAGCGCGGCCTGGCACGCGCCGTGGAAGGCGTGGCTCGACAGCGGTCGCCCGTGGCCGCCGGATCTGGAGGCGCTGCCGCGGGCGCTGCCCCCGCCCACCCCCGGGCGGTGGCCGCGCGCCGGCAAGCTGCCGCACTACAGCCTCGCGGAGCGGGTCCCGGGGCGCATGTCGCTGCGCACCATGGCCGATCCGTCGCTGCTGGTCGCCCTCGCCGAGTGGCACACCGCCGCCTCCGCGGTCGCCGCGCCAGGGCTGCAGCGCGCCCTCGCGGCCGCGCGCGCGGGGTATCACTGGCCGGCCGCGCCCCCCGCGCCGGCGGGGCCGCTGCCGCTCGCGGTCCGGTTCGGCGCCGACGTGCTCGTCCCCGGCGACGGGGACTTCCTCGTCGACCTCCACGCGCACGGCCCCTCGGTGATCGAGGCCCACGTCGGCGAGAGCCTGCTCGCCTGGCTCGCCGCGGAGGCGCGCCCCGAGGGGGGCGGCGGGGTCGCGCCCGACCGCGCCCTCGATCTCGCGCTCGACCTGCGCGATGCCCTCGTCGAGCGGTCCGAGTTCCACAACGGGGGCCGGCCCGAGGGGCACCACCGCCAGTTCGCGGACATCGCCCAGGTGGGGGTGCTCCGTGCGCTCGCGCTCGTCGCCGAGGTCGAGGGCGACCGCGAGGCGTCCGGCCGGCTGCGCATCCGCGCCTGGGAGCAGGCGTCGGGGGCCACCGCCGACCCGGCGGGCCTGCTCGCGTTCGCCGCCTGGGATGCCTCGAACCGCTACCCCCAGCGCGCGCTGGAGATCCTCCACGCCCAGGCCTCGCGGATGCCCTCGCTCGAGATCGCGAGGTATGGTCTGGACGTTCTCGCGCTGCGCGTAGGCCACGAACGTGCGGGGGAGCCTCCTGGCCTGTAGCCCACCATCCACCTGGAAAGCGAAGCGGCGACGGGGCGCGACGGCGCTTGGCGGGCTCCTCCTGGTCCTCCTCGGGGCCGACGTGGCCTACTACGACGAGCAGCTGCCCACCTCGCTCAACCCACTGTTCGCCCGCACGATGGTCGACCGGCGGTCGCAGGAGCTCGTGTTCGACCGGCTGTTCTACCGCTCGGCGATCACGAACGAGCTCAAGTCGCGGCTGGTGACCGAGACGACGCGCCCGGGCGACGGGAAGACCCTCCGGCTCGAGCTGCAGCCCGGCATCAAGTGGCACGATGGGCGGTCGTTCTGGGCAGGTGACGTCTGCTTCACGGTGCGGGCGCTGCTCCACCCGCAGACCGCGTCGCAGATGGCGCGGCCGTTCCGCGAGGCCCTGGTGGGGTGCCGCGAGGTCGAGGGCCAGCACGCGGTCGACATCGAGCTGTCCCGGGTGTACCACAACCCCCGCGAGCAGCTCGCGTTCCCGGTGCTCCCGGCCCACCTGTTCGACAGCCCCGCGATCCGCCCCGATCTCGCGTTCTCGTCCCAGCCGGTGGGCACAGGGCCGATGCGCGCGGTGCGGGGTCGGCAGGAGGTGCAGTACACGGCGTTCCCCAACGTCCACCACCGGCCCTCGATCGAGGCGATGTCGCTCGTCGGCACCCGCGACCCGCTGATCCAGGTGCGCACGCTCCTCAACGGCGGGGCGCACGGCATCGTGGCGGTGCCGCCGCCGCTCCGCCCCGAGGTCGCAGCCTCCGACGACGCCGCGCTGAAGGCCTACGACCTGCGCTCCTGGTGGTACATGGCGCTCGATCATCACCACCCGGCGCTCCGCCACCCGAAGGTCCGCCAGGCGGTGGAGCACGTGATCGATCGCACCCAGCTGCGAGAGCTCACCGTGGGGGTGTCGCTGGGCGACGTGAGCCCGCCCTGCGAGCTCATCTCGGGGCCGTTCGTGCAGTCGTCGCCGTACTACAACCGCAGCGTGCCGGTGCGCGAGGCCGCCGATCGGGTGCGGGCCCGGCAGCTGATGACGGAGGCAGGGGCCCAGCTGCGCTCGGGGCAGTGGACGCTCGACGGCCAGCTGATCATGCTGCGCATCGGGATGAGCGCCCCGCTGGACGCCGAGGCGACGGACCTGCTCGACCAGGTGGCGAACCAGCTCGAGGCGGCGGGCTTCGCGACCGAGCGCCAGCTGGTGAGCGCAGAGGACTGGGCCCGCAAGGCGGTCCTCGGCGGCCTGCGAGGGCAGCACGACGTGCTGATCGGCAAGTGGTCGTTCGGGGTGGTCGAGGACGTGGGCCCGCTGTTCCACACCCGCACCGCCGACGGGCGCGGCAGCCTCAACCTCTTCGACTACTCGAACCCCAAGGTCGACGCGGCGATCGCGCGCTTCGAGGCCGCGCGCACGGACACCGAGGCGCAGAACGCCTACCACGCGCTGCACGCGCTGGTGGCCGAGGACCTGCCCTACATCTTCCTGTGGAAGCTCGACACGCGCTCGGCCTGGCGGAACACCGTCCGGGGGAACACGATCGCGCCCTACTACTACTTCACCGAGTTCGACGGGTGGCGGATCGTCCCTGGGAAGTGAGGCGGCCGTGGATCGTGCGGGGGGCCGTGGCGCTCGCGCTGCCGCTCGTGGTCCCCGGCCTCGTGATCGCGGCGCTGTGGGCGCTTCCCGGTGATCCGGCGTCGCTGATCTGCCCGCCTGAGCTGTGCCCGGGGGCGGATCTGGCGCGGCGATGGAACCTCGACCGGGGCCCCGTGGCGTTCTACGTGGACTGGCTGGCGGCGGCCCTGCGCGGGGACCTGGGCCGCTCGTGGACGCTGCAGCAGGGCATGCCGGTGGCCGGGGCGCTGCTGCCGTCTCTCGCGTACACCGCGGGGCTGGTGCTCCTCGCCTTCCTGCCGGCGGCGGGGGCCGCAGGGCTCGCGGCCGCTGGCCGGGGCCGGGCCACCGAGCGGGGGCTCGAGGCGGTGGGCCTGCTCCCCGGGGTCGTGGGGGCCCTGCTCGCGGCGGCCTGGGGGGAGCTCACGTTCGGGGCGGGGGCCGGCGGGCTGGCCGCGGGCCTGTCGCGCCTCGGGCTCGGCGCGCTGGTGCTGCTGCTCACCGATCGCTTCGCGGCGGTGGCGGTCGGCGGGGTGCGCGCGACGATCGAGGCGGAGACCCAGCGGCGGTACGTGCGGATGGCGGTGCTCCGCGGGGAGCGGGTGCTCGACAACGTGCTGGTGAACGTGCTGCCCGCGCTCGCGGCGCAAGCCCGGGGGCGGCTCCTGCAGCTGCTCTCGGGAGCGGTGATCGTCGAGGTCGTGCTCGGGATCCCGGGCCTCGGGCAGTGGCTGTTCGAGGGCACCCTCGCCCAGGACTTCGGGGTCGTGCTGGCGGCCACCTGGGGCTACAGCCTGCTGTGCTCGGCTGTGCTGCTGGCCCACGCAGGGGTCGACGCCGCGGTGGCGAGGGCCGTGCGGCGGGCCCCGGCCGGCGTCCCCGCGCCTGCGCCCGCGCTCGAGGGCGGGAGGCGCCCATGACCGAGGCCCGGAGCCCCGACGCGCGAGGCCGGTGGGCGGTCCTCGCGGCGGCGTGCCTGGCCGGGCTCGTGCTGCTCGCGGGCACCGCGCCCGCCCGGCTGTCGCTGCCCGATCCGGCGCTCGCGGGCGCCGGTCCCCTCCAGGTGCCGCCGCTCGGGGCCGACCCCCGCGGGATTCCCCTGCTCGACTACGTCCAGCAGGGGGCGGCGGTGGTCCTCGGGCCGGCCCTGGTGGCCGGCGCCCTGGTCGCGGTGGCGTCGGCGGGCGCCGCGATCCTGCAGTGCGCCCAGGGGCGCGCTGCCGTGCGTGCCCGCGGGCTGCTGGCGGGGCTGCGGGAGGTGACCGCCGCGCTGCCCCGGCTCGTCCTCGTGCTGGTGGTCGCGCTGCTCGTGCCCGGCGACCAGCGCGCGCTCACGCCCCTGGCGCTCACGTGGGCGGTCCTCGCCGCCCCGAGCGGGATGGAAGAGGCCGCCGCCGCCGCGGGTCGCCTCGGGGGCGAGCGGTTCGTCGAGGCCCTGCGGGCGCACGGGTTCTCGTGGGCCCGGATCCACCTGGGGCACGTGGTCGCCCGCAACCTGCGGCCGCTGCTCCTCCGCCAGGGGCTCGAGGTGGTTCTGCAGGTCGTCTTCCTGGAGCTCGCGCTGTCCTACCTCACCCGCCTGCGCCACGCGCCCGCGCTTGCCCACGGCGACGACGTGCACAGCTGGGCGGAGCTGCTGCACCAGGGCTACGCGGGGCTGCTCGGGCACGGCTCGGTCGCGCCCCTGGGGGTGGGCCTGCTGTGCGTGGCGAGCCTCGTGCTGCTGCAGAAGGCGGTCGCGCAGGCGGGGCGCGCGAGGTGAGCGCGCTGCGGGCCGAGCGGCTGATCGTCGAGGGGCTCACGATCGAGGCCGAGGGCCGGCGGATCGTCGACGGCCTCGCGCTCACCGCCCGGGCGGGGCAGATCGTCGGGCTCGTGGGCCCGTCGGGGGTCGGCAAGTCGGTGGCGGCGCACGCGCTGCTCGGCGACTGCGTGCTCGCCCCCGGGGTGGTGGCCGGCACCCTGCGGTACCCGGGCGCCCACGACGGCGACCTGCTCGCCGGGCTGGCAGGCGGGGGGCGGCCGGCGATGGTCGAGCTACGGCGCCGGACCGCGAGGTACCGGGGGCGCTGGATCGGCTACGCGCCGCAGGCCGCGCAGACCGCGCTCAATCCGGGGCGCACCCTCGGCCGGCAGCTCGAGCGCTCGCTGCCATACCTTTTTGCAAGCTTAAGTGCCCCTTCTATGGCTTCACTGCCTGA
>CAYMSU010000357.1:0-6926 GCA_964393165.1 uncultured Enterobacteriaceae bacterium
GCCAGGCCATCGCGGCCGCGATGGCGCGCAGCAACCGCGACATCCCGCATGCCTACCTGTCGCACCACGTCGACATGAAGAAGGCGCTGGACCACCTGGCGCTTCTCAACCGCGGGCGCGACATCGACGGGCGGCTGCTGCCGGCGGTGCTCGGGATCAAGGCCACCGCGCTCGCGCTGGCCAAGCACCGGGAGCTCAATGGCACCTGGATCGACGGCGCGTTCCGCCCCGGCGACGGCGTGCACCTCGGCATTGCCGTGCACCTTCGGACCGGAGGTCTCGTGATCCCCGCGATCCGGGACGCCGACCAGAAGACGCTGGACGACCTGATGGCCGACCTGTCGGGCCTCGCTCCGGGAGGAGCTCGATCTCGACTCGATGGACCTGCAGACACTCTACGCGGGGCTCTCCAAGCGGCTCGGCGTCGAGATCCTCGAGGCCGACCACCCGCAGCTCGCCACCCTCGATGGGCTGGTCGGGTACCTGCGCGAGCGGGTGGCGGGCCCCGCCAGCTGAAGGTCGACCACCGTGGTTCCTCGGATCCAGATCCGATGGGCCAGGTTCAACAGGGCGTGGGTGGAGCCGCCCAGTCGCGGTCGGCGCCCGCCCGCCGATGGGCGAGCGCCGGGGTCGACGGCGTGGGGGACGGCGAGGCCTGCGACGACTGACCGCCCCGGCGGGCACGACGGCGACACCGTCTGCGTCGCTGTCATCCGGGCCCGGTAACCCTCGACCATCGGCATCCGTACCCCACGTTACTGACCGCAGTGGAGGGGTGCTTTGGACAAGGTGATCGCGATTGCATTGGTGGTGTTCGTGGTGCTCGCGGTGGCGCTGGGGAGCGGCGGGGTCGACCGTGCGCTCGCCGGACCCCCCATGGTCGACGAGGTCCAGGTCGACTCGTCGAAGACCTACCCCAAGCCCTCCGAGGAAGAGATCCGCGAGCAGCTCACGGAGCTGCAGTACCGGGTCACCCAGCGGGATGGCACCGAGCGTCCCTTCGCGAACGAGTTCTGGAACAACAAGCGAGCCGGGATCTACGTGGATGTCGTGAGCGGCGAGCCGCTCTTCTCGTCCACCCACAAGTTCAAGAGCGGCACGGGGTGGCCGAGCTTCTACAAGCCGCTCGTGGGGGATCACGTCGTCGAGGTGCGCGACACGTCGCACGGCATGGTCCGCGTCGAGGTCCGCTCCAAGCACGGCGACAGCCACCTCGGCCACGTCTTTCCCGACGGCCCTGCGCCGACGGGTCGTCGCTACTGCATCAACTCGGCGTCCCTGCGCTTCGTGCCCGCCGAGGAGCTCGAGGCCAAGGGGTACGGGGAGTTCCGGATCCTGTTCGAGGACACCGAGGGCAAGCCTTCCAAGTAGACTCGGGGCCCGCGGTCGCGCGGTCGACCTGGAGACCCCCATGGCCCAGATCCCCGTCGGAGAGACCACGCTCGAGGTGCAGGACACGCGGGACAGTCCCGAGGACTCGCGTCCGACCGTGTGCTTCTCCCACGGCCTGCTTTTCTCGCACAGGATGTTCCTGCCCCAGATCGAGGCCCTGCGCGCGGACTTCCGCTGCGTCGCCTGGGACCACCGCGGCCAGGGCCGCAGCCCCGTGCCCGCGCCGCGGCCCATGTCGATCGAGGCGTGCACGACCGACGCGATTCGCCTGCTGGAGGGCCTGGGCAGCGCGCCCGTGCACTTCGTGGGCCTGTCCATGGGCGGCTTCGTCGGCATGCGGATCGCCGCGCGTCGTCCGGACCTCGTGCGCTCGCTCACGCTGATCGCGACCGCGCCCGACCGGGAGCCCGCGCACAACCTGCCGAAGTACCGCCGGCTCAACGCCCTGGGGCGGCTGCTGGGCATGCCCCGGTTCCTCGCCGACCGCGTGCTGCGGGTCATGGTCGGCGCCGCTACGCTCGCCTCGGCCGACGCCGCGCGTCGCGACCACATCCGGGGGTTGCTCATGGAGAACACCCGCCACGTGCACTGGGCCGTGCGCGGCGTCCTGGAGCGCGAGGGCGTCGAGCACGAGCTCGGGCAGATCCGCTGCCCCACGCTGGTCCTGCGCGGTGAGCAGGACGTCGCGATCGCGCACGACCGAGCCCGGAAGCTGGTCGACGGGATCGCGGGCGCGCAGTGGGCGGCGGTTCCCGACGCCGGGCACACGGCCACGCTCGAGCAGCCCCAGACCGTCACGCGGGAGCTGCGGGCGTTCCTCGGCGCCCGCTGACCGCTCAGAAGCCGGTGTCCTGCACCGCCTCGCACTGCCCCTCGGCGCTGCACGCCGCGCGGACGGGCGGGCACCCGATCAGGGTGCAGGCCTGCCGCGGCCGGCAACGCTCCGAGTAGCGCTCCTCGACCGCATCCTTGGAGGCCTCGCGCACCGCCACCGCGAGCCCCCCGTTGCAGTGGTCGCAGCAGCCGAGCTGCACCACCACGCAGTCCTCGGAGGTGGTGCACCCGATGTACTTCTCGGGAAGCGGATCGGGGGGCGGGAACTCGGTGGACCGCCGCCCGTCGTCGGGCGGCGTGTCCTCGGGGTCCGTGCCCGTACAGGCGACGAGCGAGTTCACGAGTGCAAGGGCGAGCCACCAGCGCATGGTGCGCCTCCGTCCATGTCCGAGCCCCGGAGCAGCCTAACGGGGCGGCGGGGGGCGGGCACCGCCCTGGCATCGGGCGCGGAGCGCGGTCAGCCCGCGCGCCTTGGCGCCTTCCGCGGGAGGTAGCCGTAGGCCAGCGCCCGCGACCCCGCCTCGTCCCGCTCCCGGACGTACTCGATGCCGAATCCCATCATCATCCGGTTCGCGAACCCGAACAGAGACGCGACCAACACGACGTCCTCGAGCTCACGCGGCGTGTAGCCGGCGGCGCGGAGTCGCTCGAAGTCGGCCTCGGTGGACGCGTGGGCGGCGACCGCCTCCGCCAGCGGGAGAAGCGGGGCCACGCGCGCGGGTGGATCCTCCACCAGCGCCCGCGCATCCTCGCCTCCGAGCTCGGCGATCGTGTCGAGGTGACCTTGGTGGCAGAACGTGCACCGCGCCTTCCTGGAGAAGTGCGCCCCCAGGATCTCGCGCTCCAGCTGCGCGAGGCCCCCGCTGTCCTGGTGCATCACCGCGTCCGCCAAGGCGCTGAACGCCTCCCACACCGGCCGGCGCGCCACTGCAATGGCGCCGACCCCCATCCGCTCCTGGTTCTCCCTCACGCTGTCCATGCCTCACCTCCGCTTCGCGCACCCTCGATGAACCGATACAGCGGCAGCTGTCCGGATTGCGGATGCGTTGCGCATCGAATGATTCGGTACGCGCATGGATGGAGGATGTGTGCGACTCGACTGGCTCCAGGTCTTCCTCACGCTGTGCGAGGAGCTCCACTTCGCCCGCACCGCGAGTCGCCTGGGGATGTCCCAGCCCGCGGTGAGCCGCGCCATCGCCTCGCTCGAGCGCGCGGTCGGGGTGGCGCTGGTCGACCGCACGTCGCGGCAGGTGGTGCTGACGCCCGCGGGGGAGGTGTTCCGACGGGGCGCCCAGCAGACCTCCGATGCGCTCGCACGCGCGGTCCGCACGGCCCGCGTGGGCCGGGAGGGCGGGCTCACGACGGTTCGACTCGGGATGATGATCGGCGCTGCCCAGCCGCCCGTCGGGCGGTTGGTCGCCGAGGTGCGCCGGCGGGAGCCCGCCGCGCTGCTCACGCTGGTCACGGTGGACGAGCGGGAGCTGGCCGACGCGCTGTCCCAGGGGGCGGTGGATGCCGCGGTAGCTTGGGAGGCGTCGGTCCCGGCAGGGTTGTACACCCGCCCCGTCGCCTCGGTGCCACTTCGGGTGCTGCTCCCCGAGGGGCACCCCCTGGCCCGCAAGGCCGTCTTGAGCTGGGCCGATCTCGCCTCCCAGGAGGTCATCCTCCCGGCCCGCGACCGCCAGCCGGTCTGCTCCTGATGGTCGCCTCGGGCGCGGGGATCGGCCACGCACCGGTCCCACCGGAGCTGTCGTGGGAGGGCGTGGTGGTGCGGCCGCACGAGCCCGCATTCCTCACGCGCTACGTGCTCGCCTTCTCGACCCGCACCGCGGCCGTTCAGGTGCTCCTGGACGCGCTCGACGCCACACGGTGAGCCTTCCTCCGACGCCCTGACCGGCTCGAAGGAGCTCGATTCGCGGATCATTTGAACGGGGTCCGCCCGGTCCCACATCGCCAGGCGTTCAAGGAGGAACGATGATGCGACCCCTGACCGCCCTGGCCCTGCTCGGGGCCCTGCTCGCCACCGCTTGCGACGAGGCCGCCCAGAGCCCCGACGCCCGCCTCGACAACACGGAGGACCCCTCCGAGGGCGTCGAACCCACCGAGGCCGACCCCGGCAACGCCGACGCCCCCGAGCCTGGCGCCTCCCGGCGGCCCGTGACCGAGGACGAGCGCGCCCTCCTCGCCGCCATGTACGGCGAAGGCTTCGCCGACTCCATCGACGACGTCGGCCTCATGCGCCTGAGCCTCACCGTCGACGGCGAGACCACGGTCGAGACCTTCGCGGGCGTGGTCAGCCAGAGCGACGAGCTGCCCCTCTCTGGTGGCGATCAGCTGCTGTGGACCGGCCTCACCGCGTGGAGCGAGATGGACCCCGACACCGGGACCGTCGAGCAGATGCTCATCGTCGAGGGCCCCGACATCGTGGAGCCAGGGACCGTCGAGCTCGTCGACACCCAGGTCGAGCTCGGCCCCTGGGCGTCCTTCGCCGACGGCCCCAACCTCTGGTCCTACGTGAGCATCGGCGGCGAGTTCGAGATCGACGCTGTCGAGTTCGTCGAAGACGTCGTGTGCCCCTTCGACGTCTCCGGCGTGGACTGCACCCAGTCCACGGGCTCCATCCAGGGCTCGCTCGAGATGTCCACGATCGGCTTCCCCGCCCTGATCTACGCCGAGGGCGAGGGCATCCCCCCGCTCGAGATCGGCACCACGCCGTCGGGCAGCTTCCGCGCCGACTTCGTCTTCGAGTACGATCTGCCGGTCGTGCGCTACACCGCCCGCCCCCTCTAGGCCGAGAGCCCGCCTGATGGTCGCCAAGACCTCCCCCGCCAGCGACGAGGACGTCGTCCGCGCCCTCGAGGGAGATCCGGTCGCCCTCGACCGGGTCATCGGGTCGTGGCTGCCCAGCGTCTACGCGTGGTGTGGTCGCCTCGGGGCGGGTCGCATCGACCCCGAAGAGGCGGCCCACGACGTGATGATGACGCTCACCCGACGCTACGCCACGGTCCACGGCCCCCGGTCACTGGGCTCGTGGCTCTTCAGCACCACCCGGCGGGTGGTGGCCAACCACCGTCGCCTGGCCTGGTTCCGGCGATGGTCCCCCGACGCCTCGGTCGCCGAGCGCGTTGCCCCCGAGCGCACCGACGACGCGCTCGACCGCCGACAGCTCGCCGAGCGCGTCCTCGCCGTGCTCGATCGCCTCTCGGCAGCCCATCGCGAGGTCCTGGTGCTCTGTTACTTCGAGGAGCGCTCCGTCGAGGAGGCCTCGGAGCTCACCGGCGTGCCCCCCGGCACCGTGAAGAGCCGGCTCTTCCATGCACGCCAGAAGTTCCGCGAACGGTACGAGGCGGAGGAGTGATGGTGGATACCGAACGTCCCTGGGAACCGGACGCGCGACGCGCGGTCGTCGAGCATACGGCACTGGATCCGGCGGTCGCGTACCGCATCCGTCGGCGGCTGGAGCGCCCGGCCCGCCGACCACCCCTGCTCTTCGGCGCCCTGCTCGCCACGGCGGTCGCCGCGGGGCTCGCCTGGGCCGTGCTCGGGGCCCGCTCCCCGGGCTCGGGCGCCCCGCCGTCGGCCTACGAGCACGTGTCGTTCGACTTCGGCGGCGAGGGCGCGATGGTGGGCACGCAGGACGCGCCCCACCTGCGCTGGCACGACGGCACGGTCCGCGTCGAGGTCGAGCCCAACCAGGGGGTGCAGCTCACCGTCTCGACCGAGGAGGCCACCGTCCGCGTGGTGGGCACCGCGTTCTCGGTCACGCGCGAGGCCCACGCCACCGAGGTCCACGTCGACCACGGGGAGGTCCGCGTGACCTGCGCGTCCCAGCCCGAGCGCCGGCTCACCGATGGCGAGCACCTGCGCTGCCTGCCCGACGAGCTGCCGGCGCTCCTGCTCCGCGCGAGCGCGCTGGCCGCGGAGGAGGCCGCCGCCGCCGACCGCCTCGAGACGCTGGACCGCGCCGATGCCCTCGCCGCGAACGACGCGCCCGCCGCCGGGGAGCTCCTCGCCCACCGGGTCCGCGCGCTGGAGGACGCAGACCGCCTCGACGAGGCCGCCGCCGCTGCGGAGCGCTACCTCGCGCAGGGCTACCCCGCCCGCCGGGGCGCGCTGCTCGGGTTCGTCGCGCGGCACCGCTACGCGCGGGAGGGCTGCGAGGCCCTGCCGCGGCTCGAGGAGGCCGTGGCCGCACTGGGGCCCGGTGGCGAGGCGCTGCTGCTGGCGAGCTGCCTCGTGGCCACCGACCCCGACCGGGCGCGCGCCCTGGTCGACGCGAGCGCCGAGCAGGTCGACGCGTCGTGGGCCGAGGCCCTGCAGCAGCTCGAGGACGCCCTCGGTGAAGGAGAGCCCTCGCGGTGAGGCTGTGGGCGTCCTGGCTCGTCGGCACCGTCCTGGCGGCGCCTCCCGCCGAGGGGGTGCTCTCGGATCCCCGCGTGTCCGTCGAGGAGGTGCAGGGCACCTGGCAGATCACGATCGAGGACCGGGTGCTCGAGGTCGAGATCCCGACCACCCCGGAGGACCGTCGGCTCGTCGACGCGCTCGTGACGAGCCTGCTCACCGAGCTCACGCCGCGCACCGACCGCGCACCGGCCCCGATTCGGCTGCGCGTCCAGCCCGCGCCCGCGCCATCGCCGCCGCCCCGGCCCCGACCGAGGCCCGCCCCCCCTGCGCCGGCACCGGAGCCCGAGCCCGCGCCC
>CAYMSU010000358.1:0-6923 GCA_964393165.1 uncultured Enterobacteriaceae bacterium
CGCTCCGATGGTGGCCACTGACACGCCGACTTTGAGGCCGGCAAAAAACTGCGGCCAAGGCCACGCTCGGCCAGCCCGCCGAGCCCATCGCGGGCACCTACCTCTACGCCGAGTACGGCGGAGGCTGGTTCTCCCGGTTTCGCACGACCACCGCGACGGCCGAGCAGAGCCTGGTCGAGGAGCGGTGCCTGTACACGCCGGTGCCAATCCTGCTCAACGGGCTCGCCCCGTTCGGCTACCGCGGCTCTCGCCACATCGAGATCTTCGGGGCGAAACACCAGGAGCACTTCGACGAGGGCGCGCGCCGCGGGGTGGTCGCGATCCACTCGAGCCCGAACGCCCCGACCGGCTTCCGGATGGTCGTCGGAGGCGTGTGGGTGTCCACGCTGGGCCTGCCCAATCTCGCCACGCGGCCGCTCGTGGGCGTCATCTGCGACGATCAGCTCCGCAAGACCGCGGACCAGTCCGACATCGTTCAGGACCATCGGTTCGTGGAGATGCTCCACGCGGTGCAGCCCGTGGCCACCAAGCTGATGCGGCGGGCCAAGGGCTCCCGCTACCGGCCCCCGGAGCTTCCCCCGATTCCGCGCCTCGAGCCTGCCTCCCCGGATCGGGCTCCGCGGGGGCCCGAGCCCGAGCCGCTTCCGGATCCGATCCCCATGCTGGCGCCGCGTGGGCACACGACCGCCGACGCGCTGCGAGACCTCGGCGACGCGCCTCTGTTCTACGTCGAGCCCCAGCACCAGGGCGCACTCCTCGGGCGGCACGCCGAGCCGGATCGGTTCCCGTGGCGCGTCCTCGTCCTCACCGAGGGGCAGGTGCTCACGCTGTCCCAGCTCGTGCCCGAGCTGTCGCTGCACCGGCTCACCTCGAAAGCGGACGTCGACTTCGTGCGGCGCGTCGTCGACCGGCGCATCCGGATCCGTGAGCACGTGGTCACCGGGCCCCGCGTGCGCCTGGTCATGCGCCTGCATCTCGAGGGGCCGATGCCCGACTGGGGCCACGGCTCGGCGGGCGTCCCGTTCTGCGTGGTCGACGAGCGGGGCACCGTGGAGTTCGGCGTCGTGCGCGGCCGCGACGTGATCGTCAGCGGGGCGCGGGCCCTCGCCCGGCAAGCCAAGCGGGAGGTGCGGACCAGCCTGTCGCTGCCCCGGGTATCGCTGCGCATCGAGGTCGACCGTGCCGACCACCTGCTCGGTGAGCGCCACGTCGCGCTCGCGCTGGCTCGGGCGTGGGAGCTCGCCGTGCCCGACCGGGGAGAGCCCCACCGGGAGCTCCTGTCGGCGCTGCTCGGCGCGCTCGCCGTGCCCCAGTTCGTCCAGGGAGACGACGGCGTCGTCGTCGGCGCGTCCCTGCCGGTGGGGTGGCCCGACAGTCTGCGCCACGTGCCACTGATGCGCACGACCACGGGCGAGCTGTCGCTGCAGGGCTTCCTCGCGCTGCTGGGCACCGACGAGTCTCGCACCGTCCCCGATCTTCAGGAGCTGCTGGCTCTCGACCGACTCGAGCAGCGCTTCGGGTACGGCCACCTGAGCCACCCCGAGCTCGAGGGGCAGCCCCTGTTCGGCGTGGGTCGGCTCGCCGACCGCTGGGTGTGGCTCGACGAGCGGAGCATGTGGTCGATCGAGGGCATCACCCAGATGATCTGGGTCGGGTCCACCTTCGCGCCGCGCACGCACGACGCTCGGTGGCAGACCGACACGCACCCGTTTCCCGAGCTGGTGAGCGTGGTTCGAGCGGACGTCGAGGCCGAGGACTGGGACGGGGGCTGGCTGCTGCTCCTAGAGAAGCTCCAGGGCATCGAGGCCGATCAGACCTGGCATCGCTTCACGCACGGGCGCGTCACCGTCGGTCGATGCGAGGGGATGGGCCGACTGGCCCTGCTCCACCTCACGATCCTGCTCGGTCGGCTGGAGCAGCCCTTGCTCGTGCCGAGCGACGGAGGCGGTCGGCGCAGCGTTCGAGAGCTGCGCACCCACCCCGCGGCCCGCATCGTGGCCCGTCGGGGAGTCCGGCTGGCGGAGCCCTGGACAATGGCCCTCACCTGCGACGAGCTCGCCGTGATCCGAACCGACGGATCGAGCCCCGGGGAGCTCGGCCCCTCGCTGCGGTACGACGACGCGCCAGAGCTCTGGCGGTCGCTATCCGAAGCCGAGCAAGGCTGGCTCGTGCGCAACGAGGTGCGCCACGCCGGGTTGCGCGGGTGGCTCGGGCTCCGGTGCCCCCACGATGGCACCGCGGGGATCCTGCTGCGCACCACGGGGCAGCTGATCGCCCTGTCCGACGTCGATCGAAGCGTCCCGTGCCACGGGCTGCTGTGGCCCGACGACGGGGGCTCCGCCATCTCCCAGGAGCAGCGGCGGGTCGTCCAGCTCGCCGGGCTGCGGCTGTACCAGGGGCTGATCGGCGTCCTGCGGGATCGACCGGATCCGGTGTCGTTCGAGGCCGCCTGCGCCTACGCGACGACCTTCGTGCTGCTGTCGGCTCGCCGATCCCCACAGCTGCAGGGCACCGCGGCAGAGCTGGCCCGCCTCGTGCCAGTGTACGGTCCCGACGGTTCGCGGTGGGACACCCTCGAGGCGTGGCTTCAGGCTCCCCCCGACGCCCGGCCCGAGCTGCCGCCGGCGCTGCTGCCTCCCGAGGAGGCGCCCCCCGAGGACCTCGACAACGGACCCGGCGACGACAGCATCCAGCGCCGCCTGCACGACGCGCTGGGCGCGCCTCAGATCGCCCTGTCCGTGCTGACTGTGGAGGGCTCTCCGCGGGAGCCCGCGGTCGTGCTCGACCTGGCGCGCAGCCATCGCTCCCGAGCGATCCTGCTCCTCAACTCCTCCCATCCGCTCACGATCCGCGGGCTGACCTCGGCAGGGCGCTATCGGGAGGTGCTGTTGCTCGAGATGGCGCGCCAGGTGTGCACCTGGGCGGGCCCGATGGGTCTGTCGCTCGACCTCCCTCGCGCTCAGCTCGTGCTGCTCGGGCAACGCATCGATGCCGCCTGAGCCTGGCGGCTCGGCCTCGGTGTGGGCGCCCCCGGGGCCCGACCGAGCCTCCGCGGTCGCAGCCCCGATCGCGTCGTGGTGGGCCACCCTTTACTGGCGCATCTTCCTGGGCACTGCGCTGATGCTGCCAGGCTTCCTCGTGTTCCACATCTTCGTGGGCGGCATGCTGTCGACCTACATCATCGCCTGGCACCTCGAGCGGAGCCAGGTCAGTGTGCTGCCGTACGTGATCGTCTACGGAGGGGGGGCTGCCGCGGCGCTCGTCCCCGCGAGCTTCGCGATCGCCAGCTGGGGACTGCGTGCCCAGCCCTCGGCGCTCGCTGCGTGGCGGCTCCTGCCGTGGCCGTCCCTGCTGGCGTGGCCAGCGCTCATCGTGGGCACCACGCTCGTCTTCGACGCCATCCGATGGGGATGGGGCCTGCCCTGACGAGAGACGCTCACCAGACCCCCGTGTAGTCGGTCCGCACGAGGTCCCACAGCGGCGCGTACACGTGCACGCGCTGCGTGGGGTCGCCCCCCGGGGTCACGAGCTCGCCTCCTGCGTGGGTCCACGACAGGATGCTGCCCTCCAGGTTGTGCACGTCGAGGCCCCGCTCCCGCATGCGTGCGGCCCACTGGCCGCTGCGGTAGCCGATGGTGCAGTAGGCCACCAGGGGCTGGTCGCGGAAGGCGGCGGGATCGGTCTCCACGACCTCGGCAGGGACCGCTCCGGGGAGCATCGACACCTCGCGCTCCGTCTCGCTGCGCGCATCGACGAGCACCCAGGGCCGGTCGGAGGCTCGCAGCTCCTCGACCGTGAGCGAGGGGACCGCAGGAAACTCCTGGGCGTAGGAAGCATAGAGCCGACCTACCTTCTCGCGCCGAGCTTCGTCGCCCTCCGGCGGGCTGCCGATCCCGAAGTAGCTGGCGGCACCGGACAGCGCGATGCCGATCTTGCGCAGCAGGCCCACGTCAGCGCTCGCTCGTGAGATCGTCGCGAGGCGCCTCGAACCACTGCTTCATGAGCACGTCGAGCGAGTCTACGCCTTGGGGGAGGATGGCGGGCACCGGCATGGGCTCGAGCGCGACGGTCACGCGGTTCCCCCGGGCCCGCACGCGGTAGGCGATCCGCTTGGGCCGGTAGCCGGGTGCGGTGACCGTGAGCGACAGCTCCATCCCGCGCACGAAGATGAGCGGGACGCCCTGCGCGTCGTAGAGCGTGGACGCCTCCCACAGCCCCGTCTCGGGGTCGACCGCCCGCCGCCCCTCCGCGCCCGGCACCCGCACCCAGGCGTTGGGGATCGCCTCCCCCCGTGGGTTCGTCACCGTGACCGAGATGACCTGCGGGCGCTTGCCGTGAGACGGCGACATCGCCAGCAGGGCCGCGGCCGCGAGCCAGCTACCCATTCGTCCCCCCGCGCCTCCGGGGGTAACGCCGATAGCGCCGGCGGACCCGGCAATGAGGTGCATGGTACGCAGAAACCTGCCTTCGACAATGAAGTTCACGATGGGCAGCCAAACGCGTTACGCACGGCGTCGCGCACGCACGTGAATCACGACCTGCGGCTCAGGGAGATCTATGCGACGCCACGGTTGGGTGTTCATCGCAGGCCTGGGGCCTGGCTTGCTCGGCATGCAGCAGTGCAGCTGCGGCGAGCCGCCCGAGTCTCGACCGGCGCTCGTCGAGCTCATGGAGGCCACGAGAGACGAGGTCTGCGCCTGCGCCGACTACGCTTGTGGCAGGCTCGCCCATGCCACGGGCAACGAGCGGAAGGTCGAGATGCTCGACGCGATGGACCCCGAGGCCCGGAGGGCGCTGCTCGCCGACGCCGAGGTGAGCGCCCAGCTCGACGCGCTCGCTGACGAGACGTCGGCGTGCCTCAACAAGCTGGAGGCCGAGCGCGAGATCCCCGACTCGGCGGCCCCCGAGGACGAGGCCGAGCCCGCGCCACGCCGACGGCCCGACGAGGGCTAGAGTCGGCGGAGGGCTGACACGCGACGCCGCGAGCGGTACCCTTGCGGGCTGGGAGGCCAACCGTGCCCTGGATGCTGCTCGTCGCAGCGACGGCCTCGGCGGCCTGCGACCCGCCGTTCGACATCAACACCTTCCTGCTCGGCCTCGACGCCGCCGAGCAGGCGCTCGTGGCCTCGGATCCGCCACGCGCGCAGGCCGTGGTCGACACGCTGCACGACGAGGTCAAGTGCCTGCGGGACCCCGTCCACCCGCGCCATCTCGTGCGGTACGGCCGTGTGCGGGCGGTGCTCGCCTACCTCGCGCGGCACGATCAGGACGTGTCGTACTGGGGGCAGCTCGCCCTCCTGGACCGGGGGGTGCGGTGGCCGGAGGGGTTTCCCTCAGACCATCCGGTTCGCGAGCTGCTGACCCTGCTCGCAAAGCGAGCTCCGCAGGAGCTGCCCGAGCGGGGTCTCGAGGTCCCCGACGGAGGCGGCGTGCTCGTCGACGGCACGCTCGTGCAGCGTCCGGTGGCCGCGCCGGAGGCCCCCCACCTCGTGCAGATCATGGCCGCGGACGGGCGGCTGACGGCGACCTACTGGCAAGACGGCACGATGTGGGACCCCGCCCAGCTCGACGACACCCCCGAGCCCACGCCGATCCCGCGCCGGTACGCCGCGCCGTATCCCTCCCTCGACCCCTACGAGCCAGTGGTCCTGTCGGACAGGGAGCTCCAACGGCGAGAGGAGCTGCAGCTGGCCGCCGACGCCGCCCGGCAAGACCAGGAGGAGCAGCTCGAGCGGGCCCTCGCCAAGCAGCAGGCGCGCGCGGAGCGGCGGGAGCGGCGGCGGGCCCGTAGGGAAGGCGTGCGCGAGGTGGCCGCGCCCCTCGAGCCACCACGCGCCCCCTCCATCGGGGTCGAGGCCGGGGAGCCGGTGTTCGTGGAGAACACGCTGCCGCGAAGGGATCTCCTGGAGCGAGGCTCCACCCTGGAGGCGTGCCGGGATCCGGCGGCGCTCGAGCCGCGGTCGATGGTCGGCCGACTGACCGATGCCCACATCCTCTGCCTTCAGTCACGGCTCGGCCTCGAGGATCAGCAGACCGAGCGCAGTCGGATGTCTCGCATGCTCATGGCGGACGCCTGGGCGAAGGGCGACCCGCATCGGTGGGAAGCCGCACTCCGGCGCCACCTCGAGTCGATCGACCGGTCCGACGCCGATCTCTGCTTCATCTTCGCGGTGTGGCTCGCGTCTCGGGGGCCCGAGGAGCACGAGGAGGCGCTGCGATGGACTCGGGCCGCACTCGAGAACGCCCACCAGTGGGAGGGGGAGCGCCGGGTAGACCGGATGGATGCGCTGCACCGGGTGAACGCCTTCGCGTCGCTGTCGATGTGGCTACGCGCCGAGGAGCGTGCGCTCACGGCCCCCACGCCGGAGCACCGGCAGCAGACCGGCTACTGGCGGAACAAGACCAAGAACCTCGCCCGAGAGTGGCTACAGTTCGCGTCGGAGGCCGGCGTGGAGACGTCGGCCGCCTTCGAGCTGTGCCTGTCGGCGGCCGGCACCGTGGCGTACTGTGAAGTGGGCTGAGCCGGCCCGAGCGCTCCTGCTCGTGGGGGCCCTCCTCGGGTGCCCCGAGCCCGCTCCCGTGTTCGACGCCGAGGCGATCGCACGGGCCGAGGAGATACCCGTCTCCTCGCCAGCCAGGCCCGTACTCGCGCCTTCGCCCCTACCCGTACCCGTACCCGCGCCTTCGCCCGACACCGCGCCCGCGCCCGCGCCCGCGCCGGCCGAGGCGTCCTCCCCCAGCACGGCCGGTGCCACCGCCATGGTGGAGCCAATGCGACCGCCGCGTCCCCCGCTCGCGCCCTCGTCGCGCGGGCGGGGCACCGCACGCGACGGGAAGCGCACCGCGACCCCCGAGCCGGTGCCTTCGCCGGCCGCCCCGCCCCCCGTCCCCGAGGTGCAGCCCGCGCCCGCCGCGCCGCCCCC
>CAYMSU010000359.1:0-6916 GCA_964393165.1 uncultured Enterobacteriaceae bacterium
CGGGGCCGGCGGCCCCGCAGGCGTCAACCAGGCGCAGCAGGGGGGCCCTCCCCAGGGGCTCAATGCCGGAGCCTTCGGCGGGGCGATGGGCGGCTTCGGCGGAGTCGGCTCGGGCGGGCTCGGAGGCGGCGCCAACCCCTTCGCGGCAGCGCTGGGGGGGCAGCCGGGAGCCCGCGGCGGGCGACGTCCCGGGCCCGGCCGCGCCCGGCCGCAGCAGGGGGCCCGGCCCGGAGGGGCCCCGGGGCAGATCCCGAGCCGGCCCGCCGTGGGCGGGAGAGGTGGCCGATGAGCATCACTGCAGCCCTTCGCTGGGTCTGGCACGAGCTCACCCGGCCGCGTGGATCGGTGCGCCACCCGTTCTACCGCGGCGGACGGCGGTCCCGGGCGGGTGTCGCGCTGCTCCTCGCGATCAGCGCGATCCTGCTGCTCACCGTCCTCGTCACCGAGATCGCGCATGGTGCGGTGGTCCGGGCGCAGCTCGCCTCGCAGTATCGCGACGAGGTCAAGGCCGAGGCCCTCGCCTACAGCGGGGTCCACTTCTACCGGATGATCCTGATGGCGTCGGCTGCGCTCGGGCGGCACCCGATGCTGCAGCAGCTCGGCCCCATGATGGGGTTCAACGCGGCGGAGCTGTGGCAGGCCATCCCCTACATCGACACCCGCGTCATGCGGCTGCTGTTCGCGACCGACGGACGCGTCGATGAAGACGACGTGGAGGGAGTCGCGGCGAACGGGGGGCTGACCGACGCGCAGATCGAGGCCAGCCGGAACGGGAGCTCGCTGCTCAACCGGCCGTTCCTCGACTTCGACGGCGACTTCCACGCGTCCGTGAAGGACGAGGAGCGCCGGATCTTCGTAGGCAACCTCAAGGCGCAGAACATGGGCGAGCTGCTCATGCTGCCGGCCGCCCAGGAGATCATGCAGATGCTCTCCACCGAGGAGGCTCAGGACTACGTCTACGAGAACAACCTGGTCCGGGAGGAGCTGATCGGGAACCTCGCGGACTGGACGGATGCGGACGACACCCGGATCTACCAAGGGGGCTCCGAGGACGCGCTCTACCAGACCCTCGACCCGCCCTACCGGTCGAAGAACGCGCCGTTCGACACCCGACAGGAGATCCGGCTCGTGGATGGCTGGCACCTCGACGGCGTCTGGCAGCGAGTCGGCCAGCACCTGACCATCTACGGATCGGGCAAGCTCAACGTCAACACGGCGTCCCGGAACGTGCTGAAGGGCCTGCTGATGGCCTACATGCCGATCCCGAACGAGTCCACGGCCGAAGACGCCATCAACGAGTACCTGATGTTCCGCGGACGACCCATCGCCGAGGGTGGGTTGTACATCCAGTCCCCCGCGCAGTTCGAGACGTTCTTCGAGAACCAGCTCGGCTTGCAGCTGAGGGACGAGATCCAGCAAGCCATCACCACTGAGTCCAAGGTGTTCCGCATCACCTCCGCCGGTGAGGTGGGCACCGCGAGGGTCGAGATCCAGGCGGTGATCGACTTCTCCTCGGACAACAGCGGAGCCATCCTGTACTGGCGGAACCGCTGAGGCCGATCGGGAGCATGCAATGCCAAGATTGATTGCCATGGACCTCGGGTCCCACGCCGTGAAGGTCTCGACCTACCGCATCAGCGGCCGGCAGGTGGACTACGAGGGCCGGTTCCAGCAGCCGGTACCGCAGGACGGGGCGACGCCTTCGCTCGAGGCGAAGCTCGCCGCGCTGGAGACGCTGCTCGAGGAGGAGGAAGAGGCCCAGCCGGCCCCCGGCGACACTGTGGTCGTCGCCTACCCCTCGTCGCAAGCGTCGTTTCACCGGCTCACGGTGCCGTTCTCCGACAAGGCCCAGATCGGGTCCACGCTGCCGTTCATGCTCGAGGACGAGGTCCCGTTCGACCTCGCGGACATGGTCGTGGGCTGGCGCACGGCAGGGCAGGGCAACGGCACCGACGTCGTCGCGGTGATCGCCCGGCGCGATCAGCTCTCGAGCTGGCTGTCGGAGCTGACCGAGCATGGCGTAGACCCCGCCGCGGTGCACGTCGATGCCGATGTGTACGGGCCGTGGGGCGTGCTCGCGAGTCCCGGGCCCGACGTCGGGAACCTCCCTCCTCCGGACGAGAGCGACCCCACCGACATCGACGCCAACGTCGACGGTGAGGACGGCCCGCGGTCCCCGCTCGTGGCGGTGGTCGACGTGGGCCACGACCACACCAGCGTGACCGTCGTGCAGGACGGGGTCGCACACCTCTGCCGGTCGATCAACGTGGGGGGCCGGGCGTTCACGCGGGCGGTCCAGCAGGTCGTAGGATGCACCTGGGAGCAGGCGGAGGCGCTGAAGCACGGGGGCGAGATCGTGCTCGCGCCGCCCGAGCCGGCCGAAGATCCCGACGCCGAGAGCACCCAGCCGTTCACCGCGCCCAGCGGGCCGATGGGTCTGCCTCCCAAGGCGCGCGAGGCGATGGAGCGGGCCATGCTCCTGCTCCTCACCGAGCTGCGGTCCACGCTGATCAAGGCCGAGGACACCCTCGGCGCGGAGGTCCTCGAGGTTCGCGTGACCGGCGGCTCCAGTCAGCTCGCCCTCCTGCGCGAGAAGATGGCCGACGACCTCGGTGTTCCCGTGGTCGAGGCCCGAGACCCATCCGGCGACGGGGCGAGCGGGCCCTTCAGTCTGTCGGCAGCGCTCGCCTGGTCGAGCGTGCCTGGCGTGCAGGCCGCCGTCGACCTCCGCGTGGGGGAGCTGCAGTACCGGGGCGGGACGAACCTCGTTCGCGCCGTGCTGACCTACGGAGTGGCCGGCGCGGCGTTCTTCACGCTCGCGGCCACGCTGATGTTCGGCTGGCAGTACTGGAGCCTGTCGACCGAGCAGTCGACGGCCGAGGCGGCCGTCTTCGACACTGTGCGGGAGGCCATGGGCCCCGAAGCCGCCAGCGTGGAGCTCGAGACGCTGAGCGCGGCCAAGGCGCTGATGGCGGGAGCCACCGAAGACGCCGCCCAGCTCGCGGCGGTCGTGGGGCGGGAGGGCGACGTCCCGCGGACCGTCGACACGCTGTACAACCTCACGAAGGCGTTCCCGCCCCACCCCGACGTGCGGGTCGAGCTCTCGGAGCTGAAGATCACGCGCGAGACGATCACGTTCGAGGCGGAGACCGACAACTTCAACTCGAGCGCGCAGGTCGAGAACCAGCTCCGCACCGATCCCCGCTTCGCAGACGCGACGAAGGGCCAGGAGAAGAAGCTGTCGAACGGCCGCGTGCGGTTCCCGATCACGATCCCCATCGGAAACACCGCCGACGGCGAGGAGGGCTGACATGGCGACGATCGAGGTCCGCACGGGGCCACTCGCCTACGTAGAGCAGCAGCTCGAGATGCTCTCGCCCCGGGACCGGCGCCTGCTGGTCGGCCTGGTGCTGTTCTTCGCGGTCGTGTTCATCGGGGGCTACTGGTACTTCCTCAACGGCATGCTCAACGACAAGGCTGCGCGCGTGCGCGACGCGAAGCAGGCGCTCGTGGTGGTGAACGAGCTCGACACCGAGCTGCGCAAGCACCGCGAGACCTTCAAGCAGCAGGAGGCGCGGCTGCGCGAGTACAGTAAGCAGCCGGTGTCTCCCTGGATCGAGGGGCTGGCGACCAAGCACACGATCATCGAGCAGCTGCGCTCGGTCAACGAGGTCGCCTCGGAGCCGGTCTCGGCGGTGGTCAAGCGCACGACCTACACCGTCGAGTTCAAGCGCGCGCCGCAAGAGCAGCTATACCGGTTCCTCTACGACCTGGAGACGAGCTCGTTCCCCGCCTCGGTCGAGGAAGCGATCTTCGACGTCTCCTACCTCAAGAAGGAGAAGTTCATGGACCTCTCCCTCGAGCTCGCCGTGCTCTCGCTCACCGAGGGGACCTGATGCAGCCGCGCACGATCGCGATGATCGCGGGCGGGGTCCTCTGGTGCGTCCTGGTCTTCGTCGTGACGTTCTACGTGACGTTTCCGTCCGACACGCTGGTCCGGCAAGCCCAGTACCGCACCCCAGAGCTGCTCGGCCGGGAGTACTCGCTCGAGGTCGGGTCGATCTCGCCGGCGCTCGTGGGGCTCACGGCGGCGGACGTCAAGCTCTTCCACACCCCCCGGACGTCCTGGCGCGAGGACGAGGCTCCTGCGAAGACCATCGCGGGGCTCGCGAAGGACCTTCGGGTGAAGATCTCCCCGCTGGCCTCGCTGTTCGCAAGTGCGCCGCAGGTCTACGGCTCGGTCACGTTCACGGAGAGTCCGATCACCTACGCGGTCGGAACCGCGGTAGACAAGCGCGGGAACCTCGCGCTCACGTCGCTCGACGTGGCATCCGACGATCTGCCCCTCGCCGATCTGCTCATGCTCATTCCGGAGCTCACCGCGTCCGCCTCGGGCAAGATCGACGTCGATCTCGAGATCGAGGCAGGCGAGGAGGGCATGGCCGACGCGAACGGGTCGGTGGACATCGAGGGTGGCACGCTCGTGCTCTCGGACGTGGAGATTCCCGGCATCGGGCCTCTCGGCATGGACATCCCGGTGTCCGCGCTGCGGATCGTGGGGGAGGTGCAGGACGGCGAGCTCACGATCGAGCGCGGGATCGCCCAGTCGGACCTGCTCGAGATCGAGATCGAGGGCACGATCACGCTCCGCGATCCGCTCGATCGCTCGACGGTCGACGTACAGATCACGCTGTCCAACCTGGGCGACGATCTCGCGGCCTTCGAGGGCTTCCTCGCCTCGGCCAAGGGCAGCGACGGCGACTACCACTTCAACTGTCGCGGCATGATCAGTCGGCTACGGGGCTGCACGGCGGAGCGCACCGCGTCCCGCTCGCGCCCCTCTCGCCCTCGCGCAGCCACCCGTCGGCCCTCCTCGTCGGCCGACCGGCCGACCGCAGAGCGTAGCTCCAGTGCGCGGTCCCCGCGCGAGCGCACCGAGCTCGACGCCGAGCGCGAGCGGCGCCGCGAGGAGATCCGTGAGCGGCTCCGGCAGCGGCGGGAAGAGCGCGAGCGGCTCCGCGACCCGAACGACGACGTCGAGGAGTTCGACGAGGACCTCGACGAGCCCGAGTTCGCCGAGGACGAGGAGTTCCTCGACGACGAAGAGCTCGAGGAGGAGTTCGACGACGAGGACCGGGAGCTCGAGGCGTTCGACGACTGAGCGCCCTCAGTCGTCCGCCACCCCGAGCCAGAACTCGCGCGCCCGGTCGGCCGCCCGGCGACCGGCCATGAAGCCGTTGATGCGCCCGACCTCGTCGTCCGGCCACAGGTGGATGCCGCCCCACAGCCGGGACTGACCCGCTTCGTCGGCGGCATCGTAGTACTGGGCCCACTGCAGCCGTAGATCGACGCTCGGCCCCGCCTCGAAGATCAGCGTGTCGTTCGCAGGCGCGACGAACTCGTGCAGCCCCTCGGGGAACCACGGCGAGCCCGTGAACTCGGTCATCGCCTCGGCCGCCGCGCGCGAGAAGGTGCTGTGCCCCGAGGTGAAGCCCGGGAACGCCGGCGTCACGAACGTGCGCCGCTGGTAGGGGATCCAGTCCTTCGCGCGCATCCAGCGCAGGGGCGTGAAGTCGTTCTTGCGGTCGCCGGGCTCACCCGGCCAGGACCAGACCGCGATCTCGCCGATGTACCACCGCAGGGCGTGGTGTCGCTCTCCGGGAGCGGCGCTCTCCTCGGTGATCAGCTCGACCAGGCCGGGAACCAGCGGCAGGCCGTCCGGGGAGTAGCTCGGCAGGTCGGGGTCGCTGCGCTGCCCGTTCTCCGCCATCCAGCGAATGATCGTGATGGGCCGCGGCCCGAGCGTCTCCCGCTTGAGCTCCCAGGCGCTGATCGCAGCATCGTGCACCGCCCCCGTGACCGCCAGGTACATCGCCACGTCCCACGCGAGCCGGTCGACCGCCTCGCCTTCGCCGAAGGGCACGAGCTCGTCCTGGGTGAGCCGGTCGCTCACTTCGTTGGCGATCTTCACCCAGTGACCAGGCGGCGTCTCCGAGTCCGGACCGTCGGCCCACATCTCCGCGACCACGCGCGCGAAGTCCCCGCGCGGAACCACGTTCGGGGCGTAGGGCTCCTTCGTGAACGGGTTGTTGTCGTAGCCCGAGCCGTCGTTCGTGCCGAGAGGGTTGTTCCCCCGGCCCCGGGGACCGATGTCGATCTCGACGCCGTCCAGGTGGTCGAGGTCGGCCGTGCGCTGGATGACCTCCACGGCCCAGTCCGCGATGCGGGGGTCGTCGACCGTGGGCGCGCCCTCGCCGGGATCACTGTAGAGCCCCGTCTCGGGGTCCCGGACCAGCGCGAACGGCGTGACCTCCCGCCACTGGGGGCCGATGTAGGGCTGCACGCTGTCTTCGAGGACGATGCCGTTCTGCGTTTCGGCCGTGGCCAGGTTCAGCTGCTGCCACTCGTCGGGGTCGTCGACGACGACGCCCGGCACGTCCACGACCAGCACTGGGTTGACCGGCGACCAGTCGGTGGTGTCGGCGTAGCCGTTCGCCTCGTTGGCGCCGTCGTTGGCGAAGGCGTCGATGACCGCCTGGCCGACCCGGTTCCCGAGCGCCACTGGCCCGTCGCCCGCGACCGTCGTGTCGTCGGGGTCGAGCCCGAGCTCGCTCATGAACTGCAGGTAGCAGTCCTGCGAGGTCGCGGCCCCGATCGCGCGGTCTTCCGAGTAACGGTGCTGCACGACGCGCAGCGCCGCGTAGGCAATCGCGACCCCTCGCGCGGCCGCGCGGTCCGCCTCCGGCACGTCCACCGACTCGTCGACGACCACGCCCTGCGCGATGTCGTCATAGGCCGCCCACGCGTCGAACATCGCGATCGCGGTGTGGTGCAGGTTGCGCGCGTGGACCGGGGGGTGGGGGATGTCGCGCCGCACCGAGTTGAGGACCTGCTCCACCCAGCGGCGCGCCACGCT
>CAYMSU010000360.1:0-6889 GCA_964393165.1 uncultured Enterobacteriaceae bacterium
CTCCGCCATGCAGGAGGCGTCCGCCGCGGGGCTGGTGGATCGCTGGGCGTGGTCCGCGCTCCAGGCGTCCGAGGCGCAGAGGGCCACGGCGGGGCCCGGCGCGGCCCGAGGCCTGCTCGATCGCGTGATCGCGGTCGCCGAGGGCCACGATCTGCCGAAGGCCGCCACGCTGGCCCTGCTCCAGCGGGGGCGGTGGCACGACCGAGCCGGAGACCGGCGCTCTGCGCTGGCCGACTTCGCGCGCGCGGAGATCGGGGCACGCCGGCTCGGTGATCTGCCTCTGGCCGCGCACGCGCAGTTCGAGCGCGGGGCTCGGCTCCTCGAGGAGGACGGCCACGGGGCCGAGCGGGTGCTTCGCCAGTGCCTCACCGAGCTCGAGGGCCTGGGCGAGAGCCAAGGCGCCCTCCGGTTCCTCGCGCAGCTCGCGCTGGCCCAGGCGGCGCTCGACCGGCGACGCGTGGGGGCGGCCCTACGCCTGCTCGACGGGCTCGCGCAGCACCCCCTGGTCGCCCAGGAGCCCTTTGCCACGGTCCTGAAGCTGGTCCGTGCCGTCGCTTGGGCGCTGGACGACCGCGTCGCGCCGGCGCTGGCCGCGGTGCGGGAGGCGGAGGCACGGTTTGCGCAGCTCGCGGACGATCGGGGCCAGGTCGCGGCGCTCTCGGTGGCGGCACGGCTCTCGGGCGATCGCCAGGACCTCGCGCGCCTGCAGGCCCTGCCCGCGGGGGCGAGCCCCGAGCTTCCCCAGCTCCTCCGCCTCCTCCAGGGCGCGGTGCCGCAGCAGACGGACTGGTGGATCGTGCGCCAGCTCGCGCGGGTGCGCGCCCCGATCAGCGGGGAGGGAACCAGTTCGCGACGATCACCCAGTTGATCTCGAGCTCGTCGCGCGAGATCCGGTGCTCGACCGAGGCCTCCCCGTCATCGGGGATCGAGGGGATGAAGTCGTACCCGCCCCACGCGGAGATCGCGTCGGTGAGCTGGAGGCCGAGGCCCGGGCGCACGATCATCCAGAACCGATCCTCCTCCCGCCGCAGGTGCAGATCGAACCAGGCCCGGGTGCGCCCGGTCAGGTCCGGGGCGGCCAGCACCGCCGTCCACGCGCTGATCTCGTGCGCCTGGGCGTGGGCGGAGCCGGCGGCGAGGGCCAGCAGGAAGACCATGTTCACTCCTTGGGCAGCACCAACTTGATGTGGAGCTCCTCCAGCTGGCGCGGGGTGACCGGCGCGGGGGCGCCCATCAGCAGATCCTGCGCGGTGGCGGTCATCGGGAAGGCGATGACCTCCCGGATGTTGGGCTCCTCGGCGAGGAGCATGACGATGCGGTCGACGCCAGGCGCGAGCCCGCCGTGGGGCGGCGCGCCGTGCTTGAACGCGCGGATCATGCCGCCGAAGCGCTCGTCGACCACCTCGGGGCCGTAGCCCACGATCTCGAAGGCCTTGTACATGATGTCCGGGCGATGGTTCCGGATGGCTCCGCTCGACAGCTCGACGCCGTTGCACACGATGTCGTACTGGTACGCCAGGATCTCGAGCGGATCGGTCGTCTCGAGCGCCTCGAGCTCGCCCTGGGGCATCGAGAACGGGTTGTGGGAGAACTGGTACCCGCCCCCTTCCTCGTCGACCTCGAACATCGGGAAGTCGACCACCCAGCAGAAGTCGTAGCGGCCGGACTGCACGAGGTCAGCCTGCTCCGCGACCTCGATCCGGAGCCGGCCGGCCAGCTTCTGGGTGGGCTCGCGCTCGCCGCCCGCCACGAACAGGACCGCGCCATCGGAGGCGGCCTCTCCCAGGCGCCCGAGCGACGCCTTCTCCTCGTCGGTGAGCGCCTTCGCGATGCTGCCCTTCACCGGACCGCCCTCGGGGAAGCCGAGCCACGCCATCCCTGCGCCCCCCGCGTCCTTCGTCCAGGCGTCGAGGCCGTCGAAGAACTTGCGGGACCGGGACCCGATCCCGGGAACCGGGAGGGCCAGGACGACGCCCCCTCCCTCGACGATCTTCTTGAAGACGCTGAACCCGCTCGCCGTGAACAGGTCCGACACGTCGTGCAGCTCGAACGGGATCCGCAGGTCGGGCTTGTCGCTGCCGTACCGGGCCATGGCGTCCGCGTAGGAGATGCGAGGAAACGGCGGAGCGGTGACCGACCAGTCGCTGAACTCGGCGAAGACGCCGTGCAGCACGTCCTCGGCGACTGCGAACACCTCGTCCTGGTCGACGAACGCCATCTCCATGTCGAGCTGGTAGAACTCGCCCGGGGAGCGGTCGGCGCGCGCGTTCTCGTCCCGGAAGCAGGGCGCGATCTGGAAGTAGCGGGGAAAGCCCGACACCATGAGCAGCTGCTTGAACTGCTGGGGCGCCTGCGGGAGCGCGTAGAACCTGCCGGGGTGCACCCGGCTCGGCACGAGGTAGTCGCGGGCACCCTCGGGCGAGCTCGCCGTGAGGATGGGGGTCTGGATCTCCTCGAACCCGTGCGCCCACATCCGCTGGCGAAGGCTCCGAATGACCGCGCTACGAAGCGAGATGTTGGCGTGGAGCCGGCTCTTGCGGAGGTCGAGGTAGCGGTAGCGCAGCCGCTGGGCCTCGGTGACCGGCTCGTCGGACGCGACCTGCAGCGGCAGCGGCTCGGGCATCGCCGAGAGCAGCGCGATCGCGGAGGCCTGGACCTCGATCTCGCCGGTGGGCAGGTCCGGGTTCTTCGACTCGCGCTCCACGACGGGGCCCCGGACCTCGACCACGGCCTCCGAGCGCAGGCTCGTGGCGGTCTCGGCGAGAGGACTCTCCGCGTCGATCCGGACCTGGACGATGCCGGTGGCATCCCGCAGGTCGAGAAAGACCAGGCCGCCGAGGTCGCGCAGGCGGTGCACCCAGCCCGCCACCCGGACCTCCGTGCCCGCGTCGGTCAGGCGCAGCGCGCCGCAGTCGTGTGTTCTGTACTTGCTCATCGCCGTCACCCTGCCGAGGCGAGGGGCCTATCCGGTCCGGCCTCCCTCAACACCCGCCGACCCGCGGCGGACCGCACGGTGAGGCCCCACGCGATCAGAGGCACGATCTGGACGGAGCCGGCGAGCATGGTGGTGAGGTGCACGGACCACCCCAGGTGGTCGATCCCGGCGCCGGCGACCCAGGACGACGTGGCGGTCACCAGCGTCATCAGGCCGAACTCGATCGAGAACAGGCGACCCCGGAGCCCCTGGGGAACGAGGCGCTGCATCAGGATGCTGCTGAACACCCAGATGACAGCGTTGCCGATCGCCGACGCGAAGTACGCCAGCGCCGCGAGCCCGAAGGCGGGAGCGAGCCCCGCGAGGACGAACCACCCGCCGGTCCAGCCGAAGGCGGGGACCATCCAGCGGGCGAGCGTGGGGGTGGCATCGCCCACGATCCGGCGGACCCCGAGGCTCCCGACGAGGGCGCCAGCGCCTCGCGAGGCGAACATGAGACCGATGAACGCGGGGCCCGAGGCCCCCGGGAAGACCCCGCTGCCGAACAGCGGCAGGGTCACCAGGGCGGCCGCGCCCAGCGAGACGCCGGCCTTGCACAGCAGGAGGTTGCGGAGCACCGGCCGGGAGCCCAGGTACCGGACGCCCGCGGTGAACGTGACCCGCTCGGCCTCCTTGGGATCCTCCTGCGGAGGCAGCGCGGGCAGGCGCCACAGGAAGGCGGCGGAGAGCACGAACGTGGCAGCGTCGACGACCAGGGCTCCCACGATCCCCACCCCCGCGGTCACGAGCCCTCCGGCGGCGGCACCGAGGGCCAGCATGACGGACCAGGTGCCCGCTGACAGTGCCATGGCCACGGGCAGCTCGGCGGGGGTCGTGAGCTGCGGGATCACCGAGGTGCGCGTGGGCACGAACACGCCGGAGAATGCCGTCTTCAGCCACAGCACGGCGACCACGACCACGAAGTTGCCGGCGAGGTAGCCGGCCACGAGCCCGCCGACGAGCAGCGCGCGGGCGAGGTCGGTGCCGATGAGCAGGGCCCGCCGGTCGAAGCGGTCGATGAGCGGGCCGGCGAGAGGCGTGACGAGGAACATCGGGAGCGTCTTGCCGATCATGACTGCGGCAATGGCTCCAGCAGTACCCGCCAGCTCCTCGGCCATCGCGTAGACCGCGATGGTCGAGAACCAGTCGCCGAAGAAGCTCACCACGACGCCGAACCACAGGCGCCGGAAGTCGACGTTGGTGCGCAGGAGCTGCAGGTAGGAGGGGGGCCGGCTCACAGAAGGGCGGTCCGGACGTCTCCCATCGCGTCGAGCCAGGGGTTGGGCCGGCCCAGGAGGGCATCCGCGGCAGCCTGCCCGCCGAGATGGCCCATCACGTTGCCGGTGCCCGAGTAGCCCCCGGTCACCCACACCCGCTCCGCGATCTCCTGGAGCAGGGGCCATCGATTGGGGGTGAACCCCGCTCGGGCGGCCCACCGGTCGGTGATCTCCGCGGAGGTGCCCACGACCTGCCGCAGGCGCTCCTCCAGGGCGCCCTGGACCGCCTCCGAGGGCTCTGCGGGCGCCCCCCACTCAGCGTCTCCGCCGACGTCGCGGGCCCCCCCGAGGGCGACCCGGCCGTCGGGCCGCTGCTGCCAGTAGTCGAGCCCGCCGCGGTAGTAGACCGCGCCCCGCACCCGCACGTCGGGGGCCGGCGCGGTGGCGAGCATCTGCAGGCGCACGGTCTGTACCCGCGGCGCGAGCTCCGGGAGCAGCTGCTCGAGCCCGCCGTCGACCGCGACGACGACCCCCTCGCAGCGCAGGGTGCCGCGGGAGGTCAGCACCTCCCCGGGCGCGAGGGTGAGCACCGGGGAGTCGCCGTACAGCCAGGCCCCTCGGCGCAGCGCCGACTCGACGAGGTGATCGAGCCGCTCCTGCGGATGGAACACGGCGTCGTCGGGCACATGGAGGCTACCGTCGGGCCTTCGCTCGCCGAGGAACCCGTCGGCGCGGAGGGCCTCGTGGTGCTCGGCGATGTCGTCGCGCTCGGCCTCGCTCGCGGGGAGCCGGAGGCTGCCCGCACGGTGGACCGCCAGGGGAGTGGCCTGCTGCATCGCGTCGATGCCCTCGACCGTGAGCCGGTACACCTCGCGGGCGAGCTCGGCCCCGACCTCGGCCCGGGCCCGGTGATGGAACGCGGCGGGACCCGCGAGCAGGAAGCCCCCGTTGCGCCCGGCCGCGGACCGCCCGACCTGGCCCGCGTCGATCCCGGTGACCTGGCAGCCGGCATCGAGCAGGCGGTGGACGGCCGCCAGGCCGCTCCCCCCGAGCCCGAGGACGACGTACTTCGCGTTCCCGAGGGGACCGGGAAACGCCGGGAGAGGGGCCATCGGGAGGTCCCAGATCGAGCGCTGCATGGGGAGCCCCTAGGCCGAGCCTCCACATGCTGTCAACATGGGCGGACGAAGAGGGACGGGGGAGGGCCGAGCATGGCCGACGGGCGCAGTCGCATCCTCGTGGTGGAGGACGACCCACAGATTGGTGCGATGGTCGTCTCGGGCTTGATTCGGCATGGCTTCGACGCGGTGCTCGCGGCAGACGGCGACGAGGGGGCCGCCCTGCATCCGCACGAGCGCTTCGACCTGGTGGTGCTCGACCTCATGCTTCCGGGCCAGGACGGCTTCACGCTGCTCGAGGCCTGGGCAGGTCGGAGCAGCGTGCCGGTGATCGTCCTCACCGCGCGCAGCGACCTCGAGGACCGGCTTCGGTCGTTCGCGCTCGGAGCGATCGACTTCCTCCCCAAGCCCTTCTTCCTGGAGGAGCTCCTCGTCCGGATCCGGGCTCGGCTTGGCCTGCGCGCGCCCCGTCCGCGTCAGGCACTCGAGGTCGGCGACTGCACGGTCGATCTCGACGCGCGGGACGTGCAGCGGGGGGGCGCGTCGGTCGGTCTCACGGCGCACGAGTTCAACGTCCTCGCGGTGCTCGTCACGAACCCCGGGCGCGCGTTCACGCGGGCGCAGCTCGTGGAGCGGGCTCTGCCCGAGGGAGGGGAGCGGCTCGAGCGCACCGTCGACAGCCACGTCTCGCGGATCCGCCGCAAGCTCGGGCGTGACGG
This sequence comes from uncultured Enterobacteriaceae bacterium, assembly GCA_964393165.1. Taxonomy (GTDB): domain Bacteria; phylum Myxococcota_A; class UBA796; order UBA796; genus DRPG01. Next base: position 6,029 of record CAYMSU010000360.1, read on the forward strand.
CGAGAAGGTGCGCACCGTGTTCGGGGTGGGCTACCGGTACGACCCGTGACCCAGACGCTCCGCGCGAGGATTCTGCTGGTCACCGCCCTCGGTGCGGTGGTGTGCGCCGGTGCGGCCGCCGTCACCACGGTACTCACGCTCGCCGCGTTGTCGGCCTCGCGCCTCGGGGACCTCGCCGAGACCGTCGGCCCGCGCGAGCTCGCGGCGTGCGAGCAGGCGCCGGAGGCCTGGGCGCACCAGGAGGGCCTGTTCCGGATCTGGGCCTACGATCTGGCGCTGTCCTCCCACAATCGCTGGGCGCCCGAGATCCCCGAGGGGCTGCGAGCCCCTCCGGTGGGCGCGGCGCGGACCGAGCCCATGCCCGACGGCCCGGCGTGGCGCCGCGGGGCGGTCCAGCGCGTCGCTGATGGCGGGCCCTGCGCGGTGCTCTTCGCGATGCCGCTCTACGAGACGCCGCTCCTGCCGTACTTGCGGGGCGCGCTCGTCGCGGGGGGGTTCCTGGGCATGGGGTTCGCCTTGCTGGGCAGCCTCGGGTTCCTGGTCCGACCGCTGATCCGGCGTCTCGAGCGCATCGACGTGGCCGCGGGCTCGGTCGGGGACGAGGGTCGGTTCCATCGGGTTCACGACGAAGGCCGAGACGAGCTCGGCCGCATCGCGACCACGCTCGACAACGCCCATCGGCGCATCGTCGCCGATCGCGCGGAGCTCGAGCGGCGCCATCGCATCCTCGAGGAGCACCTCGCGGGGCTCGCCCACGACCTGCGGACCCCGCTGGCGTCGCTGCAGCTCACGCTCGAGAGCGTGGCCGAGGGCGTGGAGGGGCCGCTGCACCGGAGCGTGGGCGCGGCCCGCATGGAGGTG
>CAYMSU010000361.1:0-2553 GCA_964393165.1 uncultured Enterobacteriaceae bacterium
CAGCCCGAAAGAGCAATCAGCAGGCGCATGACCGTGGAACCGGATCGAGTGGGGCACCCCCACGCCCTCGAGGACCGAGCCGGTCTCCCGAATCGTGGTGCGGCAGGTGCTCATCGCCGTGATCGCGTCGCCCGACGCGTCGGTCACGAGCCCGCAGTAGGCGCCGCGGCCGATGTACATCGACTCCGATCGGTCGCTCGCCGCGCTGTCGGTGAGGTACTTCCACGCCGCCTTCTTGAACTCCTGGCTGAAGTCGTCGTAGGCGTGGGCATAGTCGCCGCCGGCGATCATCCCGCCCTTGTCGAAGGCCGGGGTGAGGCCCCAGGTCACGCCGCCGACGTCGCGCCCGAGGGCGGATCGCACGACGTGGTTCACCTTGGAGCAGACGTTGTTGAGCCGCTGCATCGACAGCCGGTCGTCGGCCGTGCGCATCTGCCGGGTGACGGGCTGCCCGCCCGCGGCGAGGTCCATCGACGGCTCCATGTCGACGCGCCACGTGTGGGGGTTGCGCTCGGCCTTCCACAGCGCCATGCCGACGAACATCGCGGTGAAGATGACGTCCGCCTCGCGGGCGGGCTCCCCGGTTCCGAGAATCGACGGGGTGGTGTTCCAGGCCAAGGGCGCTCCAGGGGTGAGGGTCGGGGGGCCAGCAAGCCGGATCAGCGCGCGCTCTCCTCGAGCGCCGCGTCGACCGGGCCGAGCGAGGCCTGGGCCGGCGCCTCGACGCCCAGCAGCGCCGCCGCGGTGACCGCGACCTGCCGCACGTCGTGATCCGCGGTGCCCTTGCCCGGGGCAATCCCCCGGCCCACCGCCAGGAACGGCACGCGCTGGTCGTTGTCCCACGGGGTGCCGTGGCTCGTGCCCTTGCCCGGCGAGCCGGCGTAGTCGTACAGCGCGCCCTCGTCGAGCACCACGTACAGGTCGCCGCTGCGGGCCGGGTGCACCGACAGCGCGACGTCTTCCGCGAGCTCGCCCTCGGGGGGCGCGACGCGCCACGGGTGCACCGAGTGGATGCCGGCGAGCGCCGCCACGTCGGCCGCGATGGCGGCCCCCGCCTTCTCCGCGAGCGCCGCATCGGCCCGGACCGCCGCCGGCAGGTACAGGCTCGGATCCTCGAAGACGACCTCGCCCTCGCCGCCCACGCGGGCGAGCGCCCGGGTGGCGGCCGCGGACACCGCCTCGGGCGGCACGCGCACCTCGGTGGGCTGCACGCTGCCGTGGTCCGACGTGAGGATCACCGCGTAGTCGTCGGCCCCGACCGACGCGTCGAGCGCGGAGAGCAGCCGCCCGATCGCCGCGTCGAGCCGCAGCATGTTGTCGAGCGCCTCCCAGCTCTCGCTCGTGAAGGCGTGGCCGATGTAGTCGGTCTCGGAGAAGCTGATCGCGAGCAGATCCGGGGTGGCGTCGGCGCCGAGCGACAGCGCCCCCTGCGCCGCCAGCGCCGCGTCGACGAGCGCCTCCCCGCCGAAGGGCGAGCTCGGCAGCCACTCCGGGTGGTCGCTGATCGCGGGGTACGGGAACGTGATCCCCACGCCCCGGTCGGCCTCGTAGCGGCCTTCATCGGGCCCGACCTTCGCCGCGTAGACCTCGGGCTTCAGCGCCTCCCAAGGCTCGGCGAGCCAGCGGGCGACGTCGACGCTGGCGAGCCGCTCGTCGTTGAAGCCGGGCTGCTCCGGGTCGTAGAACGCGCGCAGGGTGGGGCGGTGCCCGCCCATCATGACGGCGGCGCGGTCCTTGAGCGAGATCGACGCGACCTGCCCGCCGGCGTCGACCACCTTGTCGGCCAGGGCCTCGGCCAGGAGGAACTCGGGCTTGGCGCAGTAGATCTTGTTCGACGCATCCGCGGGATCGCGCCAGCGGTTGCTCACGATGCCGTGCTCGGACGGCGACGCGCCGGTGCTGATCGTGGCGTGGCCGGGGCAGGTGAAGGTGACGGCGTAGGCGTAGCGGGCGACCCCGTGGTAGGCCTGCTCGCCCATGAGCCGCGCGAGGCCGCCCTCGTAGTGCTCCGCCATCGCGTCGAGCAGCCGCACGGGCAGCTGGTCGACGACCAGCAGGACGACGAGCGGCACTCCCGCGGACGACGAGGCGGTGGCCGGCGTCTCCGCCGCCGCGGCCCCGGCGACGTCTCCACTTGCTGCGGGAGGCGTGCTCTTCGTGCACGCCGCCGCGATCATCAGAGAGATCCATGCCACCCGCATTGCCGTCTCCTGTCGTCGACGACGACCCTAGCCGCTCCGGTCCCCCCGGGCGAGACCGTGGCGCGAGACGATCCACCAGCGCGCCACGACGAGCTTCCGACGGCTTCGAAGGGCTCCGGGCACTGGTCCACACGTGGACCACCTCGATCCTGAGGCGTGCCCCCTACTGGTCTACAGGTGGACCACCTCTTGGGGAGGCCACCCTACGCAGTGGTCCACGCGTGGAGGGGTGCACTCAGAGGTCGCCGACCTCGGTCGTCCACCCGTGGACCAGTCGTTCCTGCGATCGGGGACCCTGCTGGTCCACACGTGGACCAGTCGTTCCTGCGATCGGGGACCCTGCTGGTCCACA
>CAYMSU010000361.1:2653-6865 GCA_964393165.1 uncultured Enterobacteriaceae bacterium
GCTGGTCCACACGTGGACCAGTCGTTCCTGCGATCGGGGACCCTGCTGGTCCACATGTGCCGGAGTGGATCCTGAGGTCGTGGTGCCTGCTGGTCCACGCGTGGACGGGTCACCAGGGTGGTCGCGGTAGGCGGTGGTCCACGCGTGGCGTAGTCACCGGGGTGGTCGCAGGAGGAGGAGGTCCACACGTGGACCCCTGCATGGGGCGACCGTGGGGTGTGGTCGTCCACAGGTTCCCTGGTGACCTGAGGACCTCTGGTACGGGGTGCTCCACGAAGGGACCAGGAGGTGGGGAGGCCTCCCCATGAGGTGGTCCACGCGTGGACCAGTGGCTGAGGCGGCTCCGACCCGCGATTGCCCACGGGTGGACCGGCCCGCGAGGGGGCTCTCAGCAGGTTCAGGGGCCCCTCAGCGGCTGCTCGGCACGCGGGCATGGGCGTGACGACCCCACCGGTGCCGAGGAGCGGGGCTCCGTAGGGCTCGCTCATGGGTCCCCCGCATCTCGCGCACGGGTCTTCGCGCTGTTGGATCATACCGCGGCTGGTAGTCCCCTGGTGCTCCTTCGTGGGCTCGCAGGCCAGCGAGCACGTGCCCGCGTCGACGCAATGTCGCGAGATCACGGACGGGAAGGCGGGACTGCCCACGACGAGCCCCGCGGGGATCACCCTGAATCCGTGACTATGTCAACGACCACGGGGGCCCCGTCCACGATGGGCCAAGTGATCGAGGAAGAAGCGCCCCTTGCTCCGGCAGGTCGCCTTTCCGTCAGGTAGGGTGGCGGGGCGGAGGGTCGGATGACTGCGTTGCTCGTCTACTTCTTGGGCCCCGCCCACGCGTGCGGCGGGTTGTTCTGCAGTTCCACGCCTTCGATCTCCACGCCCATCGCGCAGAACGCCGAGCGCATCGTGTTCGAGGTGGGCGACGGCTACGTCGACGCTCACGTGCAGGTGTTCTACGAGGGGCCGGCCGACGAGTTCGCCTGGGTCGTGCCCGTGCCCGCCGAGCCCGAGCTGTTCCCGTCCCAGGAGGCGCTGTTCGATCGCCTCGTGGCGACCACTGCACCGACGTTCCGGCTCGACGACTTCACGCGCGACGGTTGCTCGCGACCCGTTCGGATCGGCTGCAGCGGCGAGGCCGGCCTCGGCTCACTCGTTCCGCCCGCGCTCGACGGGGGCGTCGGGATCGTGAACGAGGCCGAGGTCGGCCCCTACGAGACGCTCACCCTCGAGGCCAGCGACTCCCGCGCGCTGATCCGGTTCCTGCAGGACGCGGGCTATGACCTCCCGCTTGCGTTGGCCGAGGTTCTCGCGCCCTACGTCGCCGATGGTGGCTACTTCGTCGCGTTGAGGCTGGCCAAGCACCGAGACGTCGGCGACATCGAGCCCCTCGGCATGCGCTACGCCGGCTCGCAGCCGTCGATTCCGATCACGCTCACGTCGATCGCGGCGACCGATGCGATGCCCGTCGAGGTCTACGTGTTCGGCGACCACCGGGCGGTCCCCACGTCGTACCTGCACGTCGAGATCAACGAGGCCCTCGTCGACTGGTGGAGCGGCGCTGCGAACTACTACGACGTCGTGGGTCAGGCGGTCGACGAGGCCGGAGGGCACGCCTTCGTCACGGACTACTTCGGGGAGCCTCCCTCGCGCGGGCGCCGGCTGCGCTGGAACGTCAACGTCGACAACCTGCTCGCCCAGGATCGCCTCAGGCTCTGGCTCGACGTCGTGACCGTGGGCGGGGTCGAGCTCGACGCCCACGCGGCGGGCGTGATCGCCAGGGCCGTCGGGGCGCCCGGGGACGTCGATCCGGTCGAATTCGTGGACTGCCCTTCGTGCTTCGGGTGGGACGACGAGGACTTCGACTCCGAGGCACTCACGCTGGCGTTCTACGACGAGGTGCTCGTCTACCTCGAGCGCGCTCGACGACGGCACGCTCGTCCGGCTTCCGCGGGCGTCCCGGCTACCCGCGGGGACGGAGGCGGCGTACATCGCATCGCTGGGCCTGCCCGCCGCCCGACGCATCGTCCAGCACGGAGAGAGCGGTCCGGGAACCGTGCTCGTCGACGAATCGGTCTTCGACGCGGCGATCGAGGCGCACAACCGCACGCTTCGGGGCGTGCTCGGGGGGGCCTGCGCGACCGACCCGTCGCGGGCGGGGCTGCCGATGGCGATGGTGCTGGCGCTGTCTCTGCTGAGGCGGAGGCGTCGGTCGCGGTAAGCGGTAGCGTCGACCGTCGGTGCATAAGGACATGGGACCCACTCGAGGCGAGCTCTACTGGCTGGTCGTTCCCCGGGACGGATCCGTGAACCGGCCGCATCCCCACGTGGTCGTCCAGGACGACGTGTTCAACCGTAGCCGCATCGAGACGGTGGTGGTCTGCGCGCTGACCACGAACCTCCGCCGCGCCAGTGAACCCGGCAACGTGCTCCTCGACGAAGGAGAGGGCGATCTGCCCCTTCAGAGCTTGGTCATGGTGTCCCAGATCTCGGTGGTTCAGAAAGAAGCCTGCCGGGACCGGATCGGGCAGCTTGGTCAGGAGCGAGTGGAGGCCATCCTCGCCGGCCTCCGGTTCCAACAACGGTCCACGCGTTAGCGTCGGTGGAAGGATAGTCTGCAAGCCACGAGACCACCGAAGGGGGCGAGATGAAGCAAGGCGCGACCGACATCGTGCTCGTCGTGGACCGCAGCGGCTCCATGCACTCCATCCGCGACGACGCGCAGGGGGGCATCAACGCCCTTGTCGCCGACCAGGCGGCGCAGCCCGGAGAGGCCCGGCTCACGCTGGTCCAGTTCGACACCGAGTACGAGTTCGTCCACCAGGGCGTGCCCGCCGGCGAGGTGCCCACCTACGAGCTGTTCCCCCGGGGGTCCACGGCCCTCCTCGACGCGGTGGGCCGTGCGATCGCGGAGACCGCCGAGCGACGCCAGAAGCAGGACGAAGCGGAGCGCGCGGCCCTCGTCCTCTTCGTGGTGATGACCGACGGCAAGGAGAACAGCAGCCGCGAGTACACGCTGAGCCAGGTCCGCGAGCTCATCGAGAAGCACCAGCAGGAGGGATGGCACTTCACCTTCCTCGGGGCCGACCCCGCCGCCTTCGCAGAAGCGGGCGGGATGGGCATCGGCGCCGCGGGAGCAGCCCAGTACTCTCGCGGCAAGGTGGAAGACGCGTTTCGGGGCACGAGCGCCAAGCTCGCCCGGATGCGCGGGCAGCTGCGGCGCGGGGAGCAGGTCTCGAACGAGTACACGCAGGCCGAGCGCTCGGCGATGCTCGACGACGACGACGACAGCGGGACCTGACGGTCTCCGAGCCCGCGGAGCGCCGCTCACATCGGCCTCGCGGTGGTGCCCGTCCGGACCGCATCGTACAGCCCGCCCCATGCGCCCCACCACCATGCCTATCCGTGCATGATGGCCGCGGACCGAAGGGACTCCGGCACGTCCGTGCGCAGGCGCCTTCCATCGGGCCCGAGGGAAAATCTCCCGTCCTCCGATTGTTGCACCAACGCCGTTCCACCCAGCGCCAGAAGTAGGCGCCGAAGCGCCCGAGGGTCTGCACCCACCTCCCGCGCAATCTCCTCGGCGCTTCGTGCCTCAGCCTCGGCCAGAACGTCGGCCACCCCGAGCTTCGCGAAGACGTGGACGATTTGCGCAAGGCGATATCCGTGCAGGAGCGCTTCGAGTGGAGGTCCCTCAGTCATCGCACTTCCGTGTCGAGAATCCGCCGACGGAGCGCGACCGAGGCCGATTCACAGCCCAGCTTCGCTGGGCTGCAATCTCGGCCGACCGAGTGCGGAGGCGCCGGAGAGTGGACCCCCTTTGTAGTCACCTCGACGGATCTCAGCCCACTGAATCGCCAGACAGGACCTGCAGGCGGGGCTTCCGATCCCCACGGGCCCCTGCCCACATGCTCTTGGCGGGAGGGCTGGATGAGCTGGGTACGGAGCGGGTGGGTGCCGTCGACGGCGTCGTGACGGCGGACGTGGGCCAGGTCGCGACGACCGAGGCGACGATGGGATCACGCTCCAGGCGTACCCCTCGGATTCCGACAGGCGCTGATCGACGAGCTGATCGAGGACGTCACCGCCCGGTGAGCGAGCGCGGAGGCGGACCGCCGAGCCGACGACGCTACTTCGAGGCGTCGTCCTCGGAGGCCAGCCGCGCCCGAAGCGCCGCGACCTCCCGCTCCAGCGCCTCCCGGCGGGCGACCTCCGC
>CAYMSU010000362.1:0-6847 GCA_964393165.1 uncultured Enterobacteriaceae bacterium
GTCGTGAGTGACCAGCACCACCCCCGCGCCGTCTTGCGCCCGCGCCGCGACGAGCTCCAGCAGCTCCAGCCGGACCCCGGGATCGAGGTGGTTGAATGGCTCGTCGAGCAGCCACCACGCCGCCTGTTGCGCGTGGAGGGCGGCGAGCCGGACCCGCTGGGCCTCGCCGCCGGACAGCCGATCCATCGGACGCTCGGCCAGTGCGCCCGCGCCGAGCGCGTCCAGCGCCTCGCGCGCGCGGGTCAGGCTGATCCGCAGCGGCTCGGCGAACCGGTAGCGCGCCGCGGCCACGGTCTCCACCGCGGTGAGGCCCTCCTCGAGCCGCGGGTGCTGGGGCAGCCACGCCGTGGCCGCGGCCCGCTCCGCGCGCGACCGCGACGCCAGGGGGATCCCGTCGAGCGTGAGGCGCCCTGCGGCGAGCGTCTCGAGGCCGACCAGCGCGCGCACGAGGGTGGACTTGCCAGCGCCGTTGGGGCCCACGACCACCGTCGGCACCCCCCGCGCGAGCTTCAGGCTGACGCCGGCGAGGCGGTCGCGGGTGCGGCCGGGCACCGTCGCGCCGTCCAGCGCCAGGGTCATGGCGTGCCCAGCGACTCGATCGCGGCCTGCAGGGCAGTGACGGTGTCGAGGATCGCGGGGCCCGTCGACAGCCGCGTGGGCCCGCCCACCACCGCGATCCGCCCGCTGCGCACCGCGGCGAGATCCGGCAGCCGCCCCCAGTCTTCGCGGATCGTCTGCTCCTCCGCCGGTCCCACCGTGGCGGGCACGAGCACGATCACGGCCGGTGGGTTCAGGGCCACCAGCGCCTCGAGCGACAGCACCGGCGGCCCGTCGACGTCCTCGTCGATCGCGTGGCGGGCCCCGGCCGCGTGCAGGGCGGCGCCGTGCAGCGAGTTGCGCTTGATGTACCAGACCTCCCCGTCCTCGAGGCCCTCGCCGCGCAGCGCGAGCAGCACCTCGGGGGCGCCCTCGGGCGGAGCGGTGGCGAGCGGGGCGAGCTGCTCGACGATCGCGGCGGCGGCGGTGTTGTGGCCGGTGAGCTGGCCGAGGCGGGCCACCGACGCCTGCACCTCCTCGAGCGTGAGCCAGGGCAGTGCCTCGACCGGGGCGAGCACCTCAAGATCGTCGACCGGCACGGCCTGGCTGCCGTCGACCAGGATGTGCGACGGCGTGCGGGTGGCGATCCGCTCGAGGTCGGGAGTGAGCGCGCTGCCCACCGGAGGCAGGGTGGTGACCTCGGGAGGGTGGCGGCACCACTCGGAGCGGGCCACCACCTGGTCGAGCGCCCCAATCGCGGCCAGCGTCTCCGTGATCGGCGGCGCGAGGCTCACGATGCGCAGCTTGTCGTCGGTGGTCGGGCGCGTGGGGGGGCCGAGCGCCCACGGAGCCAGCACGAGGGCGGCAAGCACGAGCAGCGCGGCCACGGCGGTCCACCGCCTCACGGCGGGGCCTCCAGGCGGGCCACCGCGTCCACGTCGAAGCCCGCGCTGTCGCGGGTGGGGAACGGGTCGTGGATCGGCCGCCCCCAGCTGTCGGTCGCGCGCCCGTCTCCGGCCACGTCCACGATGCGGACGTAGCGGACCTCGTCGAGACGCAGCTGCCCGGTGCGGACGGGGGCGCTGTACCGCAGCAGCGACAGGTCGAACGGGGTGCCGAAGCCCTGCCGCACGTCGCCGGCGAGGCCACCGAGGGCGGTCGGATCCGACTCGTCGAACGGCTCGAGCGGATCCTGCGTGCGGGCCGCGCTGTCGAAGCGGGCGAACACCGTGCCGTCGGTGCTGACCTCGACGAACGCGAGCTCGAGGAAGGTGTCGGAGAACCCGTTCTCGAACACCGCCAGGTCGTCGCCCGGGCCGTCGGCCAGCGGCGGGTCGAAGGCGACCGTGAGCACCCCGCCAGGGCCGAGCGACACCACCCCCGCTGACGTGCCCTCGGCCGGCCCCAGCGCGGCCGCCGGGTCGCGCCACCGGTCGCCCACGCCGGGCCCGTGGGCGATCGCCGCCACGGAGGTGGCCCAGCCGGTCACGCGTGGGTCGTCGGCCGCCACCGCCACCGCGCCCGGGGTCTCCGCCGCGCCCGGGTAGTGCTCACGCACGTCGTAGGTGTGGTCGAGCAGGCACTCGGCCCCCGGCACCCGGGCCTGCACGCGCAGCCATCCGAGCTCCGGGCCTACCGCGAGCGGCTGCGAAGCCGCGAACGGGCCGTCGTCCACCGCGATCTCGGCGTCGGGCTCCGAGAACGAGAGCACCTCGTCGCTCGCCAGCCAGGGGAGCAACGGGGGGAGCGGCAGCGAGCACAGCTCGGCGCACGCGGCGGCGCCGTCCTCGACCGTGCACACCTCGGGATCCTCGCACGCGACGGGGGTGCCCGCGACGCAGGTGCCGGCCTCGCATGCCTCCACGCCGGTGCAGGGGTTCCCGTCGTCGCAGTCCTCCGCGGACGCGCATGCCAGCAGCGGCAGCGCGTCGATCTCGGACGGCGGCGGGCACCCTGCGCAGAGGAGCAGAGCCGCGGACAGCAGGCAAGAAGGACGCATCGAGTGAGGGCTCCTCGGGCCCGTCAGCCTATGCGGCGCCTGCCTGTGGTGCCACGTCCACGACGGGGCGGTCCGGGTCGGTCGTATACCCGAGCTGCCGCATCGTGGGTCCGAACTGGTCCCACATTCGGCGCAGCGCCGTGGAGCCGATCTGCAGGCCGTCGCCCACGCGTCCGCGGCCCAGCGCGCGCAGTCCCAGCTGGTAGGCGCGCTCGTGGGCGGGTCCCAGGTAGAATGCGCCCTGGATGCGCTGGTCGATCTCGTGCTCCTGTTGGTGCCGCAGGCGCTTCAGATCGTAGCGACCGGCGATCTCGTGCGCCTTTGCGCTGCCGATCGGCTGGCCCACGAACCTCGCGAGCCGCTGGAGCTGGGCGACCGGGCTCCGGCGGAGGTCCTCGTAGCGCACCAGGAGCGTCGGCTGGGCGTCGTGGCGGGCCAGCCAGGACTCTGTGTGACCCGCCCAGCTCGCCAACCCCAGTCGCTCGTGCTGGTGCGCGTCGCCTCGCTCGAGGACCAGCGACAGGTACTGCCGGAGGAGGTGCTCCAGGCGCTCCGGGTCGATGTGACCGCTCGGGTCTGCCAGCTGATCCGCCTGGGTCAGGCAGAAGAAGCGGGCGCTCGACAGCAGCGCGTCCGCGGGGTGTCGGACGAGGTGGACCAGCCGGCCCAGCTGCGGACCGAGCCGTCGCGCGTGGGCCGGGAATGTGCGGTTCGTCGCCCGCCACGGGGCCTGCGAGGCCAGGGGCGGATCGAGGGCCGACGGGAGGCGGCCCGCCAGGTCTGCCGACGTCTCCGCCGGGTGCCCGCACAGGTGGGCGATCACGAAGCGAAGCCAGGTCGACCCCGACTTCGGGAAGCTGGCCAGCCAGCTCGTGGAAGGGGACAAGGGGTGCTCTCCTCGCGCTCTCGCGCGCACGAAGATCTGGTCGGTCCCGGCTCCCGCTTCGTTGAGGACGCCCGGTTGCAGGGCGGTTGCGCCAGGTCGCCGCGCACGACGGCGCGATCAGCTCAGCCAGCGCTTCCTGCGGCGATAGTGCTTGACCTCCCGGAAGCTGCGCCGACCCTCCTGCCCGTGACCCAGGTAGAACTCTCGCACGTCACGGTCCTGGACGAGCTCCGCGGACGGTCCCTCGAGCACCACCCGGCCCGTCTCGAGGACGTAGGCGTGGTCGGCGAGCGCCAGCGCGACGCGCGCATTCTGTTCGACGAGGAGGATGCTCACGCCGTCTGCTCGGATGTCCCGGATCAGGTCGGCCACCTGCGCCACCAGCTTCGGCGCGAGCCCCAGGGAGGGCTCGTCCAGCAGCAGGACCCGAGGCCGGCTCACCAGGGCTCGGGCAATCGCCAGCATCTGCTGCTCCCCGCCCGACAGCAGGCCCGCCGGCTGGTGGCGACGGGCGCCCAGGATCGGGAAGCGTTCGTAGAACCCCTCGATGTCGCGGGCGAGGTCGGCCGCCGAGCGCGACCATCCGCCCGCGCGGAGGTTCTCCTCGACCGTGAGCTCCGCGAAGATCCGCCGCCCCTCCAGCACCTGCGCGAGGCCCCGCGCGACCCGGGCCTCTGCAGGGAGGTCGGTGACGTGGTGCCCCTCGAGGCGGACGCGGCCCTTCGGGATCCGGCCGTCGTGCAGGTCGAGCAACCCGCTGATCGCGCGCAGCGTGGTCGTCTTGCCTGCGCCGTTCGGGCCCAGCAGCGCCACCAGTCCGCCGGCCGGGAGGGTGAGCGAGATGCCTCGCAGCACCCGCACCACGTCGTGGTAGACGACCTCGAGGCTCGTGACCTCGAGCGCCGGGGGGCTACTCGCCGCCACCTTCACCCGGCGGGTAGGCCGCGTTGGCCTCGTCTCCCGGGGCCTCCTGGCCGGGCCGCTCGCGCGGGGGGACGCCGGGGGTGCCGTAGGGCATCGCCACCGTCCACGAACGGTTCTCGAGGTCCGGCTTCAGGATCCGCACCTCGTCGGAGACCTCGTAGGGCTTGCTCGACAGGTCGATCGGCCGGATCATGCCGCCCCCGTCGAAGGCGCGGAGGGACGTGAGCGCCTTGAAGTAGCCCATCCGCGTGATGTCACCGCTGTCGATCGCGCGATTCGCGGCCTCGATCTGGGCGAGGCCCTGTACGTACGACAGGAGCACGTAGAAGTCGCGTGGCACGTCGGTGCCGTGGGCCTCGTGGGCCTTGAGGAAGTCGGACATCCCCGGCACGTCCTCGCCCCAGTAGGGCAGCGAGTTCGCCTGGTGGTAGCTCGCGAATACGGCGGGAGGGAGCAGCTCCGGGTTGTAGAACGCGTCGATCCAGGCGGGGGTCGCGCCCACCCAGACCGGCGTGTACTCGAGCTGCAGCGCCGTGCCGAGGACCGGCCCCGTCGTCGTCGGGAGGATGGCCAGGAGCACGTGGGTGGCGCCCTTCGACTTCAGCTCCGTGATGACCGCGGCCACGTCCTTGTCGCCCGGCGCGACCGAGATCTCCGCGACGAGCTCCACGCCGTACTGCTTCGCGGCGGTGGTCAGGCCGTCCAGGCCGTCCTTCCCGTAGTCGTCTTGCTGGAAGACGATGCCCGCCTTCACGCCGTCGCGTCCGCCCGCCTGGTCGACCATGAAGTCCATCGCGCGCCGGGCCTCGGCCGCGTAGGACGCGCCCAGCGGGGGGGTGTGGGGGTGCTTCGCCATCTCCGAGGACAGGGACGCGGGGAACGCCACCAGGTTGTCGTCTTCGAGCTTGGGGCGCAGCGGCAGGGTGTTCGGGGTGCCGAAGCTCGTGCCGATGAACAGGACCTCCTCGCGGACGTCCTCGTAGGCCTGGATCGCCTTCTGGGCGTTGTAGGCGTGGTCACGCTCGACCAGCTCCACCTTCCAGCCGATCGGGAGCAGGCCCGAGTTCCCGGCGTTGATCCGGTCGGCGAGCAGCCGCTTGCCCATCGCGTAGGGCTTGCCGATCGCCGCGGCCGGGCCCGACTCGTCGTTCAGCGCGCCGATCTTGACGATCTGGCTCGCGGCGTCGACGCCCACGTCGGTCAGCAGGTCGGGCACGTCGACGGACTTGCTCGCCTCGCCGGTACAGCCTGTGAGCGAGGGGAGGGCGAGCAGGGCGATCAGCATGGGGCGGCTCCGCGGCGGGTGGCCCCGAGGCTACTGCAGGCGTGGACCGTGCGCAAACCTCCGCTTCGTGCTCATGGCGCCGGCGTGTCTCCGAGGCCGGCGGACGATGCGCCCGGAAGTGGGCTCGGCCCGAGCCCCAGCGCTGCGTGCGAGCTGAGGAGCGACGCGCCCGCGTAGCCGTCGACGTGCCAGCCGCCGTCGGCGAGCTGGTCTCCGAGGGGGGATCCGGCGAACGCGGGCGCTGGCTCCGCGAGGGCCAGGAAGGTGCCTTGGCCGCCGTGGGCCGCCACCGCCAGGCCGTCCGCCTCGACGAACGTGACGTCCGGGTTGCCCGGCAGGCCGAGGATCCCGTCGAGGGTGGCCAGCTCGAGGTTGCCGAGGAGGTCCAGGGTCAGGGTGCCCAGCGCGGTCGCCGCGAGTGGGCTCAGGAGGAGCGCGGACGGCGTCGTCGTCGGCCCGGCGTCGAGGTCTGCGACGGCGTAGGCTGGGGCGACGGATCCGAGCGCCGGGTCGCTGCCGCTCGACCAGGCCCATCCGAGCAGGTCGTCGTGCCGCTGGGGGTGGCTGCGCAGGCTCGCGACGAGGTTCTGCAGGTTCGCGTTCACGGTGAGCGCGGTGCCCGGTCGGTGGAGGCCCGCGCTGTCGACCACCGCGTCGACGGTGAACGACCACGCGCCCGCGAGGGCTTGGAGCACGGAGTCGCCCTGCACCGTGCACTGGCCCGCGGGGTTCGTGACGCAGGAGCGGGTGCCGTCGAGGTTGCCCTGCACCGAGGCGACGACCTCGACGCCGGCGACCGGCTGTCCGACGGCGTCGAAGACGGTCACGCGGGCAGCGGGCGCCACGAGGCCGAGGCCCGTGAGCTTCAGGAACGGCAGCAGGGCCGCGTGGCGCTCGCTGGCGGGCGGGGACGTCGGCGGGACGCCGCCCTGCATCGACACGAAGCCGGCGCCCAGGTGCCAGTCGGAGGGATCCGCGCCGGTACTCTGCTGCTGCAGGAGCAGGGGCACGTCCACGCCGGCGACGCCGCTGGCCAGGGGCTCGACGACGAGCCCGGACACGACTGCGGCGGCGTGGGCGGAGCTGGCGAACAGCCAGGGGGCGGGGGCACCGGAGGCGGGGTCCACGGTCTCGGCCAGGATGCCGTCGGGCAGTCCGTCCTGGTCGACGTCGGCGGCGAGGTTCCCGCCGGGGGCGACGACGTCGATGGCGGCCG
>CAYMSU010000363.1:0-2316 GCA_964393165.1 uncultured Enterobacteriaceae bacterium
GCGAAGCCCGAAGGTCCGGCCTACCGGCCTGCAGGGCGAAGCCCGAAGGTCCGGCTGCGCGCTCCGTCGGCAAGCCGACTCGGCTTGCGAAATCCGCCCCGGATTCGCGCCGCCTCCGTTTGTTCCCCAGACCCCGATGCACGGAGAGCGCTCATGCGCGCAGTGTTTGCCCTGGCTCTCGCCCTGCCCCTGCAGGTCGGCGGGTGCAGCCCCTCAACCAGCGGGGAGGTCCCGCTTCGGCGCCTCACCCCCACCGAGCTGCAGCACACCGTGCGCGACCTGCTCGGCTACGCCCCCGGCGTCGACTGGACCGAGCCCGTGCCGCTGCCGCCCGATGTGCCCATCCACGGCTTCGAGGGCATGGCGGAGGGCCAGGTCGCGTCCAGCTACCTCGTCGAGCAGTACGCCGCTGCCGCCGCCCACTTCGCCCCGCTCGCGCTCGACGCGCCCGCCTTCTGGGCCTGCGACGACCGGTCGTGCAGCCTCGACAGCGTGCTCCGGTTCGCCAAGCGGGCCTACCGCCGCCCGCTGATCCCCGACGAGGAGCGGCGCCTGCGCGAGTTCCACGCCGCCAACGTCGCGCGTGACGGCGAGGATGAGGGAACCGTGGCCACCGTCGCCGGCATCCTGCAGGCGCCCCAGTTCCTCTACCTCATGGAGCGGCCCGCGCTCGACGACTTCGCCGTCGCCGCGCGGCTGTCCTACTTCCTGTGGGACTCGATGCCCGATCCCCAGCTCTTCGAGGCCGCCGCCGCAGGCCGCCTGTCCCGGCCCGGCGCCGTCGAGCGCGAGGCCCGGCGCATGCTCGAGGATCCGCGGGCCCGCCAGGCCGTCGTCCACTTCCACCGGCAGTGGCTCGGGATCGACGAGGTGTTCGACAACCGCGCGTCCGCCGCCGCCTACGCGCCCACCTGGCTGCCCTCGCTCGCCGAGGAGGAGGTCTGGTCGAGCGCGCTGATCGGCATGCAGGCAGCGATGGTGCGCGAGGCCGACCTCTTCGTCGAGCGCACGGTGTTCGAGAGCCCGGGGCGGCTGTCCGACCTGCTCACCGACCACCACGGCCACGCCTCGCGGATCCAGTCGATCGTGCCGTTCGACACCTACCGGCTGTACGGGGTCACCGCCGCCGACCGGCTGCCGCGCCGCGCTCACGTCACCGTGCTCGACGACGACAACCTGGGCTACGCGCTGTCGGTGGAGCCCGTCACGCTGCCCGCGGACCAGCGCGCTGGCGTGCTCGGCCTCGGGGCGGTGCTCGCGGGGCGGGCGCACCCGGTGCACCCTGCGCCCGTGCTGCGCGGGGTGTTCGTGCTGGAGCGGCTGCTGTGCGAGAACGTGGGCCAGCCGCCAGACGACGCCGCGCTGCAGGCGCCGCCGGACACGCTGGCGGCCGACGCCACCAACCGGGAGCGCCTCGAGGCGGTCACCTCGGCGCCCCCCTGCTCGGGCTGCCACCAGCGGATCAACCCGCTCGGGCTCGCCTTCGAGCACTACGACAGCCTCGGCGGCTGGCGCGACACCGACCACGGCCAGCCCGTCGACGCGTCGGGGTCGATCGACCTCGGCGAGGGCGAGGTCTCGTTCGACGGCGCGGTCGAGCTCGCCAGCCACCTCGCGACCTCGGCGAGGGCCCACGACTGCTACGCCCTGCACTGGACGCGGTACGCCCTCGGCACCGACGTCCCCGACGGCGATCCCACCCTCGACGAGCTGCAGCGCCGCTTCCGCACCCGTCATGACGGCAAGGTCCTCGAGCTCCTCGTGGACCTCGCCACCAGCGATGCCTTCCTCGCCCGGAGGACGAAGTGATCCTCGATCGACGTCGATTCCTGACCGCCCTCGGCCTCACCGGCGCCGCCCTGGGGCTCCCGCCGCGGGCGTGGGCCGGAGACCAGGCGCCGCCCAAGCGCCTCGTGATCGTCAGCACGGGCCACGGCACGCCCTACCAGCACTGGCGCATGCGGCCCGCGGGCATGGGCGACGAGGGGGCCTGGGAGGCGCCGCTCGCCCCGCTCACTGCCGACGACTTCAGCCGCTCGCTCCGGCCCTTGCACCCCTACCGCTCGCGGCTGCAGATGCTCGACGGCTTGTCGCTCGCCAGCGCCGAGCTCGACCTGCCCGGCTACCGCCACGAGAAGGGCTGGCTGCACGCGTGGACGGGGGCGTGGGTCCACTTCACGGGCGCGGACCTGTTCTCCACCGCGCCGTCGCTCGATCAGCTCGTGGCTCGCCAGATCGCGCGGCCGGATCGGCTGCCGTCGATCGACGTGAGCCTGGACGGGGGGCGCCCGATCGTGCACGGGGGCAAGGCGCAGC
>CAYMSU010000363.1:2326-6818 GCA_964393165.1 uncultured Enterobacteriaceae bacterium
ACACCAACAGGTGCCGCACGCAGATCTCGTAGTGCGGCAGGTAGCACCAGCGCTCGAGGAGCGGCCGGCGCGGGTGTGGGACCGGCTGTTCGCCGTCGAGCGTCCGACCGAGGGCTCGGTGCTCGACTACGCGCTCGCGGAGCACGCCGCGCTCCGGCCGTCGCTGTCGGCCGCGGATCGCAGTCGCCTCGACACCCACTTCGCGCTCGTGCGCCAGCTCGAGGAGCGGCTGCGGGGGCTCGCCACCGCGTCGTGCGAGGCGCCGGAGCGGCCGCGCTCGCTCGACGCGTACGACCAGCGGTTCGACGCCTTCGTGGAGCTCACGGCGGCGGCCTTCGGCTGCGACCTCACGCGGGTGGTCACGATGTCGCTCGGCGACCTGCCCTCGGACGACTTCGGGTGGGGGCACTACCTGTCCGGCGATGCGCACAACGACTTCGCGCACCGGATCTACGAGGATCCGAAGGCGGCGGAGGCGATGAGCGACTACTCGGCGCACCATGCGGGGCAGCTCGCGCGCCTGATCGCGGCGCTGGAGGCGGTGCCCGAGGGTGGGGGCTCGCTGATGGACTCCACGCTGATCGTGTGGGGCAGCGAGCTGGCCGACGGGTGGCACAGCCTCGAGAAGTACTGCGTGACGCTCGCGGGGGGCAGCTGGGCGTGGCCGACGGGCCGCTACCGTCATTGGCCTTGGCAGCAGACGCCGATCCCGATGGTGGGGTACGGCGGCGAGGTCCGGGCGGGGATCCCGCACCAGCACCTGCTGGTCGAGGTGGCGCGGGCGATGGGCCTGGACGTCGACCACGTGGGGCTGCGCGAGGTCACGGCGCCGGACGGGTCGCGGATCGCGCTCACGGGGGGTCTGCCATGAGGTGGCTGCTGATGGTGGGGCTGGGCTGCGGGGGCGGCACCGAGACGACGCCTTGGTGGGAGGTCTCGACGAACGTGGGGGACACGGGCGGCGGGGACTTCTTCGAGGACGACGAGGACGAGGACGAGCTCGAGGGCCCCGAGCGGTTCCTGTGGGGCGAGCTCGAGCGCGAGGGAGACGCCTGGGCCGGCGGCGGCGCGATGGGAGCGTTCGTGGCGGAGCCGGGGCGCGTGGGCTGCGATCTGGACTTCCCGATCACGGGGGTGGCCGAGCACTCGGGCTGCGCGAGCTGTGACTTCGCGGTGGCGGTGTCGGTCGGGGAGCCGGAGGTGTACGAGGACGACGGCACCTGCGAGGCGCTGGGCCTCCTGGCGCTGGCGGGGACCACGGTGGGTGTGGGCGCGCGGGGCGAGCAGGCGCTCCGCGAGGTGGACGGCGCCTGGGAGGCCGGGGGCTTCTCGGAGCTGGAAAGCGACGCCTGGTTCTTCGAGTTTCCGCTGTAGCGGGCCGCGTACGCCTGCCAGGCGAGGCCGCGAGCGTTCGCGGCGGGGACCGTGGGGAGGCCGATGTTCGGAGATCCGGCCGCGAACGATCCGGTCGGCGACCGCTCGGCGGCCGATGTTCGGAGATCCGGCCGCCAACGCCCGGCGGCCGCCGTCCAGCGCCGAACGCCCCGGCCGCGCGGCAGTGGGGCGGCTCCCGTCCGGTCGCGCCCCCCCGCCCCCCCTCGGACCGTCGCGCAGCGCGGGCCGAGCGCCCCGTGCAGGGCCCCTCCAGTCTCCCAGACCTGGCAATCGCGCCCTTCGGGGTGGTTCAATCCAGGACCGCACGGAGCACCCCATGTCCGACCCTCACGCCTGCCCCGTCGTGAGCACCGCTGACGCCCCCGAGCAGGGTGGGGGGCAGCCCTCCCCGTGGTCCGGCACCTACCGGGTCCTCGCCGACGCCCGCAAAGGCGGCCTCGGCGTCATCCACAACCGCCTGCCTCCCGGCGGGGTCGGGTGCCCCTTCCACTGGCACGCCCGCGAGGACGAGGCCTTCTACGTGCTCTCCGGCCGGGGGGTGCTCCGCTACGGCGACGCCGTCTACGAGATCGGCCCCGGCGACTGCGTCTCCTGCCCTGCGGGCACCCGCACCGCCCACCAGATCGCGAACCCCTTCGACCAAGACCTCGTGTACCTGGCCATCGGGCCCCACGACCCGCACGAGGTCTGCGGCTACCCCGACAACGGCAAGATCCTCGTGCGCTCCGCCCAGACCGTGGGCCGCCTCGAGGCCGCCCCCTACATGGACGGGGAGCCCGACCCGCCGCGGGTCTTCGCCATGGGGTCGCGGAACCGGTAGCCACAGAACGCGAACCACCCCCCGGTAGGCTTCGCGGGCGCCTGCGCGCCGGGCCTTCGCCGGCGCCATCGCGGACAGCGAAGCCCGGGCCGCCTCAGCGCTTCCGTCACGCCTGTGCGAGCCCGTCGACCGACGACGGCCCGCCCCGGTGAGGTACGTGGGCCTGTGCTCACCCGCCTCTCCGTCCTCCGCCTCGCGTGGCCCATCGTGCTCGCGCAGGCCGCCACCGCGCTCACCGGCGTCGTCGACACCGCCGTCATCGGCCGCGCCGGCACCAAGATCGACCTCGCCGCCGTCGCCATCGCCGCCGTCACCTTCTCGTTCCTCTACTGGGCCTTCGGCTTCCTGCGCATGGCCACCACCGGCCTCACCGCCCAGGCCGCGGGCGCCGACGATCTCGACGAGGCCCGAGCCACCCTGCAGCGCGCCCTCCTCCTCGGCGCCGGGCTCGGCCTCGCGCTCTGGGCCGCGTTCCCCTTCGTGCGGGAGCTCGCGCTGTGGCTCTTCCAGGCCGCCCCACGCGTCGAGGCCGAGGCCGCCGCCTACTACGCCGCACGCATCTGGGGCGCGCCCGCGGCGCTCATGGGCTTCGCCATCAACGGCTGGCTGCTCGGCCGCGGCCGCACCCGAGCCCTGCTCGCGTTCCAGGTCGTCCTCAACGTCACCAACGCAGGCCTCGACGCGCTCTTCGTCTCCTGGGGGTGGGGGCCGGCGGGGATCGGCGCCGGCACCGCGGTCGCCGAGTGGCTCGCGCTAGGGGTCGGCCTCGGCCTCGTCGCCGACGGCCTGCGGCGCGCCCCCCACCTCTTCGACGGCCCCCGCTGGACGGCCCTGTTCTCGCTCAACCGCGACGTGATGATCCGCACGCTGGCACTGCTGTTCTCATTCGCCTGGTTCACCAACGCAGGCACCCGCGCCGGGTCCGCGGCCGTCGCCGGCAACCAGGTGCTGCTGCAGTTCATCGCCGTGTCCGCGTTCGTCCTCGACGCGTTCGCGTTCGTCGCGGAGAAAGAAGTTGGAGAAGCGCTCGGCAAGCGCGATCGGCCCCGCCTCGACCGCGCCGTGCGGCTCACCACGGAGCTCGCGTTCGCCTTCGGGGCGGCCTTCTCCGTCCTCTACCTGGTGGGCGGAGGGCCCGTGATCAGCGCCGTCGTCGCCGACGAGGAGGCGCGCGCCATGGCCCTCGCCTACCTGCCGTACTGCGCCGCCGTACCCGTCCTCGGCGTCGCCGCGTGGCAGCTCGACGGGATCTTCCTGGGCGCCACCCGAGGCGCGGCGCTGCGCTCGGCCGCGGTCATCGCGACGGCGCTGTACCTCGCGACCGACCAGGCGCTGCTCGGCTGGGGCAACACGGGGGTGTGGGGCGCGTTCCTGGCGTCCTACGGGTACCGGGCGGGGGCGCTCGGTGCGTTCTGGCCGGGCTTGCGGGCGTCCGCGGGAGCCGCCACGACGCGCTCGGGCGACCCCTGAACCTACGTGCCTGGACGACCTCGAGGAGGCGCTCGACGCCTTCTTCTCGAGGCAGGAGGGACCTGCGCTGGACGCGCGGCTGCGCCAGCGGGCGGGGCGGCCGGGCCTCCGACGGCGCCGCTCGAGGAGTCCGGCCGCCCGGCGTGGCGACCTGCCGCGGGGGCGGAGGGAGCCGCCACCTGGCGGAGCGCGCCCTCCCCGCGCGCATCGCGCCGGAGTATGGGGTGCGGGAGGTCCGCGTGTCCGTCGAAGCCACCTACGAGCGCTACTACGGGGGCGACAAGGCGCGCCGCGGCGTGTTCGACGCCGTCGCTGCGCTCCGGCCCTTCCCTCGCGTGCTCTACCCCGGCAGCTTCGTCCACGTCACCGCCTCGTTCGTCTTCCCGTCGGTCGTCTACGTCGACACCGACCGCCAGGCGCGCCGCTTCTTCGCTGCGCCCGACGACGTGCGCGCCCTGATCTTGCGCCACCGGGCGGGGGGGCCGGACGGCGAGCCGCCGGAGATCGCCTTCCACGGGCAGAGCTACGAGCAGCCGCTGCCCGAGCCCGACGCGTCGTTCGACCTGCTCCTGTCGCTCTACGCGGGCTTCGTGTCGGCGGCGTGCAAGCGGTACCTGCGGCCGGGCGGGCTGCTCGTGGTCAACAACTCCCACGGCGACGCGGGTCTCGCCTCGCTCGACGACGACTTCCGGCTCGTGGGCGTCCTGCAGGGGACGGGCGACGCGCTGCGCGTGCGCCAGGAAGGGCTCGACGCCTACCGGCCTGCAGGGCGAAGCCCGAAGGTCCGGCCTACCGGCCTGCAGGGCG
>CAYMSU010000364.1:0-6804 GCA_964393165.1 uncultured Enterobacteriaceae bacterium
ATGGGCGCGGTCTGGCTCAACTACGGTCCCAAGGGCGCGGCCGACTCGTTCACGTCCCTCACCGGCACTGCGTCGCTGCAGCGGTTCTACAGCAAGGATGGCGACGAGTACGTCACCGTCAGCTTCGACATCGACACCGTGGACTTCCTCACGCAGACCAAGCCCGGGCCCAGTGCTCGGGGCACGATCGTGTGCGAGCGCTCGAGCGTCGCGCAGCAGAACTGAGCTCAGCTCGCCACGGCCGCGTGCAGGTCATCGAGGTCTCCCTCCAGCTCGTCCAGCGCGCCCTCCAGGTCGTCGAGCGAGACCCCCAGGCGCTCCCACGTCCCGGGCGCGAGCCGGTTGGCCGCGCGCTCGCCGGCGTTGCCCAGCTGCAGCGCGCTCACCGCCACGTCCGCGACGTGCACAAGCTCCACCGTCGCGCGATGGGCCGGGGGAACCTGGTCCGGCGTGTGGTGGAGCCGCGCCGCACACACGTGCACGGCGGGCAGCCCCCAGTCCTCGAGCACCGCAGCGCCCAGCTCGGCGTGGGTGAACCCGAGCTGCTCGGCCTCGACGAGGTCACCCGGACGCTCCGCGTTCTCCGTCGCCGCGAGCACCCGCCGGGCGAGCCGCGGGCGCACCGTGCCCAGCACCAGCGTGCCGAAGTCGTGCAGCAGGCCGGCCACGTAGGCCTCTTCGATGTCTCCGGCCCCGCGTCGGACCGCGAGGTGGTGGCAGAGCAGCCCCACCGCCACGGAATGATCCCAGTAGGTGCGGAGATCCAGCAGGTGCTCCGGGACCCCTCGAAACATGTGGGCCACCCGATGGCCCAGGAGCAGCTCCCGCAGCGCACTCCGGCCTACTGTGAGCGACGCCCGCGACACCGTCGTGATCGGGTCGGCGCCGCGCACCTGGGCACGGGCGAGCAGGCCCGCCGTCAGCGTGGGATCGATGCGGACCGCCGCGGTGATCCGGCTCGCGGTCGCCCGCCGGCCGTCGCCCTCGAGGAGCCCCGAGAGCTCACGGTACGCGCCCTCGTAGACCCCCAGCGAGCGGGCCGCGGCCACGATCTCGGGGATTGTGTCAGCCACGACGCGGCTCCGGCGTCAGCCCCGAGGGTGGGGCGGTGCGTCGTCGAGCGGTCTTGCGGGCCCGGGCCCGGTCCCAGAGCACCATGACGAGCGGATGGGCGGACGGGAGGTCCCGAAACCACCTCCGAAGCTCGTCCTCGTGGGCATCGTCGGCTTGCATGCCCCTGCATCGGTGCGACCCGCGGCCCCCTTGACGGGTTAGTCCGCGCGGCGGTGCGCACCGCCCCGGAGGCCCTGCTCGTGAAGAACGTCCCGCTGCACACCCAGATCTTCGTGGGCATGGGGATCGGCCTCGCGATCGGCCTCTCGCTCAACCTCGCGGCCACGACCGGCGCCATCGACCGCGATGTCGCGCTGCAGATCGGCGGGGTGGGGGAGTGGCTGGGCACCGTCTTCCTCACCTTGCTGTCGATGGTCGTGGTCCCCCTGATCTTCGCCAGCATCGTGAGCAGCCTCACCGGCGTGGGGAGCAACGAGGGAGTGGGGCGCCTCGGGGCGCGGACCGTCGGGTACTACCTGATGACCAGCCTGATCGCGATCACCATCGGCATGGTCGTGGTCAACGTGATCCGGCCCGGAGACGGGCTCGACTACAACGACCTCATGGCGGCGGCCCGCGGCGAGCTGGAGGCGCGCGGGAGCGCCCCATCGTCGCCGCCGCTCGAGGCCGCCGACGGCGGCGTCCTGCAGATCCTCGCCGACATCGTCCTGCGCATGATCCCGCGCAACGTGATCGACGCGGCGGCGTCCAACACCACCATCCTGGCGGTCATCTTCTTTGCGGTGCTGTTCGGGGTGGCCACGGTGTCGACCGGGGGAGAGACCGCCAAGGTCGTCGACCGCACGTTCCGGGCCTTCTACGAGGTCATGATCACGATGACCAACGGCATCCTGCGGCTCGCGCCGCTCGGAATCGCCGGGTACGTGCTGTTCGTGACCGCGACCACCGGCCTGCAGCTCGCCGGTGCCCTTGCCTGGTACATGCTCGCCGTCGCGCTGGCCCTCGCGATCCACGCGGTCGTCGTGCTGCCGCTCCTGCTGTGGTCATTCACCGGCCGCAGCCCGCTCGCCTACGCCACCGCCATGCGCGAGGCCCTGCTCACCGCGTTCTCTACGGCGTCGAGCTCGGGAACCCTGCCGCTCACCATCCGCTGCGCCACCGAGCGCGGGGAGGTCCCCGAGCGGGTGGCGTCGTTCACACTGCCGCTCGGGGCCACCGTGAACATGGACGGCACCGCCCTGTACGAGGCCGTGGCGGTCCTGTTCGTGGCCCAGATGCTCGGCGACCTCACGCTGGTGCAGCAGGGGGTGGTCGCCGTGACCGCGCTGCTCGCGAGCGTCGGCGCGGCGGGGATCCCCCACGCCGGCACCGTCATGATGGTGGTGGTCATGCAAGCCGTGAACCTGCCGACCGATGCCGTGCTCGTCATCCTCGCGGTGGACCGGGTGCTCGACATGTCCCGCACCACCGTGAACGTGTGGTCGGACAGCGTGGGAGCGGCCATCATCTCTGGTTGGGAGCGCGCCCCCACGCGGTGATAACGGGACTCGCACGCCTCGAGGTACTCGCCATGCGCTCCCTGTTCGTGATGGACCCGCTCGACCGCCTCGACGTCAAGGGGGACTCGACCTACGTGACCATGCGGGAGTGCAGCGATCGGGGCTTCGACGTGTGGATGTGCACCCCCGACGACCTGTGGGCGCGCGACGGGCGCACCTGGTCCCGCGCCACGCCGGTGCGCACCACCGAGGAGGCGCCGTTCTTCCACGTCAGCCCGAACGAAGAGCGCGACCTCGGGAGCTTCGACGTCGTGTGGATGCGCAAGGATCCCCCGTTCGACATGGACTACATCTTCACGACCTACCTGCTCGAGATGGCCCCACCGAGCACGCTGGTGGTCAACCACCCCCGCGGCCTGAAGCTCTTCAACGAGAAGATGTGGGTGCAGCAGCAGTGGCCGGAGCTCCAGCCCCCCACCCTGATCACGAACGAGATCGCCCGGCTGCGCGCGTTCGTGCGGGAGCGGGAGGGCCGCACGGTGCTCAAGCCCTGGGATGGCAACGGGGGCCGAGGGGTTCTCGTGACGCAAGGCGACGATGCGAACCTGTCGTCGATGATCGAGCTGCTCACCCAGCAAGGGGACCACTACGTGATCGCTCAGGCCTACGTGCCCGAGGTCACCCAGGGCGACAAGCGGATCCTGCTC
The DNA here is from genome assembly GCA_964393165.1 of uncultured Enterobacteriaceae bacterium. Taxonomy (GTDB): domain Bacteria; phylum Myxococcota_A; class UBA796; order UBA796; genus DRPG01. Next base: position 3,281 of record CAYMSU010000364.1, read on the forward strand.
TTCGACGGGGAGCCCGTGGCCGGCCTGCTGCGGATCCCGGAGTCGAGCGACCATCGCGCCAACATGCACGCCGGGGCGCGCGTGCAGTCCATGTCGTTGTCGGACCAGGACCGCGAGATCTGCGACGCGCTGGCGCCGGCCTTGCGACAGTGGGGCCTGCTGTTCGTCGGGATCGACATCATCGGTCGCTACCTGACCGAGATCAACGTCACGAGCCCGACCGGGCTGCGTGAGGTCAACCGGCTGGACGGGCGCAAGCTCGAGGCCGAGCTGGTGGATTGTGTGCTCGCGAAGCTGCGAGCGCGGGCGGAGGCCCCATGAGCGCATTTCTTCTGTTTGCACTGCAAGCCGTGCCCGGGTTCGCCCAGGACGCAGGGGCCGAGGACGTCGATGCCGACCGGCAGGACACGAGCCTGCTCGGCCAGGTGTCCACGCTCTCGCCGCTCTCTCCGCCCGCGACCGCCAGTGGCTCCGCCGGCCCGGTCGGACCGCCCGCGCCGCCCGCCTCGAGCTTGCCGTACAGCGCCGAGGTCTACGTGGGGGCCAAGGTCCTCGACATGCCCGCGGCGTTTGTGGCCGGGATCCAGCAGGGGCTCGAGCTCGTGTACCTGCGCAAGTACGACGAGGCGCTCGCGCACTTCCGCGAGCTCGACAAGGCTCAGCCGAGCCCCACGGGCATCGCCGAGGTCGCCGATACGGTGATCTGGCAGGCCCGCATGCTCGAGAACTTTGACTATCGGTACGACAAGGAGTACTGGAACAGCTCGAAGGAAGCGAAGGCCGCCGTCTATGCCTCGCTCGAACGCCCGGGGCAGGATGCCTGGGATCACCTCCTTCTGGCGGGGGTCCTCGGCGTCGAGGCGATCCACACCATGCGGCAGAGCCACTACCTGTCGGCGCTCCGGCTGGCGTTCCAGGCGATGGACCACATCGGTCGCAGCCGGGCCGCCGCGCCGGACTTCATCGACCTGCAGCTCGCCGACGGGCTCTACAACTACTGGCGCACCGTGGTCACGATGAGCAGCTCGATGCTCCCGGACTTCGGCGACCATCGCGCGCGGGGCATCGAGCAGATGGCCCGCGTCGAGCGCGAGGGGGTCTTTATGGGCCCCATGGCCACCCTGTCGCTCGCCTTCACGTGGATGGAGGAGAAGGACTGGAACAAGGCCGCGGCGGCCTGCGAGAAGAACCGCAAGGCCTACCCCGACAACGTGATCAACAACCTCGTCACCGGAATGGTCCAGATCTACCGGCGCAAGTACCAAGACGCGATCGCTGCCTTCGATCACGTCCACCGGGTCGACCCCAGCAACGACCGGGCCCACTACTGGCGAGGCGTGGCGCTCATGCGCAAGGGCGACCTCGACGCGGCCAAGCGAGAGCTGCACACCTACCTGGGCAGCGAGCACCTCGAGAAGTCCCAGCTCGCCTACGTGCACTACCGACTCGGGCAGGCCCACGCGAAGGCCGAGGAGTACGCCGAGGCCGTCGACTTCTACGCCAAGGCCGCCAAGATCGACGGCCACAAGGGCGCAAAGCGCGCGCTGTCCCGCCTCAAGGAGCGGAAGAAGGCCGGCAAGATCGACTACTGAGCCGCGGCGGCCGCGCGCGACCTACTTCGAGGTGCACGCCACGAGCGTCGTCTCCTCGCGGTTCCGGTCGGCCGTGACGAGCAGCGCGGACGGCGTGCCCGAGAAGGTGACGTCCACCGCCTCGTCGCAGGCCTCGAGGGCGGTGCTGGCCATCCCCCAGCGGGTGCCGTCGGGGCAGGTCACCACCGTGTCCCCGTCCAGTTCGTAGTCCACTGAGAGCGTCTGGCCGGACCGCCCGAGGGTGCGCATTCCAGCCCGGCCCGTCTCGTCCGCCTCGTCCATCCACGTCACGCAGTCTTCTCCCCCGGTGCGGATCGTGAATGCCCGCGAGGCCTCGGGACGCACCCAGTCGCTCGGCACGATGGGCGCCCCGAAGTCGACTTCCCAGTCCGCGCCGACCGAGCAGGTGGACCCGTCGGCCCCGAATGTGCCGATCTCCTCGCCGGGGGGCGGGCACGCGAGCAGCACGCTCGCGAAGAAGCTGCCGTAGCACCCGGTCGCCACGAAGTCGCAGTCTGCCGGTCGGATAGCGTCGGTCGGGGCCGTGCCCATGTCCGTTCGGACGTCGATCGGCGCGATCCCGACATCCGGGGGCACCCCACACCCGACCAGCGCGCCCAGCCACACTCCCGTCCACCCGCGCATCACCCCTCCTCTCCGATACCCGCAGGATGTACCGCGAAGGCGGGACGGATCACGCCTATTCGCGCAGAGGGGGGACCTTCAGCTCCATGCCCGGCCGGATCGCGCGGGGGTGCACCTGGTTGTGCTCGGCGATGAAGTCCGCGAGGCGGCTGTTGCCGTAGTAGGCGTAGGCGATGTGCGACAGCGTGTCGCCCTTCGCGACCACGTGGGTGGTGCCCTTCGTGCGCGACAGCACCACCGTGCCACTCGCGTCGACCTCGGCCACCCCGTCTACCGACGAGAGGAGGCGCTCGAGCTTCTTCCGCTGCCGGAACGTGACCACCGTGCCCGATGCGATGAGGCGCCCTTCGCCCGCGCTCTCGAGCACGACGCCGGCCTCGGCGAGGTCCTCCGCTGCCGAGAGCGCCGCGCGGGCTCGGTCGAGCACCGACGACGACCCGGCGACCACCCGGGGCCGAGGGGCCGGATCCGGGGCCGCTGGCGGCGCGACCACCACAGGGTCGGCAGGCGGCACGTTGCGGACACCCTTGGGCTGGGGCTGGGGCTGGGGCTGGGCCTGCAGCGGGGCCTGCGCGGGGGCCGGGGGCGTGGCGGGCACCAGCGCAGCCTCCTCCTTCTCCTCCGAGGGCACCGGCGCAGAGGGCCCGACCGGAGCTACCACGGCGACCACCTCGGGGCCGGACGCCAGCCCCGCGGCCTCCGCGAACCCGCCGTACCACCAGGTTCCGCCCACGAAGGCGATGGCGACCACCGACACGCCGAGGGTGGCCCAGGCCCACTTGCGCACCTCGCGCTCGAGCTGCTCCACCCGGACGAGCATCTCGGTGTTCTCGCCGCGCACCCGGCGCGACTCGTTGCGCAGGGCCGTCAGCTCCCCCTGGCTGCGAGCCCCCGCCGCCGCGAGGCGCTCCTCCTCTCGGGCCCGCTCCGCGCGATGGTGCTCCTCGACGGCCTGCCGGAGCTCCCGGGGCACGGTGACCCCGCACTGCATGGCCTCGTCGAGCGCACCGAGCGCATCGTCCCACCGGTGCGAGGCCACGTGCACGCGCGCCAGCATCAGGCGCGCCTCGCCGTCGTCAGGCGCCATGCACAGCAGCATCTGCAGCCGCTCGCGGGCGAGCCGCAGGTGACCTTCCTGGGCATAGCGCAGCGCCTCGTTGAAGAGCTCCGCCACCGGATCGATCCCCGCGAGCTCGGCCGCTTGCCGCAGCGCGCTCGGCACGCCTCCGGACGGAACGGGCGCCATGGACTCACTAGGCCGGCTCGACTGATCGAAGCCGACGCTCG
>CAYMSU010000365.1:0-6775 GCA_964393165.1 uncultured Enterobacteriaceae bacterium
GTACGGCCGCGAGCCCATCACCACCGACTCGGTGCGGGCCTCCCGCCCCTCGAACTCGCCGCGGGCGATCCCGAAGTCGAGGACCTTCACCTCGCCGTGGATCGACAGCATGATGTTGCTCGGCTTGATGTCGCGGTGGATCACGCGAAGGGGCTTGCCGTCCTCTCCGAGCGCCTCGGAGTAGGCGATGTGCAGCGCGAGGCAGGTCTGGCGCACGACCTCGAGGGCGATGGCCGCCGGCAGCCCGTCCTTGAAGCGCGCGAGCAGCGCGTCGAGCGCGACCCCCTGGACGTGCTCCATCACGACGACGGGGCGGCCGTTGATCTCCATGAGCCGCTCGACGCGCACGATGTTCGGGTGGCTGATCGCCGAGAGCAGGCGGGCCTCGTCGCGGGTGCGGTTCAGGATCTTCTGGTTGGCGGCGTAGGCGCCCTTCAGGATCTTCAGCGCGACCTTGCGACGCAGCGGGTCGGTGGACACCCGGGCCACGCACACCGTCCCGAAGGAGCCCTCGCCCAGAATCTCGAGGATCTCGAAGGGACCGGCAGCTCGCTTCACGACCACCCCCGCCGGGCTGCACTGCTGGTCACGTAGCGACTCACTGCCCCGCTGTCCCCATCGCGAGGCGGAGCCCCCCGATCCCGAGGGCGGCCGCGCACAGCGAGGCCACCACGTTGCCGCCGATGTTCAACACCGCCGCCCCCGCGTCGCCCCGCTCGAGGAGCTGGACCGTCTCCACGCTGAACGTGCTGAAGGTGGTGAAGGCGCCCAGCAAGCCCGTGGCGAGCAGCGCCCGGGGCCCGGGCGCGAGGCCTCCGCGCGCGCTCCACTCGAGCACCACGCCGAGTGCCAGCGAGCCGAGCACGTTGACCGCGAGGGTGCCCCAGGGCCAGCGGGGCCCCAGCGACTGCACGGCCCACAGACCGACGCCGAAGCGAAGGACCGCTCCGAGCGCGCCGCCGATTGCGACCCAGGGAAGAAGATGCACGCCGCGTTCGCTCCGTTCGCCCCCCCTATCGCCGTCACAAGCAGTCGCATGGAGGGCCGCTGCGCTCGGATCAGTGTACGCCCTGAAATAGGGGCCCCGTCCCGCCGTACGCACCGTGTGATCACGGTTGCCGCGGGTAGGGCGCGGCGCTACGCTTGCCACCTACGACGGAGCGCGAGAATGGGCTTTTTCGACCGCCTGGCGAACATCTGGAGGGGCTTCCTCAGCCTCTGGGTCTCGGACATCGAGTCCCGCAATCCCGAGGCGGTCTACGAGGCAGCCATCGACGAGCGCGTGCGCAAGCACCGGGAGCTGAAGAAGGCGGTCTCCGGCATCGTGTATCTCCGCAACAAGCTCTCGAACGAGCTCGAGGCCAAGGAGCGCGACCTCAAGGAGGTCATGACCCAGCTGCCGGTGGCCATCGAGGACGGGGAAGACGAGGTCGCGCTGGTCCTGATCCAGAAGAAGGACGAGCTCACCGGCCAGATCGAGACCCTGTCCGACGAGCTGAAGAAGGTCTCCGACCAGGCCGAGGAGGCCAAGTCGGGCCTGCTGGCCTTCCAGTCCGAGATCGAGAAGCTCAAGCGCGAGAAGGAGCAGATGGTCGCCAAGAAGGCGAACGCCGAGGCGCGCATCCAGATCCAGGAGACCCTCGACGGCCTGTCCACCGATGCGGACGTGAAGGCGCTCGACAACGTGCGCGAGCACATCTCGAAGCTCCAGGCAGAGGCCGACATCGGCTCCGAGATCCAGGGCGACAGCCTCGATGCGAAGCTCCAGCGCATCAAGGAGAAGGCCGCCAACTCGAGCGCGAAGAGCCAGCTCGAGGAGATGAAGAAGCAGATGGCGGCCCGCCGGCAGGCGCAGGCCGAGGGCGTCAAGAAGACCATCTGATGGAGCGGCCCGACGAGCTCCCGGAGCGGACCACGGAGGCGGAGGATGCCTTCGTGACCGCCCACGCGGAGGCGGAAGACACGGAGGCGCTCGTCACCGCGATTCAGGCGGCGATGGCCGCGCGCCGCCCGCGACTGGCCGGCAGGCTGGTGGGCCTGCTCGAGGAGTCGGTGGAGATCGAGGCCGGCTCGGAGCTCGCGCGCGCTCAGCAGGCGGCTGCGCTCCTCCTGCACCAGGACCTGCCTCCCGAGCACGTGTCGTGGTCCGAGCTCGAAGACGCGTGGAGTCGTGTCCGGGCGCGCCGTATGAAGCGGATCAAGCGGCGCATGCGCGACGCGATGAGCGGCCGGGCCGGCCGCCTCGGGCGCCTCGGCAACCGCCGGCGGTAGGGCCGCAGCCACACACTTTGACGCGCCACTTGCGGTCCGGGCGGGAACTCTGCAGGCGGCGCTGGGTTAGTCGCGAGCGTACGCGCCCGATGGCGCCGCGAGACTCCCCTCCCCGACCGCGACGAGGCGAAGACGATGTGGCTTGATCCGTGGCTGGCGCGACTCGGGATCGACCCGCGGAGTCGCACGCAACGCGCGCACGCCATCGCCATGCTCGTGATCACCATCGGCGCCGTCGTGCACCACGTCGCCCTCTGGTACTGGTACATCGAAGACGCCGCGATCAGCTTCGCCTACTCGAAGCACCTCGCAATGGGCGAGGGCCTCGTGCCCTTCATCGGCGGCGAGCGGGTGGAGGGCTACTCCAACCCCGCCTGGGTCTTCTTCCTCGCGCCGTTCAGCCTGATCTTCGACCTGCACGCGGCGGCCAAGTGGATCCAGGTCCTGCTGTGCGTGCCCACCGTGTGGATCACGTGGTACGCCGCCCGCGAGGCGATGGGCCGCGAGAACCACTTCGCGCTCGCCGCGCCGGCGGTGCTCGCCGGGAGCGCCCAGTTCGCCATCTGGAGCGGGTCGGGCCTCGAGATGTCGCTCATGAACTTCCTCATGGCGGCCGCGGTCTGGCGCAGCCTCATCGAGATCCGCATCGGGGGCTGGCCATGGTCGGCGCTGCTGTGGTTCGGGGTGACCATCAGCCGACCGGAGGCGATCCTCTACGCGGCGGTCGCCGGGTTCTGCGCCATGGTCTTCCAGCTCCACGCGCGGCGGGGCCTCGTGCCCACCCTGCAGTGGCTGGTCACCTTCTACCTGCCCTTCGGCGTGTACCAGGCCTGGCGCTACAGCTACTTCGCGTGGGAGCTCCCGAACACGTACTACGCGAAGCTCGAGCGCCGCCCCGAGTTTCCGCTCCTCGACTGGGCAGGCAAGTCCTGGAAGTACACCCGCAACTTCATGCACGAGGTCGGCTGGGGCTTCTTCCTGCCGATCTGGGTGCTCGGCGCCATGGGCCACACCCGCTGGCGCTTCCCCGCCGCCATCGCGATCTCGCTCGCGATGGCCCTCGCCGTCGACCTCGGAGCGGACCAGCGGTACCTCCTCCCCATCGTGGTGACCGCGCTGCTCGGCGTGTTCTGGCTCGGCCTGCGGATGACCGAGCAGAACCCTCCCCGGTGGCTGGCCGGAGCCGGCCTGCTGGTCGCGGTCGGGCTCGTCGCCGCGTCGGAGCTGCTCCGGTGGGGGACCGAAGCCGAGCCCATCGTGCTGCCCACCCCCGAGTGGGTCAGCACGGTTCCTCCCTACGTCCTCATCGGGCTCGGGATGCTCCTGCCCCTGCTGGTGGTGGGGCATCGGGAGTGGCAGGCCCGCATGCTCACGTGGCTGCTGTGCTGCGCGGCGATCCTCTTCGCGCTGATCGCCCAGTGGGACTGGATGAACGGCTATCGCTGGTACGCGCCGGCGGTCGTGCCCGGCGCCCTGCTGTTCGGCTTCGGCGTGTCGAGCTTCGCCGAGATCGCCCAGCAATCCCTGTCGGAGCGCCGGCCGATGTCCGTCGTAGGCTACGCCGTCGCCGTGGTGCTGGTCCTCGCGACCGTCCCGGCGAACGTGTGGCACACGGTCGGGATCGCGCGCAAGCCCCAGGCCGAACCTCGCGACGTCCTCCAGCGCGTGAAGTACGTCGACGGCGTCCGCGACCGGCTCCACGTCTACGAGCGCTGGGTCGATCTCGACGTGGACCAGGGGGCCCACCTGTACTGGTCGGACTTCGAGATGCTCGACATCGCCGGGCTCGTCGACGTGCCGCTGGCCCACCACAAGTTCGAGCGGCCGTTCGTCCAGGAGTACCTGTTCGAGGAGGAGCGCCCTCACTTCGCGCACGTGCACGGCGGGTGGGCCACGAACAGCCGGATTCCGTCATTCAAGGAGTTCCGGTCCGACTACCTCGAGATCCCGGGGTACATCGCCAACCGCACCCAGTTCCACATCGGCAACCACGTCCGGCGCGACCTGATCGTGCAGAACCGGTGGCCGCACGCCCCCGCCCGCGTGGCGCTGGAAGACGGGATCGTGCTCCAGGGCGTGCACGTGCCGAGCGAGCCGAAGGCCGGCGACTCCGTGTACGTGGAGGTGGGGGTCAGCTCCACGAAGCCGCGCAAGAACGCGTCCGACAACTTCCGGATGGTGATGTTCGCGGCCGGGGGCGGGGCCCTGCACACGTGGGACGTGGCGCCCGGCTACGACTGGCTGTTCCCCGAGGACTGGGGCGGCGGCGAGGTGTTCGTCGGCAAGCTGGACCTCCGGCTTCCCCAGACCCTGCCGCCGGGGACCTACGACCTCGGCTTCGTCGTGATGAGCGAGCGCGGCACGGTGCTCGGCCCGCTCGATCCCACCGACGTGCCCACGAACGTGCGGGTGGGCGGGCACGACGGGCTTGCCCCCTACCTCGCCCATGGCGAGGTGGTCTACCGGAGCCCGCTCGTGATCCTCGACGAGGCCTCGTTCGAGGCCGCCGTTCAGGACGACCTGGCGGCCGCCGTCGCCCAGGCCGACGCGGATCGCTGCGAGGCCGGTAAGCGCAGCTGGTTTCTCGCGCGCATGCACCGGGCGGGCAGCGAGGACTTCGTGAGCGACCACCGCGACGAGGTCCACCGCGCCCTCGCCGGCTGCTACGCGAGGCGCGCCGACACGCTCGACGATCGCGCCGACAAGGTCGCCACGCTGGTTCGGGCGCGGGAGCTCGACCACTGGGCCCCCGACTACCGCCGCCGCGCGAAGCCGCTCGCCGAGGAGCTGTACCAGGAGGGGCTGGTCGCTCGGGAGAGCGCCGACTGGGAGGCAGCCTACCGGCTGTTCGCCGACGCGGTCGACGTGGATCGCTCGCGGTCGTGGGCGCGGCGCTACGCGGAGGAGGCCCGCGGCTACCGGCTGGGCATCGACGAGGAGACCCTGGCCAAGGAGCAGGCGGAGAAGGAGGAGCGTCGCGAGGCCGCGCGGCGCCGGCGGCAGGATCTGCTGGAAGAGCGCGAGGCCCAGCAAGCAGCCAACGACGACGGAGAGCCGGAGGGCGAGTGAGAGGGACCGTTGTCGTGAGCCTGCTCCTCGCCTGCGCGGTCGTCGCCAGGGCCGCCGACGAGCGGGGGTGGACGGGGGGCGAGGTGGCGGCGGGCACCGCCCGCGTGACCGCGCCGCCCGAGCCCGTTGATCGCGCGGTGCCTCCCGCGCTGGCCGCCAAGGTGCGCGGTCCGACGGTGCTCTTCTACTTCTCGCCGAAGTGCCCCCACTGCCGTCGGGTGGCCCGGGAGATCCGGGGTCTCCACGAGCGCCTCGCGGCCCACGGCGCCTCCGTGCTCGGCGTGGCCACCGGGGGGTCGCGCAAGGCCGACATCGCCGAGTTCGTGGGCACCTTCGGGATCCCGTTCCCCGTCGTGGAGGACACGGACCGCGCGGTGCAGCAGGCCTTCGGCTTCCGCTCCACGCCCTCGGCCGTGCTCGTCGACCGCAAGGGCCGCACGGAGGTGACCGTGCGCGACCTGTGGTTCCCCTACCAGCCGGGGCTCGACGCGATCATCGAAGGCCGGGTGGCGGGCGATCCGTTCGCCCGGCTCGCCGGCGCCGAGCCCGACAGCCAGTACCTCGGCCACTACGCGTGCGGGGCCTGCCACACGCAGGAGCACGCGTCGTGGCGGCTCACCCACCACAGCATCGCGTGGCGCACGCTCGAGCGGGCCCGGAAGACGGAGGACGGCGCGTGTACCGGCTGCCACGTCACCGGTCGCGGCCATCCCGACGGGTGGAGCGGGGAGTCCCACGGAGCCCTGGTCGACGTCGGCTGCGAGGCGTGCCACGGCCCCGCCGGGCCCCACGACGGCGCGCGGGCCGAGGCCCGGGCCTCCTGCGCAGGCTGCCACGACGAGAAGCACAGCATTGCCTTCAGCTACGAGAAGGGCCTGCCGCTCCTCGACCACTACCTGATCGCGTCGCTGTCGGCGGAGGAGGCCCGCAAGCGAGAGCAGGCGCTGTGGCGGGGAGAGGCCCCGCGCGAGCTGCTGGCCTTTCCGGTGGGCAAGAACGTGGGGCCGGCCGCCTGTCGGTCCTGCCATCCCGAGCAGCACGACTGGTGGGCCACGGATGCGCACGCCCGCGCGATGGACGCCCTGCGGCCGAAGGACGCCGACGACCCGGCCTGCGTGCGGTGCCACGCGACGCCCGAGCGCTCCGACCCGGCATCACCGCCGACGGCACTGTCCGACTTCGCGATCCTGGATGGCGTGAGCTGCGAGTCGTGCCACGGGCCAGGCGAGGCCCACGTGCAGGCCGAGGGCGGGAGCAGCAACATCGAGGGCCTGGGCGACGACTGCCCGGTGTGCGTGATCGAGGCGGTCTGTACGGGCTGCCATACGCCCGAGTGGGATCCGGACTGGAATCTGGATCGCCGTCTGAAGCAGATCGGCCACTAAAGCGTGTGGACACTCGTGCCCGCACCTCCCTTCTCGGGAGCCAAGTCCAC
>CAYMSU010000366.1:0-6772 GCA_964393165.1 uncultured Enterobacteriaceae bacterium
CCTTCGACATCTCGATCATCGACATCAAGGACAAGATCTTCGAGGTCATCGCCACCGGCGGCGACACCTTCCTCGGCGGCGTCGACTTCGACGACCGGCTCATGCAGTGGGTGCTCCAGAGCTTCGCGGACGAGACCGACATCGACGTGTCGTACGACCGGGCCGCGGTCACCCGGATCCGCGAGGCGAGCGAGGCCGCGAAGATCCGGCTGTCGGAGGTCGACTCGACCGACATCTCGCTCCCCGAGATCTGCGTGGATGACGACGGGCGCGTCGTCCACCTGCACATGACGGTCACCCGCGCCATGCTCGAGCAGCTCACTGAGGACCTGATCGACCGCTCCATCGCGACGGTCGACCGCATCCTGCAGGAGGCCGGCACCCACCCCGACAAGATCGACGAGATGCTCCTGGTAGGCGGCCAGTCCCGCATGCCGCTCGTCCGCAACAAGCTCCAGAGCTTCATCGGTCGCCCGCCGTCCAACAAGGTCCATCCCGACGAAGCCGTCGCGATCGGCGCGGCGATCATGGCGCACAGCCTGTCGTCGAAGGCTGGCCCTCAGGACATGACCCTGCTGGACGTGCTGCCGATGGCCATCGGCATCAACAAGGTCGACGGCAGCATGCACGAGCTGTTCGCCAAGAACCAGCCCTTGCCCGACTACAAGACGCGCGTGCTCACGACCAACAAGGACAACCAGCGGTCGATCATGCTGCGGATCTACCAGGGGGAGTCCAAGTACGTACGGGAGAACGAGCTCCTCGGCACCTTCGTGTTCAGCGGACTGCGGGAGGCGCCCAAGGGCTCGGTCCGCATCGAGGTCACGTTCCACATCGACTCCGAGGGCATCCTCAACCTCACGGCGCGCGACATCGACACGGGCCATCTCGTCGAGTCGCGGCTCAAGCTCGGCAAGGAAGGGGGGCCGGGCCAGCGCAGGCGGCGGCGCCCCCCTGGGCCTTCCCGGCCGGCCGGGCCGCCGAAGCCACCGTCCCCGTCGGCCCCTCCACCGAGCCTCCACATGCCGCGCAAGTCCTCGCTGGCGTCCTCGGCGCCGGCGGCAGGCGCGCTGCCCCCGAGGCCCGCTGGGCCCGCGACGGTGCCTCCGCCGGTCATGCACCAGACGGCCGACGACGACGTCGACCTGCTCGACATGGATCTCGAGGACGCGCCGCCGTCGGGCGGTCGCTCCTTCGCAGACGGCGGCGGCGCTCCCTACTGGCAGCAGCAAGTCGAGTACGAGGAGGACGAGCTCCCCGAGCGGCGCGAGCCGAGGGGCCTGTTCGAGTGGCTGTTGTCGCTGTTCGGCCTCCTGGACTGACCCGCACCGTGGCCCCGCGGATCGTCGTGGTCCTGGTCGAGCCGCTGCACCCCGGCAACGTCGGGGCGACCGCACGGGCCATGCAGAACTTCGGGCTCCACGAGCTCGTCCTCGTACGCCCACCGGCCTACGACCCGGAGCGGGCCCGGTGGTTGGCTCCGGGGTGCGACGACCTGCTCGCGCGCGCGAGGATCGTCGGGTCGCTCGAGGAGGCGCTCGAGGGCGTGCACCACGTCGTGGGTACCACAGCCCGGCACCGCCGCGACGGCGTCCCGGTGATGGAGCCCGCACGGATGGCCGAGGTAGTTCACGACAACGCCGACCGTGCGCACGCCATCCTGTTCGGCCGCGAGGATCATGGCCTCGCGGGCGACGCGATCCGCCACTGCGCCTCGCTCGTTCGTATCGCCACCACCGAGCATGCGAGCCTCAACCTGGCCCAGGCCGCGCTGCTCGTGGCCCATGCGCTGTTCGAGGAGGCGCGCCGCCGCGGCGTGAGGGCCACCGGCCGCACGCTCGCGGGCTCGCACCAGCCGCGCTCCACGCAGCAGGCCCAGCGGCCCTCGCCGCGGGATCGCCGGGCCGACCTCCCGACCCTCGACCCGGCGGTAGACGAGGTCGTGTCGCTCCTCGAGCGGGTCGGCTACCTCCGCGGCACCCCTGCCCACAAGGTGCAGCACACCGCACGGCAGGCGCTGCAGCGCGCCGACCTGTCCGTTCGTCACGTCGAAGCACTGCGGGGGATGGTCTCCCGGGTGCAGTGGGCGCTCGACCACCCTGGCGTGGACTGGGCGAAGACCCGCAAGTCCTGATCGCGTAAACCGAGATCCAGTCTCTACACATTCTCGCAGCTGCGCGACGGCCTGCCCTCCGGGCGGCCCCTGGCTCCCCTGCCGGGCGGCACGATGGCTGCACTCACCCGACCACCACACGGGAGACCCCATGGAGAAGCTCGTCATCGAGGGAGGCCGCCCGCTGCGCGGCAGCATCCGGATCTCCGGGGCCAAGAACGCCGCCCTGCCCATCCTCATCGCCACGCTGCTCGCACCGGGCGAGCACCGCCTCGTCAACGTTCCCGAGCTGGCCGACACGTCCTCGACCTTGTCGTTGCTCGGCCGCATCGGCTGTCCCAGCCTGACCGGCGACTCCCTCCGGGTCGACACCTCGCGCATCGCGTTCTGTGAGGCTCCCTACGACGTCGTCCGGAAGATGCGAGCATCCGTGCTGGTGCTCGGGCCACTGCTCGCCCGCTGCGGCGAAGCGCGGGTCTCCATGCCCGGGGGCTGCGCGATCGGCACCCGCCCCATCGATCAGCACCTGAAAGGGCTCGAGGCCCTCGGCTGTCGGTTCGAGCTCACCGGGGGCTACATCCACGGCGTGGCCCACGATCTGCGCGGCGCAGAGATCGAGCTCGACATGCCGACGGTCACCGGCACCGAGAACATCCTGATGGCTGCCACGCTCGCGCGAGGCACGTCGCGGATCTACAACGCAGCGCGGGAGCCGGAGGTGGTCGACCTCGCGCGATACCTCCGCTCGCTCGGAGCGAAGATCGAGGGAGAAGGCACACCCACGCTCACGGTCGAGGGCGTGGACCGGCTCACGCCCGCCTCCCGGCCCTACCCCATCGTCGGTGACCGAATCGAAGCCGGCACCTACCTCACGGCTGCCGCCATCACGGGCGGCGACATCGAGGTCGAAGGGTGTGATCCGAGCATCCTGCAAGCCACGATCGACCGGCTGGCGGAGGCCGGGTGCGAGGTCAGTGTGGCCGGCGACCGGATCCGGCTCCGCCGCGAGGGTCCGCTGCGGGCGTTTCGCGCCACGACGGAGCCCTATCCGGGGCTGCCCACCGACATGCAGGCCCAGCTGATGGCGCTTGCGTGCCTCGCAGAAGGAACATCGACGATCGAGGAGACGATCTTCGAGAACCGATTCATGCACGCCGCCGAGCTCCGCCGGCTGGGGGCCACCGTCCAGCACACCGGCTCGGTGGCGACCATCGACGGCCAACCGCAGCTGGAGGGCGCGGCGGTGATGGCATCGGACCTTCGGGCCTCGGCCGCGCTCGTGCTTGCCGGCCTCGCCGCCCGGGGGCTCACGGAGGTGCTGCGCATCTACCACCTCGACCGCGGCTACGAACACCTCGTCGAGAAGCTCCGCGGGGTCGGGGCTCGCATCGTGCGGTTGTCCGACGCGGTGACGGATCGCGAGCGCATGGCGGCCGCACTGGCCGCCGCCGACGAAGAAGACGCGACAGCCCTGGCATCGTCGACCGCCTGACGCCCCGGTCATCCCTGGGCCTCCGGAGGGGCGATCCCCAGGTTAGCTCCTGGGGATGGTACGCATCCCGAGAGACGTCGTCGAGGCGGTGCGCGAGCGCACCAACATTGCGGAGATCGTGGGGCGCCATGTCGCGCTCCGCCGGAGCGGCCGGAACCTCGTGGGGCTGTGCCCGTTCCACCAAGAGAGGACGCCGAGCTTCAACGTCATCCCGGACAAGGGCATCTACCACTGCTTCGGATGCCAAGAAGGGGGCGATGTCTTCAAGTTCGTGATGAACATCGAAGGGCTGTCCTTCGGCGAGACCGTGAGGGAGCTCGCCGGTCCGGCCGGTGTGGTGGTGCCGGACCGGGAGCTGTCGCCCGAGCAACGGCAGGAGCTGCGGCAGCGTGCGAGCGTGTTCGAGGTGCTGCAGGCGGCCGCGGAGTTCTACCAGGCCCAGCTGTGGACCGACCGCGCCGGAGAGGCCGCGCGGCACTACCTCGAGCGTCGTGAGCTGACCTCTGCGTTCGCCCGGTCGGCCGGCCTCGGGTGGGCCCCGGGTCGCCGAAGGCTGCTCGATCACCTCCGCCATCAGGGCTTCGGCGCCGAGCAGGTGCTCGAGGCGGGGCTGGCCCTTCCGAGCAAGCACGACTCGGGAATCTACGAGTTCCTCAGAGAGCGGCTGGTCATCCCGATCCAGGACTACAAGGGGCGCGTGATCGCGTTCGGCGGCCGGCTCCTCGAGGGAGAGGGCCCGAAGTACCTGAACACGCCAGAGTCCCCGGTGTACCAGAAGTCCGAGGTGCTGTACGGGCTACACAAGGCCCGAGGGGCGGTGAGCCGGCGGGGGCGTATCCTGATCGTCGAGGGCTACTTCGACGTGCTGTCCCTGCAGCAGGCGGGGTTCGAGGAGGCGGTCGCGACGTGCGGAACATCGCTCACCGCGCAGCACCTCAAGCGGATTCGGCCGCTCACTCAGGACGTGGTGGTCTTGATGGACGGCGACAACGCGGGGCTCCGGGCTGCCGAGCGGTCGCTTCCGCTGTTCGTCGAGGCGCGCATCCAGCCGTGGCGCCTCACCTTGCCGTTCGGCAAGGACCCCGACGACCTCGTCCGCGAGCGCGGCCCGGAGGCTCTCGAGGAGGCCCTCGCCCGCCGCGAGCCTCTGTTCGAGTGGGTCGTCGGGCGCAAGCTCGACCAGTACGGGAACTCCGCGATGAGCCGGCAGCGGGTTCTCGACGAGGTCATCGGGTTGCTGCAGACGCTGCAGGACCCCCTGCTCGCGGCGTCGGTGGCGCGGCGGCTCGGCATCCAGGAGACGACAGTGCTCGACCGCCTGCGGCGCGCCCCCCGGGCGCCGGCCGCAGCCCCGCCGACGCCCGAGCCCGACGGCTGGCGCCCCACGCGCGACGTGGTGCACCTGCTGTGGCTCCTCGTGCATCACCCCGACGAGGTGTGCGAGGTCGTGGAGCAGGTCGACGAGGCGCTGCTCGAGCGGCTGGTCGGTGAGCACCCGGAGGTCCGCGACGTCCTTCGCCGGCTCATCCGCAAGACCCCCATCGCGTCGCTCGAGCCGACCGACGCGAGGCTCCAGCGAACACTGCGGGAGGTGGCCAGCCGCGACGAGCTGTACGAAAGGGAGGTCGCCGCCACCGCCGTCGTCGAGGTTCTGTGTCGAATGGAGGAACCCCAGCGGGCCGCGCGACTTGCGGCGGCCACCGAGGAGATCAAGCGAATGGAGCGGGAGGGCGACGACTCGGTCCTCGCCGCAATCGAGCGACACCAGCGGCTGGTCGCCGAGGAGCGTCGGCTCGCGGAGGCCATCGCGCACGAAAGGGTACCAGAGATCCTGGCGATCCTCGCGACGACCCGCGAGGACACAGCGTGACGGATGGTGGCGACGCTCTGGGGGGGGAGTTATCGGCGGCTAGCCACGCCACCGAGGAGAGCCCCTGTCCATGAAGATGCCGAAGGACCTCTCTGAACCGGAAGTGCAGCAGCTGATCAACATGGGCAAGCAGCGAGGGTACGTCACCTACGAGGAGATGAACAACTTCCTGCCCACCCATCTCATCTCCAGTGAGCGCCTGGACGACGTGATGATCATGTTCTCGGACATGGACATCGAGATCGTCAATCGAGCGCGCAAGCGAGACGAGGAGCGCCCGAACGGCAAGGAGGGCGAGGGCAAGCCCGATGCGACCCGGAGCAACGACCCCGTCCGGGTGTACCTGCGCAAGATGGGCTCGGTGTCTCTGCTCTCCCGCGAGGGCGAGATCGAGATCGCGAAGCGCATCGAAGACGGCGAGCTCACCGTCAAGCGCTTCGCGCTCACCTCGGCCCTCGGCGTCATGTTCATCGACGAGCTCATCGCGGAGGACGAGGACCGCATCTCCAAGGCGATGAAGAGCGGCAAGCGTCCCCGGCCGGCGAAGGCGAGCGACGGCAGCACCCTGCCGGAGGTCAAGGCGCGCGCAGAGCAGCTGTTGGTGCGTCTCGAGGAGCTTCGCGAGGCGCACTCCAAGGCGAAGAGCAAGCGCAAGCGCACGGAGTTCGAGGAGTCGGTCCTCGAGTGCGAGGAGGAGCTGCTCGGCACCATGGAGGCACTCGACCTCTCCAAGAAGCAGATCGCCCTCATCTCCCGCCGGATCCAGGAGGCCTGGATCCTTCTTGCCGCGGCGGAAAAGGAGATCGAGCGAGTCGCGCGAGACGCGCGGCTGCCCGTCAAGGAGCTCCGGCCGTCGATCCGGAAGGTGCGGCGCAACTTCGACGGCGCGGGGCGCGAGGTCATCGAGCGCACCGGCATCGACGAGGAGCAGTGGAAGGACTTCGACAGCCGGGTTCGCCGTGAGCTGCGGAAGATCCGCAAGGTCGAGCGCGCCACGGGCATGGGTCGCGACGAGCTGCACCGCGGGGCGCAGGAGCTCAAGAAGGGCGAGGCGCTCGCGGAGCAGGCGAAGTGCGAGCTCGTCGAGGCGAACCTGCGCTTGGTCGTCTCGATCGCGAAGAAGTACACGAACCGCGGGTTGCAGTTCCTGGATCTCATCCAGGAGGGCAACATCGGCCTCATGAAGGCCGTAGAGAAGTTCGAGTACCGGCGCGGCTACAAGTTCTCCACCTATGCCACGTGGTGGATCCGCCAGGCGATCACCCGGGCCATCGCGGATCAGGCGCGGACCATCCGG
>CAYMSU010000367.1:0-6728 GCA_964393165.1 uncultured Enterobacteriaceae bacterium
GTGACGGAGGCCTGCTGGCCGTCGTACTGCACCACGGCGTGGCCCGCGAGCGCGGCGGGGACGAGCCCGGAGGTCGGCAGGCAGCCGGTGCCCGGGTAGTCCAGGGTGAGCACGAAGGGCGGCGCGTCGCCCACGCGCTCGAGGCACGGGCAGCCGCAGCTCTCGGCGTGGCGCAGGCCCCCGGTGGCCGGGGGCTCGTCGGGCTCGGTGAAGGTGTGCGCGAGCAGCTCGGTGGCCACGAGCTGCATGGCGAGCGCGTGGTGGCTCTCCTCGAGCGCGCGCTCCATCTCCTGGGCGACGCGCTCACTCGAGGCGCAGCCGCAGAGGAACCCGACGACGGAGAGCATGGCGAGGTGGCGGGCCATGGTCGAGAGCTTACCCTCCGCGCGCGCTCATCGCTGCGTCGCGAAGTCCGTGTAGGCGCGGGTGTACGCCTGCTCGCGGTGCAGCTCGTTGTGCCCGCCGCCCTCGACGATCACCTTCGCCTTGGACGACGCCGCCGACGCCTCGTGCAGCGCGTCGGTCAGCGCCCGCGGCGTGACCCGATCCTCGGAGCCGACCACGAACAGCGTGGGCGCCCGGATCCGGGCGACCCGCTCGAGGTTGGACTCCGCCTGCAGCACCGGAGCGATGTCGAAGCGCACGAACGGCCGCAGCAACCCCGGCACGAGCTCCTTCGTGAGCCCCTGGAGGTCGGTGACCGCGGACTCCAGCACGAGGCCCGCGACCGGTCGCTCCGCCGCCACGTGGCTCGCCATGAAGCTGCCCATGGAGTGCCCGTGCACGAGGAGATCCTCGGGGGCGACCCCGCGCTCCTCGGTGACGAGCGCGTACATCCGCAGGGCGTCGTGCTTGAGCGCGGCGACGGTGGGCTCGCCGCCGCTCCGGCCGTAGCCCCGGTAGTCGAACAGCACGAGGTTCACCGGCACGTGGGCGAGCATGTCGGCCACGAAGTCGTGCGCGAGCACCAGGTAGAACCCCTGGCCCCCGAAGTACAGCACGGTTCGCTCCGCACCCTCGCGCGTGATGTGCCACGCGTACAGCTCCACCCCGTCGGAGGTGGGTACGCGCAGCTCCTCGAACGTGGCGTTGGCCGCGTCGAACGTCTCGGGGACGAGCGCCGCGCGCGGCTGGAAGACGGCCGTCTCCTCGATCGGGACTCGCGTAGCACACCCCCCACACCCTGCGATCACGGCGAGCGCGAAGCCCGCGAGCCTGTACACGAGGCCTCCTCGTCGGAACAGGGCCGGCGTAACGATAATCGCTGGGCGACCGCCCGGACACTCAGCCGCCGTCGGCGAGATCCTCGGGGCTGGGGGCGTCGACCACCCGCCGGGCCAGGGCGAACGGAAAGCCCGCTCGCGCGAGGCGGCCGAGCTCCTTGCGCCTGCGCTCGTCGGTGTCTGGCGCGCGGCGCCAGGGGCCCAGCCCCCGCTTGCGGGCGTACGTGGCCGCGGCGCGGAGCTCGGGATCTGCCTCGTCGTCGGCGAGCGCGTCGAGGGCGGCGTCGACGACCTCACTCGGGAGGCCCCGGGCGGCCAGCGCGGCCCGGATGCGGCGCGCCGACGCCCCCCGCCGGTGCATCGCCGCCGCCCGGTCGGCGGCGAACCGATCGTCGTCGATCAGGCCGATCTGCTCGAGGCGATCGAGCTCCTCGCGGACGAGCGCCCGCCCCTCCTCGCGCAGCGCGTCGAGCTCCGCGGGATCGGCGGCGTGGTGGCGGGCGCTCCGCTCCACGCGCCGGTCGAGCAGGCGGGCGAGGTGCGCCCGGTTGCTGCTGTAGCGCTCGAGGTAGTGCGCGGTCACGCGCTGCAGGTACGGGCCAGTGATGCGACGAGGGGCGCGGGGCATACCACTCCAGGGTACGCTCCTCCTATGCGAGCAGCCGACGAACGACGGATCCGCGACCGCCTCGCCCGGGTGGAGGCCCTCGAGCGCGGCGCGACCACCGAGGGGGAGCGCTCCGCGGCGGCCGCCGCCCGCCAGCGGGTGCTCGCCCGGCTCGCGCGGATCCGGGCGGCCGATCCGGTGGCCGCCTTCGTCGCGGCGCACCTGGGCTCGCTCGGCGTGCCCGGCGACGTGCCGGAGCCGCCCGCCCACCTGCCCGACGAGGCCGAGATCGCGCGCGTGCTGCGCCAGTGGAAGGCGGGCGACCTGGACCGGCACGACGTGGAGGCGTGGGCGGAGGCGATCAGCGACCGGGTGGTGCTCCCGACCGAGGCCGATCACCCGCTGGCGTGCATCGGGGAGGTGCTGCTGCAGCTCGCGATGCTTCACCGGGTGGCCCTCGACGTGCGGGACGTGCCCGCGATCCTGTCGTTCCTCGAGGACCGCGACTGGCGCACCTGGTTCGCGGTCCTCGAGCGTGCCGCCCGGCGGGGTTGGCCGATCGGCTAACCCCGCATGCGAGCGCACCTGGCTACGGGAGCGCCGGCCGCACCCGGTCGAGCCGCGCGTGGCCGTCGTACTCGAAGACCTGCACCGAGCCCTCGGTCAGCCGCGCCGGATCCACGTCGGCGCAGTTGTTGGTGGTGCACACCGTGATCCGGTCCCCGATGCTGCACGCGAAGGCATACAGCGGCGTCGAGCTCGGCACGTTGAAGAAGCTCATATCGATCACGTCGAGGCTGAGCCCCGTGTCTGGGTCGAAGAACGCCGGGCTGAACAGGGCATCGACCACGTTGGCCTTGAACAGGGACTCCACCTCGAACGTGCTCACGAGGTGGTACAGCCCGAGCACCTCGACGCGCCGCCGCTTCATCTGCCGGCTGACCCGCCGCACCGCGGCGTCGAGGTCGTCTTTGCGGAGCACGTCGATCGCGAGCATCGAGTAGTTGTTGCGGAACCGCTCGTTGAGGAACCCCACGATCACCCCGATCCGCACCCGCTCCCGGTCGGGCGGGAGCCAGTCGAGGACCATGCGCCCGAAGCGGGCCACGATCGCAGCCGAGAACGTGACCCCCAGGCGATCCTTGAGCGCCTTGAGCTCCGCCGTGCGCCAGACGTGCTTCACCACGGTCTGCCCGTGGCCCACCGGGAACTTGCGCACCGTGCGGTAGGTCAGGGCGCGGAACCCGTGCTTGTAGGCCGTGTAGAGCACCCCGAGCTCCGAGGCCGCGGGCACGTACTGGTCGCGCACGAGCCAGCGGCTCGAGAACGGCCGCGCCGTGATGACCGGCGCCAGGCACTCGTTGACCACGCGGATCCCGTCCCAGCAGGTGTGATCGAAGAGGACCCCGAACAGCCGGCGGCCGTGGTGGAACCGGACGACAATGTCGCGCTGGCGGGGATCTCCGACCTCGAAGAACGCCCGATCGTCGTGCACGTCGTCGACGAGGGAGTCCATCGAGCGGCTGTCCCGCCACACCCACTCGCCGCGGTCGACGTCGACCCCGCGGCGCCAGGAGCTCCGGGGCTGGGCGAGCTGCTCCGCGAGGTTCGCGCGGATCTCGCGACAGACCTCGGCGAACGCCTCCTCGGTCCGGGATCCGAACGAGACCGTGAAGTAGCCGTAGGAGCGCGCTCCTTCGCGGCGCGCCCACCGGAGCATGAACCGGTCCGACCCCTGGATGGACGAGGGGCGGACCTGGTGGATCCAGGCCCGACGCGCCGCCAGGGCCGCCAGGGCCGCGCCGTGTGCGCCGACCAGCGTGGATGTGATGAGCATGGGCCTCCCGCCAGGCCGTATCGCAGGTCCCGCGGCTCGCCACGAGGGTCGAGGCCGCCCCGCCCAGGGCGGTCCCGGCCTCGGCGCGTTCCGCGATCGGAGGGTAGGAACCCTAGCGGGCCCCGCAGGTCCGAACCTACACCCGACCGGAGGTTCCACATGCCCGCCCGTCCCGATCCGAAGCCCTGCGTGCAGCACCCCGACCACGACCACGTGCACGGTCCCGGCTGCGGCCACACGCCTCTCGCCCACGGCGATCACGTCGACTACCTGCACGACGGTCACCTGCACCATCCCCACGGGGACCACGTGGATGAGCACGTGCTGCCCGTCGACGACGCGAACCCGCGGGCGTGCACGCCGGCTCACGCGTGCGGCGGCCACCCCGCCGACCACCCCCACGGCCCCGGGTGCGGCCACGAGGCGGTGCCCCACGGCGATCACGTCGACTACCTGGTCGACGGTCACCTGCACCACCCCCACGGCGACCACTGCGACAACCACGGCCGCGTCCAGGCGGGTTAGCCTCCGGCCCTCGACATGGGCGCTCCAGCTGTCTAAGCGCAGTCCATGTTGACCGCGACCGACCTCGGCATGGCCTTCGGCGGCCAGACCCTCTTCCGCCACGCGGACCTGCAGCTGCTCGCGGGCCACCGCTACGGCATCGTGGGGGCCAATGGCTCCGGAAAGTCCACCCTGCTGCGCATCCTCGCCGGCGAGGAGACGCCGTCCGAGGGGACCGTGGTCCGCCAGAAGAAGGCCCGCCTCGGGGTGCTCGAGCAGGACCACTTCAAGTACGAGGACACCCGGATCCTCGACGTCGTGATGATGGGCCACGAGTCCCTGTGGAGCGCGCTGCAGGAGAAGGAGGCGCTGCTCTCCGAGGAGGACTTCGACGTCGATCGCTACGGCGAGCTGGAGGACTACGTCACGCGGAACGGCGGCTACGAGCTCGAGGCCCGCTCCGGCCGGATCCTCGAGGGCCTCGGGATCCCCACCGAGGTCCACGACCAGCCACTGTCCGCCCTGTCCGGTGGCTTCAAGCTCCGCGCGCTGCTCGCCCGCACCCTCGCCTCCGAGCCCGACCTGCTCTTCCTCGACGAGCCCACCAACCACCTCGACATCCTCGCGATCCAGTGGCTCGAGCAGTTCCTGCAGGACTTCTCGGGCTGTGCCGTCTGCGTCTCCCACGACCAGCGCTTCCTCGACGCGGTCAGCACCGAGATCCTCGACGTGGACTACGAGCGGGTCACCCTGTACAAGGGCAACTACTCGGCGTTCCTCGCGCGCAAGGCCGAAGACCGGGACCGCCAGGAAGCCGAGATCGAGAAGCGCCAGCAGGAGATCGAGGAGCACAAGCAGTTCATCGCGCGCTTCTCGGCCAAGGCCACGAAGGCCCGGCAGGCCAACTCCCGCCAGAAGCGGATGGCCAAGATCGTGATCGAGGAGCTTCCCCCCTCCTCGCGGCGCCACCCCGCCTTCCGGTTCCCCCAGCAGCGCCCCAGCGGCCGCGAGGTCCTCCACCTGCGCGACATCGACCACGCCTACGGCGACAAGATCGTGCTCGTCGACGTGTCGCTCACCGTGGAGCGCGGAGATCGGCTGGCGATCATCGGCCCCAACGGCATCGGCAAGTCCACGCTCCTCAAGATCGCGATGGGCCTGCTCGAGCCGACCAGCGGCAGCGTCGCCTGGGGCCACGAGACCCACGTGGGCTACTTTCCGCAGGACCACGCGGACGCGCTCGGGGAGCCACAGGACAAGGTGCTGTCGGTGCTGTGGGACAGCGCCCCCGACATCGGCATGGGCGGCGCCCTCGCCCGCCTCGGGGCGGTCCTGTTCAGCCGGGAAGACGCCGACAAGGCCGTCGAGAACCTCTCCGGAGGGGAGGGGGCCCGGCTGCTGTTCGCGAAGATCGCGGTCCAGGAGCCCAACGTCCTGGTCCTCGACGAGCCCACCAACCACCTCGACCTCGAAGGCATCGAGGCGTTGTCGAAGGCACTGTCGGACTACGAGGGCACCCTCCTCTTCGTGAGCCACGACCGCTGGTTCGTCGACCAGCTCGCCACGCGCATCCTCGAGCTGAGCCCGGACGGGATCGAGGACTATCGCGGCACCTATGCCGAGTACCTGTCCCGCAGCGGCACCGACCACCTGGACCACGAGGCGGTGGTCGAGGAGGCGAAGTCCGCCAAGCGCCAGGCAAAGAGGGAGCGAAGACGGTAGGGCTGTGCTTCACTGGGGGCGGAGGTCTGCCATCCGGTCGCTGCTCGCCCTCGCCGCCCTCGTCGGAGCCGTCGCCCTGGCGGCGTGCCAGGACGCCGTTCCCGGCCCGGGCTCCGTCGCCGAGCCCGACTGGACGGGGGTGGCGGGCACCCTCGAGCGCCACTGCAGCGGCTGCCACGCTCCGGAACGGATCGCCTCGGGGTGGTCGATGCACACCCACGACGAGGTCGTAGCCCTGCGGCACCCCATGGAGGCGGCGCTGACCACCGGCGCGATGCCCCCGTGGCCGGCCGCCCCGGTCGACGTCGCGTACGCCGACTCGCGGGCGCTGCCCGAGGCCGACCGCGCCTACCTGCTCGACTGGCTCGAGGCGGGGGCCCCGCCCTGGGGCGATCCGCCGCGGGAGCTGTCCGCGCCTGCCCCCGCGGCGCTGCCCCGCGTCGACGAGACGCTGACCCCGGAGGAGCCCTACACCCCCCGGCAGTCGCCCGACGACCGGCGCTGCTTCCGGCTCGCGCTGCCCGAGACCGGGCGCTGGGTCGTGGGCGCGCGCATCGTGCCCAGCAACCCCGACGCGGCCCACCACGCCCGCCTCATGCAGGTGCCCGAGGGCTTCGACGTCACCCCGTTCGAGGCCGAGGACGACGATCCGGGCTGGGACTGCACCGAGGGCCTGCGCGTGGGCGGCGACGCGGTGCGGCTCGCGAACTGGATCCCGGGCTACACCCCGCCGGTGCTCCCCGAGGGTGCTCTGTCAGGGATTGATTTTCATTCATGCTCTGTGGGGGCGTTGTTCTCGATCAATCGATCCAACCCAGCGCAATTCCCTTCTGCC
>CAYMSU010000368.1:0-6713 GCA_964393165.1 uncultured Enterobacteriaceae bacterium
GGGGATGGGGGATGGGGGATGGGGAGGGGCCGCGCGCGGCGGATCCTGGGAATTGGCTTCGCGGGGCCTGCTCGGCGCCACCAGCACTCTGCCTGCTTCGGTCGCGTCGAGCAGTCCTCGCCTGGTCAGTGCTAGACGTGGGGGGCGAGGTAGGCAAGGCATGGGCGCAGAGCAGCGGACGAGGGGCCGGCTGGCGCAGCTGGGATCGAGGGGCTCCGGAGCTACGACACGCAAGGCGCTACGACGGGCGCAGGCTTGCGGGAACGTTGGCCACGAGGCACGCTTGGAGCAGGCGGAGGGCTTGCTGGTCGCAGATTCGGCGAGGCTGCGGACCGGCGTGAACCCCCGCGTGGGCGGCATCGTCGATCGGCACGGGTACGGGTAGCTTCAAGTCGTTGACGCTCACGACGTACCCTTGGCTCCCGTCCTCCATAAAGGCGAAGTACAGGCCGTCGCCTTCTGGCCACGCCTCGGGGACCGTGTCGACGGGGTACTCGGGCTCCGTCTGCCCTGTGCGGATGAAGCGAGTGGTCTCGCCGTGGTGCACACGGAGTCGCCCGAGGTTCTCGGCGAGTCGGCCGAAGTAGACGATCACGTGTGGGGGCATGGTGCATTCTCCTGCGGGGCCCGGGGATTATCGCACCAAGGGCGTGGCGATATTTCCAGCAGGTCTCACGATGCGCTCGGACCTGGGGAGACCGGGTCGACCTGCTCCGGGCGCGGGGCCTGCGCACCCTCTCGGGGCCGGGCTCCTGGCGATCTCGCGGGGCGGCGGCGCGTCGGCACGGGGTAGCGACAGGCCCCGAGGGCGGTGCGCCCGGCTTCCTCACGCGAGCGGCCCGCTCCGCACGCCGCGTGGGCGGTGGAGGCCCGCGTCGGCTTCCGTCTTGACCGACGGGATCGTCGCGGAGGGGCTGCCCGCCCGCGCCCGCTGGGCGCGCGCGCGCACCCGCGAGCCGGTTGCCTCAGGCCTCTCGCGAAACGCCAGGAAAATCCTCGGTCGGGGACTGCGCTCAGCCTGGCCCGAGCTTTGCGAGACCGGGGGACTGCGGGCCGAACCTCGGCCTCGCCCCTGCGCCGCCGCACCGCGAGGCGACGCCCAGGGCCTCCTTCCGCGGGCTTCGGCAGACCGATCATGCACCACCTCGGCCTCTTGGCGACTCTCGCGGCGGCACTCGTCGCGTGCTCCCCCGATCGGGCGAGCCCCGACGACAGCGACACCGCTGCTTCGCCCTCCGCTCTCGAGCCCGCCTACCCCGGCGACCGCCTGAGCGTGGTCCCGGGCGGCGAGCACCTCACCGGCCAGCGGCACACCGGCACCCTGTGGGTCGGCGAGCCGATGGCCTCCCGCGCCCTCCGCGGCCGGTCGTACCACCTCCACCTGGGCTTCGGCGGGGTCTCGGCCCCTCCGCAGCCCTCGCGCTAGCCCCTTTCGCCAAGGATATCGCCGTGCTGTACCCTCTCCTCAGCCCCCTGTTCGCGGCCGCCGCCTTCGCCGACGAGGCCCACCTCCCCGTCCAGGGCATGCTCACCGACCCCGACGGGATTCCCATCGACGGCCAGCTCGAGGCCGAGTTCGCGCTGCTCTCGGATCCCGAGGGCCCGCCCGAGTGGTCCGAGCGGCAGGTCGTCACCTTCACTGCAGGCGGCTTCACGACCTCGCTCGGCCGCAACGTGCCGCTCGGGCTCGACGTCTTCGCCGACTTCGCGGAGCTCTGGCTCGAGGTCGCAGTCGACGGCGACCGGCTGGGCGTCGTGCCGCTGGGCACGGTGCCCTACGCGGCCTACGCGGTGCGCGCCGACCGGGCGCTCGACGCGGAGCGGTTCGCCGGCAAGACCGTGGAAGAGCTCGCGATCCCCGACGCCCAGGACGTCGAGGCGTCGGCGCGGGGGGTCTGCTACGACACCGAGGCCGAGCTGCGGGCGGTGCTCGACGACGACTACCACCGGCGGGGTGCCCCGATCTCGGGGGATCAGTTCGACGCCTACAGCGATCTCGCGAGCCAGGGCCAGCTCGGCACGGGCAGCCCGAACCACCTGCTGCGCATGCGCGACGGGGACTCCCGGTACATGAAGCAGGGCCAGAGGGTGTCGTACACGCAGGTGGACACCTACTGGGATCTGCACAACGAAGGCCGGCTCGACGGCAACCACGCCAGCGACCTCACCACGCTCGGCCGGGGCGACAAGCGCTACCACCGCAAGGGCGTCTGCGCGAAGCGGTACGTGTCGCTCAGCACCTGCGTGGTTCCCCCCTTGCCCCCCGGCTACGATCCTCCGAAGTGCGACGAGGTGGCCTCCGGGGGGCTCTGCGAGTCCGACGGGGAGTGCGGGCTGAGCGTCAGCCTCAACAACTGCTTCGACCCGTTCCGGCAGGGCAACGACGACTGGTACTACGCGCTGTAGCCTCCCCCCGGGGGAGCCCAGTCGCGCCGTCGCGCGCCGGGCGCCTTCGGCCTTCGCCTACGCTTCGTCTTCGGGAGGCCGTCGCGCAGGGATGCCCAGGCGCTTCATCGCGTGGCGGAGCGCGTCGCGGTTCTTCATCCCGAGCCGCTGGTAGGCGCAGGTCTTGTTCCAGTCGCAGTCCTCCAGGGCCTCCAGCACCTGCTCGCGGGTGACGTCGACGGACCGAACCCACGGGCCCGAGCCTTCGGGGGCCGCCTCGGGGTCCTCGCCGCCCGGCTCGTCCGGTGCGTCGTCGCGGCGCCAGGGCACATCGAGGGGGAGCTCCGGCACGCCGTTGGAGATGGGGCGCGGCAGGGAGCGGGTGTACATTACCGGAAACGGGTCGGGGTGGTGGGGCAGGCGCGGGCACCGAGAGACCCCTTCGGCTGTAGGGCGCGCTGCCTGCTTCGAGTCCGTGACGTACCCACGCTGTGGGCGAGCCGAACCACCAGCTCGCGTGCCCTCCGCGGATCGGGGTGCTCGTCGAAGCCATCGAGGAGCAGCACGGCTTTCCCTTTTTCGATCTGGGCTTCGAGAGAGGCTGCCGTCGGCTTGCCCTCCTGCAGGCTGAGGAGCGTCGACAGCGTGGTGTCGGAGGGGAGGCCCGCGACACGCGCGTAGATGGGGACGGGACCGTCCACCTCGCTGAGCAGCTCGAGGCCAAAACGACGGAGGAGGCCCGTCTTGCCTGACCCAGGATCTCCGATGAAGGTCCAGCGCCCAGGTCCTGGAACAGCTGGGGAAGCGTCTCGAAGTTGTCTCGCTGTTCTTTTCGGTAGAGCTGGAGCGGGTCGGGACGGGGTGGGGGTTGCCGGCCCGCCATCTGCACGAGGACTCGCAGCCGCTCCACGAGTTTCAGCCACCCTGGATGGTTCCGATTCCCCTACCAGTCGGTGAGATCCGCGTACTGCTCGACGTTGAACGGCACTCGGGGCTTGCAGTTCTCGATCATGACGGCCGCGAGCTTCCCCGTCGACCACGCCGCCTGCGCTTCCGCGCGAACGTACCCTCTGTCGACAGATTGCCGACTCCACACCACGACCGCCCCTGCCGAGGTCGACAGGTGGTCATCGATCTCGGTATCGAAGCGCTGACCCAGACGGAGGCTCTCGTCCCACCACACCGAGAGCCCTTTCGGCCTTCAGCCCGTGATGCGGGGCGCGGCATGGCCGAGGCCTGCGAGGGGGTGGCAAGGGAGCGGATCGTCTCCATTGTCACAGCCCCTCCGCGGCGAACCGCGAGGCCCGTAACCCGGGTCTGCCTGGTTCTGCGGGTGGCAAGCCGGTGACGGCTTTGTGGCAGCCGAGCGGCGCGGCTTGGAGAGCTGGGCCTGGCCGTAGGGCCGCGCCCGCGTCCGTACGGGCACGACCCCCGGCGTCACCTAGGCCGGGAGTGGCGGCTCGTCATCGTCGTCCGGCTCGTCGATCACCTTCGCCGTGACGATCTCCAGGGCCTCGACCTCCACGGGCTCCCCCGCCGGAGCCTCGGTCGGGTCGTCGTCGACCTCCTCGACCTCCTCGATCTCCGCGTCCACCTCACCCCGGCGGTCGCTGCTCCGCGGCCGATCCGGGATCAGCCGGTGGATGTCGGGGCTGGACATCCCCTGCGACGCCCAGTACCGCTTCAGCCGCGCCAGCTGAAGCCGCCCCTGCTTCGCGTTCGCCATCACCTGCGCCGAGACCAGCCGCACCTGCACCCGCATCGGGCCCAGCTGCGTGTTCACCGCCGCCATCTCCTCGGCGGCGGCACGCAGTTCCTCCACCGCCGCCGCCACCCGCTCCTGCGGGATCAGCGGGTGAGGGTGCGTCTGCAGGACCGTCGCCAGCAACTCCAGCGCCGTCGGCTTGTTCGACGGCACCTTCGACGTGTACCGATCCTTCCCTCCCGGGAAGATCATCGCGAACACCGGATCCTTCGCCGTGCGGCCGATCAGGTTCCACAGGTCGTCCTTGATCCGCCCCACCAGGTCGTTGCACCGGTGGTTCGTCGTCGCCTGCTGACTTCGCAGCACCTCCAGCTCCCGACGCTTCTTCGTGAGCTCCTCCTCCAACGTCTCTGCCCGCGCCGCGATGTCGGCGAGGAAGCCCTCCGCATCGGTCTGGTAAGGCTCGCCCAGCGAGCGCGCGCCCGCCAGCGTGAGCCGGACGTCCCGCAGGATGTCCTCGGACGCCGACCCAGCCATGATGACTTGTCCCATCGTCTCCTCCTCGTGGTCCGCGCAGGAGTCGCGCGGACACCGAGGAGCTGTGCACCCGCAGTGCCAACGGAAGACCCATCGATATCGTGGTACCGGGCCCGCGTGTCCGCCCTACCCGATCGGGGAGGTGAACGGGCGCAGGCAGCAGTGGCCGGGATCGTGGGTCCGGCTGTTCAGGGGCGGACGGTCGCGCGGGGGCGTGGTGCACCCCTCGTTTCCTCAGAACGACCGTCGATCGCCTGTCGAGTCCTCAGGTCGTGCGCGGGACCCTACCAACCGATCGGTGCAGACTGGATCGGTCGTACGCGGCCCCCGACCGATCGACACTCGTCGGCTGGATCGGTCCTACGCGCGCCCGGACCGACTGACTCCCGTCGGTCGGTGGGGTCGAGGGTACGACCCGACCGACTGATCTACGATCGCTGGTAGGGGCGAGGGTACGACCCGTCCGTCCTGCCACTGCAAGGTGATGGGGGTGCGGGTGCGACCGGTCCGACTCAGCCCCGATCGGTGGATCGGTCCCGCGCGGGACCCCTCCGACTGTCCTCCGATCGTTGGTGTAGGCGAGCGCGCGCCAGACCACCGATCGGAGGATCGGTGGGTAGGTCGTGCGCGGACCCCCTCCACCCGTCATGTCTGAGTTGGTGAGGGTGCGGACGCCAGACGTCGCTCAGCGCACGTCGGACGGACCGAGGCCGTGTTTCGCCAGCCGGTAGCGGAACGTCGACAGTGGGATGCCGAGCTTGCGGGCGGCCTTGCGCTGGCTGCCCGCTTGCTGGTAGGCGGACAGGAGCTCGGCGGCCTCCGGATCTCGCAGCCGCGTGAGGGGCGCAGGCAGCTCGAGGTGCCGGGGCTCGACGACCGCGCCGTCGCTCGCGATGACGGCGCGCACCAGCACGTTGCGGAGCTCTCGCACGTTGCCTGGCCAGTCCTGCTGCGCGAGCAGGTCCACCGCGGCGGAGGACAGCCGGGCGCCCGGGTGCTCACGCGCGAGCAGGGAGCGCGCGATCCCGGGGATGTCGTCTCGGCGCTCCCGCAGTGGGGGCAGGCGGATCGTGATCACCGCGAGGCGATGGAACAGATCGTCGCGGAACGTGCCCTCGGCGCACATCGCCTGCAGGTCGCGGTTGGTGGCGGCGACCACGCGGGTGTCGGGCCGCTCGGGCACGGTGCCGCCCACGCGGCGCACCTCGCCGCTCTCGAGGGCCCGCAGCAGCTTGGCCTGCAGCTCGAGCCGGATCTCACCGATCTCGTCGAGGAACAGGGTGCCCCCGTGCTCGCACTGGAACGCGCCGGGACTGCGGGCCTCGGCGCCGGTGAACGCCCCCTTCTCGTGGCCGAACAGCTCGGACTCGAAGAGGGTGTCGGCGAGCCCGGCCGCATTGACGGGCACGAACGGGCCCTCGGGGTGGGTGCCATGCGCATGGAGCGCCCGCGCCACGAGCTCCTTGCCGGTGCCGGACTCCCCGGTCACGAGCACGGCGTGGCGGTGCGGGGCCACCTTGCGGATCTTGCAGAAGACCCCGCGGATCTCGGCAGACGCGCCGACGAGGTCGCCCAGGCTCTCTTCGGTGGGCGACGGGTCGCCCGCGAGCTCGTCGAGCGGGGCGTCGCTCGTGGGCTGCAGCCGGCGGCGCTCCGGGCTGCGCACGAAGGTGAACGAATAGGGGCCGATCTCGATGACATCGCGGTCGGCGAGGGAGTAGGAGATGCGCGGCTTCAGGAACGCGCCGTTGAGGCGGGTGCCGTTGGTGCTGGTGTCGATGATCCGGTAGTGGGCGCCCTCGCCGATGATCTCGCAGTGGTGGCGGCTCACGCGGTGGGAATCGACGCATATCCCGCAGTGGCGGGACCGCCCCACGAGGGTCCGCCCAGTTCCCACGGAGAATACCAGGGTATCCGACGTGCCTTGAGACAGGAGGAGCTGTGCCATGGATGGACGATACCCTGCCGTCAGAGCATCCGGGCGGCAGTTTTCTGGGGGGTCCGAACGAGCGGCAGGTTCGAATTCACGGCGCTTCGCTCGCATACCGGCCTGCAGGGCGAAGCCCGAAGGTCCGGCTTCCGCTCG
>CAYMSU010000369.1:0-6711 GCA_964393165.1 uncultured Enterobacteriaceae bacterium
TCGATGTACTCCATGGCGATGTAGAGCAGCCCGCTGTCGCGGTCCCTCGCAGGCGGTCGGGCAGCCGCTGACCGACGCGGTGATCGACGCGATCGCGGCCGGCGCGGCCAAGCAGGCGCGGCCTCAGGCGCAGATCCACGGCGTCCCGGAGTGGCGCCGGCACGTCGCGGGCGTCGAGACGCGCCGGGGCCTGCAGGCCCTCCGCCCGTCCTGACAAAGCGGACGATCGAGCTTTCGACAGGGCTCCGAGCGGGGTAGAGTCTGGGTGTCCCAAAGGGAGCGCTCATGTTTTTCTCGCGCTCGTGTTCTGTGTGCGCGCTGTTCTTGATGACGGGCTGCTTCGGCTCTCTCCGGTACTACGGGGAGCGCGAGGCGCCTGCCGATGCCCTGGTGAACGACACGGCGGAGGAGTCCGGGTCGCCGAGGTCGGGCGACACCGGTACCCCCCAGACCTCCGACGACGAGACGGAAGAGACCGACACCGGCACGCCCGTCGTCGAGCAGGCGCCGGTGCTCACCGGGGTCGAGCCGGGCTTCGGGTCGAACGCGGGGGGGCTGTCGGTCACCCTGTCCGGCTCCGACCTGGCCGCGGTCACCGGGGTCACGTTCGGCGGTGCCCCCGCCACGATCCTGTCCACGGCTCCGGGCAGCCTTGAGGCCGTCACCCCCGCGCTCACGGGCACCGGTCCGGTCCCCGTGGTGGCGACCAACGCGGGGGGCAGTCACACCCTGGCGGATGGCTTCACCTACTTCGCCGATGCGAGCGCATCCGCCGGCACCGTGGGCGCGATCGAGCGGATCCACGAGGTCGGCGGGTACTGGGAGGGGGGGGTGGCTGACCAGGCGTTCGGCAGCTTCGCCTTCGTGCAGGGCCCGAGCGACTGGGAGGTCCGCCACAACTTCGCCGACCCCGCCACGCCGGGGGCCGCGTGTGCGTACGAGTACGCCGGCCAGGCGAGCCCCACGTTCGCCACCACGGGGGCGGCGAGCTTGTCGTTCAGCGGCACCTCGTCGTTCACGCTCCCGCTCGACGCCGACAACGGGGGCTACGCGGGCGAGCTCGACGAGGCGGACGTTCCCGGGGGTGCGGTGCTCGATCTCGACCCGGTGGTCGGCGACCCGGGGTGGCCCTCGTTCGGCATCTCCGGAGCGGTCACGATCCCCGGCGACTTCGAGGTCACCTCGCCCGACATGACCGGAGCCACGCCGCCCGACGTGCTGCGCTCCCACACCCTCGAGTGGACGGGGTCGGGCGGTGACTACATGCTGCTGTTCATGCTCCGCCAGTACGAGAACACGTTCACCGGGGAGTTCGTCAACGACGGCTGGATGACCTGCGCGTTCCCCGACACGGGCTCCTTCACGGTGCCCGGCGGGCTCTGGCCGGACTGGTTCGTGGGCGACTTCCTGCACATTCAGCTCGGCCGGGTGATCCTGTCGCCGACCGACCTCCCGCACACGAACGCCGAGCACCGCGTGGCCGGCGTCCACTGGGTCTACGGCGGGGCCGACACCTTCTGACTCCGCTCGCGAGCCGCGGCGCCTCTGGCTTGCCGTCGGCGGTCGGTCGCGGCACATAGCTCCTTCGTCCCCACGACGATGGAGCAGGTGGATGAGTGCGTTTCCCGCGGTGGCCAGCGATCCGGACTTCCCGGCCCAGGAGAAGGAGGTCGCCGAGCTGTGGGAGCGAATTCGCGCGTTCCCCCGGAGCGTCGAGGCGCGCCCCGAGGATCGCGCCTACGTCTTCTACGACGGCCCGCCCTTCGCCACGGGGCTCCCCCACTACGGGCACCTCGTGCCGGGCACCCTCAAGGACGTGGTGCCCCGCTACTGGACCATGCGCGGCTACCGGGTCGAGCGTCGCTTCGGCTGGGACACCCATGGGCTGCCGATCGAGATGCTCATGGAGAAGGAGCTCGGCCTGAGCGGCCCGTCCGAGGTCCGCGCCTACGGCGTCGACAAGTTCAACGAGGCCTGCCGCGCCAACGTGCTCAAGTACGTCTCGGAGTGGCGCCGGATCATCGGTCGCCTCGGCCGCTGGATCGACTTCGACGACGACTACAAGACCATGGATCCCTCGTTCATGGAGAGCGTCTGGTGGGCCTTCCGCCAGCTCTGGGACAAGGGCCTCGTCTACCGCGAGTTCCGCGTGATGCCGTTCTCGTGGCGGCTGTCGACGTCGCTGTCGAACTTCGAGGCGAACCTCGACTACCGCGAGGTCCAGGACCCCGCGATCACCGTCGCGATGCCCCGGACCGACGGGGAGGACACGTTCCTCGTCTGGACGACCACGCCGTGGACGCTTCCCAGCAACCTCGCGATCGCCGTGGGGACCGACCTCGCCTACGTGCGCGCCAAGGTCGAGGGCGACGCGCGCACCTTCGTGGTCGCCAAGGACCGCGCGGAGGCGGTGCTCGGCAAGGGCGCCGAGATCCTGGAGGAGCTGCCCGGCTCGGCGCTGCTCGGGGCCCGCTACGCGCCGCTGTTCCCCTACTTCGCCGACCACGACAACGCCTTCCGCGTGATCGCGGCAGATCACGTGACCACCGACGAGGGCACGGGGCTGGTCCACATGGCCCCGGACTTCGGGGAAGACGACTACGTCGCCAGCAAGCGCGAGGGCATCGACGTCGTCCAGTCCGTCGACGACGAGGGCCGGTTCACCGAGGCCGTCGGGGAGTGGGCGGGGCGCAACGTCAAGGAGGCCGACGCCGACTTGATCCGCGCCATCAAGCAGACGGGCCGGCTGTTCCGCCACGACACCCTGGTCCACAGCTACCCGTTCTGCTGGCGATCGGAGACCCCGCTGATCTACCGGGCGCTGCCCGCCTGGTTCGTGCGCGTCACCGACCTCAAGGAGCGCATGGTGGCGCTCAACGAGGAGCTGCTGTGGGTCCCCGAGGCCGTGGGGAGCAAGCGCTTCGGCAACTGGCTGGCCGACGCGCGCGACTGGAACGTCAGCCGCAACCGGTTCTGGGGCACCCCGATCCCGATCTGGGAGTGCCCCCACGACGAAGAACATCGCGTGTGCATCGGCTCGATCGCGGAGCTCGAGGAGCTCACCGGCCACGAGGTCGACGACCTGCACCCGCACCGCATCGACCACCTCACGATCCCCTGCCCCGACTGCGGCGCGCCGATGTCGCGGATCTCCGACGTCTTCGACTGCTGGTTCGAGTCGGGCTCGATGCCCTACGGCCAGAACCACTACCCCTTCGAGAACAAGGAGCAGTTCGAGGCCAACTTCCCGGCCCAGTTCATCGCCGAGGGCCTCGATCAGACGCGGGGCTGGTTCTACACCCTGCTCGTCCTCTCCACCGCCCTGTTCGACCGGCCGCCGTTCCAGAGCTGCGTGGTCAACGGCATGGTGCTGGCGGAAGACGGCTCCAAGATGAGCAAGTCGAAGCAGAACTTCCCGCCGCCGGAGCAGATCTTCGACAGCTTCGGGGCCGACGCCCTGCGCGCCTACCTCATCCACAGCCCCGTGGTGCGCGCCGAGCCGCTGCGGTTCTCCGAGGACGGCGTGCGCGACGTCGTGCGCACGGTGCTGCTGCCCCTGCACAACGCCCACGGCTTCTTCGTGCAGTACGCGAACATCGACGGCTGGACCCCGGCCGCCCCTCGGCCCCCGGTCGCCGAGCGGGCGGAGATCGACCGGTGGCTGCTGTCCCACCTGCAGACGCTGATCCGCAGCGTGGACGAGCAGATGGAGCTGTGCCGCCTGTACAACGTCGTCCCGCAGGTCCTGCGGTTCATCGACGACCTCACCAACTGGTACATCCGGCTGTCGCGGCGGCGCTTCTGGCGCAGCGCCGACGACGCGGAGGGCCAGGCGGACAAGGCGGCGGCCTACGCCACCCTGTACGAGGCGCTGGTCACCTTCGCCAAGGTCCTCGCCCCGTTCCTGCCCTTCCGCGCCGAGATGCTCTACCGCAACCTCGTGGTCGACGCGGGGCACCAGACCGGCGACTGCGACTCGGTCCACCTGTGCGACTGGCCGACGGTCGACGAGGCGCTGGTCGACGAGGCGCTCGAGCGAGACGTGCAGTGGACGCGGGACGTCGTGCGACTGGGGCGCCGGCTGAGGGAGCGCCACCGGCTCAAGACCCGGCAGCCGCTCCGCGCGATCACCATCGTGCACCACGACGCGGCGCCGCGGGCGGCGCTCGAGGCCCACGTCGACCTGCTGACCGACGAGCTGAACGTGAAGGAGGTGCGGGTCCGCGAGGAAGGCGACGAGCTCGCGGCGATCACCTGCAAGCCCAACTTCAAGGCGCTGGGCCGCCGGTTCGGCAAGCAGATGAAGGAGGCGGCGGCGGTCATCGGCGGCTGGGGCTCGGCCGAGTTCCGTCGGCTCGACGCAGGGGAGGCGCTCGAGGTGCTCGGGCAGCCCATCCGCAGCGACGACGTGATCGTGCGTCGGGATCCGGCGCCGGACGTGGTCATCGAGACCGAGGGGGCGATCATCGTGGCCCTCGACACCGAGCTCGACGACGCGCTGGTGGCCGAGGGGATCGCGCGCGAGCTGGTGAGCGCCGTGCAGAAGCTCCGGCGCGACCAGGGGCTCGAGGTCACCGACCGCATCGCGCTGGCCCTGCACACCGACGACGAGGCTCTGCGCCGCGCGCTCGACGCACAGGAGGGATGGATCGCGGGAGAGGTCCTGGCCACCTCCGTGGACCGGGTAGACGGGCCCGCCGGCACGCCGGTCGAGCTCGCCACGGTCGGGGGCACCCACCACGCCACGGTCACCCTCACCCGCGTGGAGGCCACGTGATCGCGTGGTGGCTGGTCGCGCTCGCGAGCGCGAAGTGCCCCGCGGCCGGAGGCCCCGGGTGCCTCGAGAAGGCCGAGCGGCTGGCGGAGCGAGGGCGCGAGGCGCGGGCGGGCGCGCTGTACCGGCGCGCGTGCACCGCGGCGCACCTGGCGTCGTGCGCGCCGCTGTTCACGCGCGACGAGCCCGCCGCCGAGCGCGTGCTCACCGACGTGATCGAGCGGTGTGAGGGCGGCGACGACGAAGCCTGCACGACGGTCGGCGCGTTCCTCGCCGAGGACGGGCCGTCGGTCCGGTGGGACTACGCAGAGGCGCAGCGGCTGCTCGAGCTCGCCTGCATCCGAGAGCACGGTCCGGCGTGCGCGAAGTCGGCGGAGATGGCGACCTGGGGAGAGCCCTACCTGCCGCGCGATCTCGCGCGGGCGCGGGTCCGCTACGCCCATGCGTGCGCGCTGGAGCACGCGCCGAGCTGCCGCGAGCTCGGCACGC
Organism: uncultured Enterobacteriaceae bacterium; assembly: GCA_964393165.1. GTDB lineage: Bacteria > Myxococcota_A > UBA796 > UBA796 > DRPG01. The sequence goes on from CAYMSU010000369.1 coordinate 5,264, forward strand.
GGCGCATGCGCGGCTTCGGCCTGCCGCCCGACGCCGAGGGCGCCTACGAGGCCATGGCGCAGGCGTGCGCGCTCGAGGACGCGGAGGGCTGCCAGAAGCTCGGCTGGTGGCACGTCGTCGGCCGAGGGCAGCCGGCCGATCCCCGCGCGGGCGCGGAGCGCCTGGCCGAGGCGTGCGCGCACAGCGACGACGGGGGGGCGTGCCTGTGGGCGGCGGCGCGGGTCACCCGGGCCGACCCGGTGAGCGCGGCGGTCCCTCGCGCGCCGATCGTCGCGGCGGCCGAGGAGCGCTGCCGCGGGGGTGCCGAGCCCGCGTGTGCGGCGCTGTGGCACCTGTCCGACGAGCCGGCGGTGTCCCGGGCCGAGAGCGCCGACGTGGTGGCCCTCGCGTGCCGGCGGGGAGCCGCCGGGGCGTGCGCGCGAGCCGCGAGCGATCCCGACCACCGCGAGGTCGCCGACCAGCTCGAGGCCGAGGTGCGCCGGCTGCAGGCGGCGCACACCCCCGAGCGGGTGCTCACCACCTCGGCGGCGCCTCCGGGGTGGGTGCCCGACGCCGAGGCGATGCGCGCGTGCATGGCGGAGACGATCCGCGGGCTCGCCGCGCCGCGTCACCAGGGGCGGGGCTCGCCGTCTCCGGGTCAGGCGCGTGCGGCGGACTGGCTCGCCCAGCGCATGGAGGCGGTGGGGCTGGAGGTGTCGCGTCCGCCGGTGCCGATTCACTACAGCGGCGAGAGCTGGCTCGAGGTCGACGGCCAGCGGATCGAGGCGCTCAGCGTGCCCGGCGCTCCGGTGGGGGTGTTCTCCGGGCGGGTGCGGGTGCTCGAGGGCCCGCCCGGGCCCGGCGTCCTCACCCCTGGGAGCGAGGGCGACGACGTGGTCGCGATCGTCTTCGGGGTGCCCCGGCTCGTCGCCGACCAGGTGCCCGAGGTGTCCGCGGACGTGCCCGTGCTCGCCGTGGCGTCGCGGGCGCTCGGCGCGCTCTCCGAGGGGGCCGTCGTAGCGGGCCGGGCGGTGCGCGAGGGGGAGGTCCCGCAGGCGGTCAACGTCGTCGGGGTGCTGCCGGGCCGCGGGTCCAAGGCCGCCGAGGCGGTGGTGCTCGGCGCCCACTACGACGCGCAGGGGTCCGGCTTCGACAGCGGGTTCCGGCAGGGCGCCGACGACAACGCGAGCGGCACGGCGGCGATCGTGTGCATCGCGGAGGCCCTGGGAGCGCGGCTGGAGGCCGCCGAGACCCGTCGTACCTTCGTGTTCGCGGCGTTCACGGCCGAGGAGCACGGCCTGTTCGGCTCGCGGGCCTTCGTGCGGGAGCGCACGGTCGACGGCGTCGTGGCCATGGCCAACCTCGACATGATCGGCCGCGTGCGCGACGACCGTCTGGAGGTCCGGCAGTACGGCGCCTGGGAGGAGCGGCTCGCGGCCGCGTCGCAGGAGGTGGGGCTCGATCTCGTC
>CAYMSU010000370.1:0-6698 GCA_964393165.1 uncultured Enterobacteriaceae bacterium
GGGCTCGCGTCGGTGTTCGGCGTGCTGTCCCTGCTGCTCTACGGGGTCATGCTGGTGGGGCTCGGCTCGTTCGGGAGCTCCTTCCGGGACTCGCAGCAGGTAGCGGTGGTGGTGATCCTCATGCCGATGATCCCGTTCATCGCGCTCCCGCTGTTCCTGTCCAACGCGCACGGGATCGTGCCGCGGGTCATGAGCTTCCTGCCGCCCACCGCGGCGCCGGCGATGATGCTGCGGCTGGCGCTCGCGCCGGTGGCCTGGTGGGAGCTCGGCGCGGCCCTGCTGGTGCTGATCGTGTCCACCTGGGTGGCCGCGAAGGCGTCGGCGCGGCTGTTTCGCGTGGGCACGCTGCTGTACGGCACCCGCCCCTCGGTGGGGCGGATCTGGAAGGCACTCGTGTCCTGACCGCATCGCGGCCTACGCAAGCAGCGCCCGCAGGGGAGGCACCCGCAGGTCGGCGACGTCGTCCTCGATGCCGGCGTGGGCCATCAGCGCCCGCAGCACGTGCTCGGGGCGCACGATGTCGCCCTCCGGATCCGGGCGGCCCGTCTGCAGATCCACCGGCAGGGGGCTCATCCCCACGTCGGAGCTCGCTCCGATCACCTTGCCGCCCGGGAGGCCGCCGCCCAGCAGCAGGCAGCTGTTGGTGAGGTGGTGGTCGCGGCCGCCCGCGCCGTTGAGCAGCGGCGTGCGGCTGAACTCGGAGTACACGCAGATCGTGGTGCGGTCGAGCCAGCTCTCGCCAGTGTCGCGGTACTCCCGCGACGCGAGATCCGCGGCCAGGGTGGCCACGACCTGGAAGCCTCGCTGCTGCGCGGGCCCGTTGTCGGTGCGCCAGTTGCTGAAGTGGGTGTCGAGCCCGCGGGCCGCGTTGAACGACACCACGCGGCTGATCCCCGAGCGCAGGGCCACCGAGGTCATGGCTGCGAACGCCTCGCCCGAGAACAGCGTGCCGCCGAAGTTGTACTGCTCGCGCAGCGCGGTAACCTCGGGGGTCTCCGTGGTGAAGTCGAACAGGCTGTAGAGCTCCTGGTCGACGAGCGAGTACCCCGCGCCCCGCAGGTCGATCGAGGCGCGGCGGGTGGGGCTCCTGACCGCGACGTCGCAGTCCCGGTACTGGGCCAGCATCGCCGAGATCCGCGACCGCGTGCCCACGGGCAGCGCCGCGTCGCTCGGCGCGAGCGCCCGCTGCAGGTCGTCGACCGACGCGACCGACAGCTCCGAGGCCCACGCCGGCTGGTCGACGTTCGCGGGCTCCACGCGCGCCGCGAGGTTCGGGATCGGCTCGTTGCGGCCGATGTTCGCCGCGAGGTGCGTGGCGATCGAGCTGCCCTTCGCCTGCAGGCCCTGCGGGGGCTTGCCGGTCAGGAAGCGCCGGCGGCCCACCTCGTGGGTGAGCGTGTCCATGCTCATGCCCCGCACGATGGTGATCTGGTCGGCGAGCGAGACGAGCGGGTTCGCATAGGGGCCCAGCACCAGGCCGTCGACCGACGTGGGCAGCAGCTGCTGGAACGCGGCCGGGAGCTGCTCGTAGGCCGGCTGGATCCGCGTCTCCTGGATGAGGTCGTTGCGGAAGGTGCCCGGATCCCGCGGGTCGAGCCCGAGCAGGACGTCCCACCCCCCGTCGAAGACCATGAAGACGAAGTAACGGTCGTTGCCCTCGGCCTGGGAGGCGGCGCGCGCGAGGTGGGCGGCGCCGCCGAGCCCGCCGAACACGCCGAGGCCGGTGACCCCGAGGCCGCCGAGCACGAGGGCTCGACGGGAGGGCCGGAGAGCGCGGGGGGCGCCGCCAGGAGGGGAGTGGTCGTGCATGAGGCCCCTCTCAGTAGGTGTAGAAGTCGGGGTGGGTGATCAGCCCCACGCACACCGCGCGCCAGCCCTCTTCCGGGCTGCCGCTCACGTGCGTGGCGGACTCGAACAGGAACGTCCAGGGCTCGAGCAGCGGCGAGTCGACCGGGACGGCGCGGCCGTGGAACCGCAGCAGCGCCTCCGAGAGGTTCTGCAGCACGGCCTCGCGATGGGTGGCGAGCGTGTCGGTCGGCTCCACGTGCACGAGGAACACGGGCTCCTCGCGGGTGCCGCCCTCGCGGGTCACGAGCTCCGTGCACACGTCGGCGGCGGCGTCCTCCAGGAACTTGAGGAACAGCAGGCTCACCGAGAGATCCTCGGGCTTGCCCGCGATGTAGTCGGCCGCCCCGAGCGTGGACGCGAGCGCGAGCAGCTCGCTGTTGCCCTGGGGGTCGTCCCACCCGATGCCCCCGGTCACCTTGCGGATCGAGGCATCGAGCTGGTCGAGGTCCATGCGCCGCCAGCCGCGCTGCACGCCCACCGGCACGGGGGCCTCACTCGGGCTGACGAGATCGATCGAGGCCTGCTCCGGCGCGTCGTTGCACCCGACCAAGGCCAGCAGCAGCCAGGTCATTCTACACTCCGGTATGCGTCGGACAGCACGATGTTCTTGACGAGGCCTCGCCAGGAGTACCCCGAGCTCGCGAAGTCGGTCGCGAGCTGCGACAGCCACGCCTCGTCGTCGGGGCGCACGTCGCGGCCGAGCAGCCACTCCGCGGTCTTCTTGGCCGCGCAGCGGGGGAGCCGACCGTCGAGGTCGTGCTGGTTCACGAGCCGCCGCGGCCCCTGCTCGACGTGCTCGAAGTGGCGCTCCTCGAGGAACTCGTAGGCGCCGAGGTAGCCGACGAACGGATCCTGCTCCGCGGCGAGCGGGTCGACCACGTAGTAGTCCTCGCACGCATCGGAGCAGTCGATCTGCCCCTCGGCGCAGCGCTTGCAGCTCTCGTCGTAGACGGGGAACTGCTCGGGGGCGAGGTAGCCCGCGCCGAACTGCGTCCACCGCCCCCAGTGGGCTGCCGCGGGCTCGAGCAGGGCGTGGCAGTAGTCACAGCCCTCCCGGGCGGTGAGGTCGAGGGTGGGGCGGGGCGCGTCGAGCGCGGGCAGCCCGCCCTCAGGGGCCTCGAGCGGCTCGCACAGGAAGGACTGGTGGTACTGGTTGGCGCGCGCTCGGGCGGTCTGGAACCGGAGGAGGTAGGCCGGCGAGGTCAGCACCCCGGCGTGGTGCTCCCCGAGCTCGACCTCGGCCCAGGTGTTGTCGTCTTCCCAGCGCAGGTCGGGCAGGTTGTCGACGTCGACGGCGACCTGCCGGAAGTGCAGACCCTGGGGCAGCTGGGTGCGGTGGCGGTAGAAGTCGACCATGGGCCCGTTCACGAAGCCCCGCGTGCCCGTGAGCAGCGCGAGCCACGACTGGTCGCGCTCCACCATCCGCTCCACCCGCTTGTCGATCGCGCGGGCGAACGAGGCCGACAGCGTGTCTTCCTCGAAGCCGACGCCGCACCAGCGGAGGTTGGGGCCGCACCCGCACCCCGCGTCGACGAAGCCGCGGGTGGTCGAGCAGTCCGTGCCTCCGGGGCTGATCTCGGCCTCCTGCGCGTCGTAGGCGCAGACGCGGACCTCGTTGTCGGGGTCCCAGTACGGCCGGACGGTGACGTACCCCTCGGCGAGCAGGCCGCCGTTGCTCACCACCGGGATGGGGCGCCCGCGCTCGTCGAATCGCGCCTCGGCGTCGCCGCAGTACCGGCCGGGGGCGCCGCGGTAGGTGTCGGCCCGGTTGGGAATCCAGTACACGCCGTTGCGCACCGCGAACAGGCTGTTGGCGGGGAGCAGCCGGATGCCCGACAGATCGTTCCACAGCAGGCTCTGGTGGAAGCGCACGGCCCGGTCGGCGAACGGGCGGCCTCCGAGCAGCTGCTCGACGACCTGGGGCGGGACCTCCCCGTTCTCGAGCAGGTCGTAGTCCTCGGGAGCGGGGACCTCTCCGCGCAGATCGAGGAAGATCGCCCGCAGGTGCGCGTGGCCCTCGAGCCAGCCGCCCTCCGCGGGGCACGTGGGGTCGTCGGCCTGGGCGGACCCGAAGAGGCCGAGCAGGGTCAGGAGCATCGTCATGGCAGGAACCCACCATCCGCCCATGCCTCGATCAGGGCGATCTGTTCGGGAGAGAGGTCGGGCCGGCCGAGGGGCATGGCGCCCGACTCGACCTGCTCGAGGATAGGGCCGATCTGATCTTCCCACGCGCCGGGACCGTCGAGGATGGTCTCCGTGGTGCTCGCGTGGCACAGCACGCAGCTGCGCTCGTGGATCGGGCCGATGTGGTCGGTCCAGGTAATGCCGCCGGCAGGAGCGACGATCACCGTGCGCTCGACCAGCGTGATCGCGCCGTCGGGGTAGCTCGCGACGGCCCTCACGGGCTGCTCGCCGGCGGGGAGCTCCGCCGCGTCGAGCACGGCGAGCCCGTCGGCGCCGACGGGAACCTCGGTGGCGCCCACGAGCACCCGCAGGGTGGCCTCGGCGGCCGAGGTGGGGAGCAGGCGAAGGGTCACGACCTCGCCGAGCACGTCGATCCCCTCGAGGCCCTCGACCCACAGCGGCCGGTCGACGGAGACGCGGTGCAGGCCATCGGCGTCGCGCACGAGGAGCCGGCCGAGGTCGTCGGTCGCCCACGAGCCCTGGCGGGAGGTCGCGAACCCGGGTGCGCTGCTCGGCCGCACCGCGGTGGGCGCCGCGATCCCCGAGGGCACGAACGCGGGCCCCTCCTCGGTGAGCGCCCACACCCCCTGGCTGCGCTGGCCGCCCAGGACCCCGGAGACCTCGGAGGGGAGGCGAAGCCGCGACCAGGCGCCGGCGGACCTCCGGTGGAGCCGGCCGCCCGCCGCGACCCAGGCGTGGCCCTCACCGTCGACGGCCAGGCCGTCGATCGGAGCGCCGAGGTCGTGGGTCTCGAGCAGGTCGAACACCTCGTTCCGTGCGCCGAGGGCGTGCACCCGGGTGCCGTCGGCGACCCACGCGACGCGCTCGCCGGCGAGCGCGCCCCCGCAGGCGACCGGCCCCGCGGGGGGGGCCTCGTCGACCACGAGATCCGCGAGCACGTCGCCACGCCAGACGACCACGCCGTCGGCCACCGTGACCCAGAGCAGGTCGCCATCCCCGCACAGGTCGAGGAGCTCGCGCCCGCCGAGGGCGGACGAGCCCACGGGAAGCGCGTCGTCGCGCTGGAGGACCTGCACCGCCTCGGCGAGCACGAACCGGTTGCCTCTCGCCTCGGCTGCGGCCCGGGGCACCCCCTGCACGAAGGGCACGACGGTGTCGCCCCGGGGGTCGGCCCACGTCCACCCGCCCTCGGGTGCGGCATACACCACCGCGGGGCCGGCCCCGGCGTGGGCCGACGCGGCCGGTGCGACCGTCTCCACCACGGCCTCCCCCTCCACGACGTCGACCGCACGAGGGGGGGCGTTGCATCCAATCCAAGCGGCGAACCACATGGGCGCATTGTAGACTGGGACCATGACGACCTGGGCGATCCTTTCAGTTCTGGGGTGCTCGGGCGGCTCCGACCCCGTCGATGGAATTCCCTCCCGACCCGAGGCGGATTGCGCGCCGGCGCTGTCGCTCGAGCCGGCCACGGTGAACGTGGCCCCGTCGGAGAGAGTCCAGTTCCGAGCCCGCGGGGGCACCCGCCGGTACGCCTTCGCGCTCGGGCCGGGCGCCTCGGGGCGTATCAACCAAGAGACCGGAGTGTACGTCGCACCGGCAGAAGTGGGGTCGGTCGACGAGATCGTGCTCACCGACGAGGCCTGCGCGGGGCAGGCCTCCGCCGAGGTCACGGTGGGCTCGGGGTTCGCCGTCCGCCCCGCCACCGCCACGGTCCTCCCCGCGACCACCTTCGCGCTGGAGATCGTGGGCGGCTCGGGGATCGTCGAGTGTCGGATGGTCGAGTCGGGCAGCGGTGGCGCCCTCGACCCCCGGGGGTGCTTCTATGAAGCCGGCAAGACCGCGGGCGTCGACCGGATCGAGGTCAAGGACGAGGCGCTGAACGAGACGGCCTCGGTCACGATCACGGTGTCGGCCGACGCCTCGCTCGACGTGTGGGGTCACGAGGGGTGGTTCGTGCCCCTCGGCACCGGCGGGGCCTCGTTCGTGCCCCGCATCGAGGGCGGCAGTGGGGAGTACTCGATGGCCGCGACGGGCCCGCTCGCCCTGGACCCCGACGACCTCGGCGCGCTGCTCGCGTCGTCGGCGGGCACCGGCCAGGTCACGGTCTCGGATCGCTTCGCGGGCTTCGTGGTCACGGTGGACTACGAGGTGGCCGCGCCGTTCGTGCCCCCGTCGGACTGGTTCGGCAAGCGCTCGGGGGGCGGGGGGGTGGCCGCGCCGGGCGACCTGAACGACGACGGCTTCGCCGACGCCGTGGTCGCGTTCCCCGAGGTGAACGGCAGCGGCCTGTCCTCGGGGGCGGTCGCGATCTACGCGGGCAGCGCCGAGGGCTTCATCCCGAGCCCTGCGTGGCGGGCGGACGGGCCTGCCCGGGAGGCGCAGCTCGGGGCCTCGCTCCTCGTGGCGGATCTGAACGGCGACGGTCGGCCCGACCTCGTGACGGGCGCCCCGGGAGCCGACCTCACGGGGGTCGACAAGGGCGAGGTGCAGGTCTTCTACGGCATCTCGGAGGCGTTCTACCAGGGTGCTCCCGACGTGGTGCTCCGCGGGCCGAACGCGGGAGACGAGGCCGGGCGGCGGCTCGCGGCGTGCGACTTCGACGGCGACGGCTGGCTCGACGTGGCGGTCGGGGCTCCGGGCTACACCGAGCGGCGGCCGGATCCGGCGGAGGTCAGCGGGGCGGTGCTCGTGTACCGCGGCTC
>CAYMSU010000371.1:0-6622 GCA_964393165.1 uncultured Enterobacteriaceae bacterium
CACCTCCACGGCGGCTTCGCTCTCGCTCTGGTTGACTTGGACATCGCGCCGGGAGGCTGCGAGGGCGGCTGCGGAGACGTCGACGGCCCGTCGGGCGGCGTCGCGGGCCGCCAGCAGCTGCGGGTAGGTGTCGAGCGCGATCATCGGGGCGTCGAACGCCACCACGTCTCCCTCTGCCACGAGCACGTCGAGCACGCGCGCCGAGGCCCCCGCGGTGGGGCTCGCGACCTCGACCACGCTGCCCACGGGCTGCAGGCGGCCGAGCGCGACGATGCGGTTCGAGACCGCGAGCGCCTCGCGGGGAACCGGGGGGGTGACGGCGATGGGGTCGCGCAGGGCGCCACCGCCGGGCTCGAGCCCGGACACGGCGAAGAAGGCGCGGACCGCCGGCCCCTGGATGTACATGCCAAGGATGGCGCCGATCACCAACAGCGCGCCCGCCGCCCCCGCCAGCAGGGCGACGGGCAAGGGAGGCCGCGGCGTCGGGGGGGTGTCGGAGATGCCGGGATCAGCCAGCGGCAGGTTCGTCTCCCTCGGTTCCATGCTCGACGGTCCCCCTCTACGCCTCGCCGGCTCCAGCTATCCGCCCCCTGTGGAGGGGCTGTGGAGCGACGTGGCGCGGGTCTCGCCGCGGATGCGATGCGGCGGCAATCAGGGCCGGTCGATCTCGCAGATGATCGTCATGTCCTCGTCGGCGACGTCGAAGTCCACGTCGCAGTCCTCGCAGTACACGCGCCGGTTGCCGGGCTCGATCTCCCGCACATACTCGACGCGCTGGGTGGGGGACTCACACTCGATACGGACCGTGTCTCCAACGATGCACTCGATCTTGACGGGACTCGTCGAGGTGTTCGAGGCGGGGTGGGACTGGGAGGCATTCGTGCCGTCCAACCGGATCCCGCCACCGTCGTCGACTGCTCTGCAGCCGGTGACTGTGCTCTCGTCGTTCATCAGCACGTTGGAGCTGGCGCCGTCGATGCACCCTCCGTTCTGGGCATGCCCGTTGGCCACCCTCGACGACCACAGCATCAGGGTCACCTGGTTGACCATTGCGATCATGCCCCCCGAGCCGACGAACGGACCGTCCGTCGCGTCGGTGGTGATCTCGATGTGGTCGAAGGTGAACAGGCTGGGGGCGACCGCGTCGCCCAGCTGGACCAACCGGTGGGTCTGGCTCGAGGTCTCGATCGTGGCGCGACCTCCGTTCTCGGTACCGAAATACTGGGCGCAGTTCTGCGCGGCCGTCGCGTCGTACGCCGGCACGAACGTCCGGCCGTCGACGATGTTCGTCTGTACGCTCTCGACGATCGGGGAGCTGACGCCGCCCACGAAGATGATGTCGCCGGCCACGGATGCCGCGACGACCGCGGACAGGGTGCAATAGGTCTGGTTGGTGCAGGTGCCCGCCGCGGAAGCGACGCCGTAGTTCGCGCGGGCGCTCGACGGCGCCAAGGCGAGCCAACCCGCCGTGAACGCGGCGGTGCATTGGAAGAGCGCCGGGGCGGCGCAGCGTAGTGACATCGTGGACTCCCGGTCATGGCCGGGTGCAGCGTGGCCCCGCAGCCGCTCTCCGGGGGTCGCAAGTCGGTCGCAAGACTGTCGCGGCGGCCGGCGACCGGGTACCGTCGCAGGATGCGAGTCCTCCTCGTCGAGTTTCCCGGTCCGCGGAGAGACCAGCTTCGTGATGTCTTGTGGCGCGAAGGCGCCGACGTCCTGGTGGCGTCGCCAGACATGCCCGAGGCGAATCGCCAGGGGCCTCCCCCCGACGTGCTCCACAGCGTGGTGTCGGGGCTCGAGCTTCCGATGGGGAGCACGCTCCCCGAGGCACTCCGGGATCGGGGGGCCACCTTGTTGTGGTTCGACGAGATCGAGGCGGTGGCGGAGCTCCTCGCCGAGGAGGTGTCGGCCCTGCTCGACGCCTGCCCTAAGCTCGTGGTGCTCGTCACCCACCTGCAGCCCCTGGGGCTCAGAGGCGAGCGGGTCTATCGGTTGGCGCCGTTGCCGCCGGCTGGCGGAGATGAGGTGGACACGGTTCTCGCCAGCACGGCGGCACGCCTGTTCGAGGAGCGAGCGACCGAGCACGATCCCGGCTTCTCGCTCACCGCTGACAACGCCCAGTCGGTGGCCGCGATCACCCGGGCACTGGATGGGTTGCCCCTCGGGCTGGAGCTCGCCGCCTCCCTGGTGGGGTCTCTGCCCCTGGAGGGCCTCTTGCGGGGCTTCGAGTCGTCGCTCGACCTCCTCCGGGCGTCCGAGACCGACCGACCGCGGCGCCACCGGGGCCTCCGCGCGGCGCTCGACCCCTCGTGGGATCGCCTCTCGCCGGCCGAACGAGCCAGGCTCCCCCAGCTCACGGTGTTCGTGGGGAGCTTCACGCTCCCTTCGCGTACGGTCGCGCAGGGCAAGGGACGCCCAAGGGCCTGTTCATCCTCGCAAAGGTGAGTTCGCCCGAGCCCGTATTGCTGACGTCCTCGCGCTCCGGTGCGGAGACGTCGACCGAGCAGTTGGTGTCCGGGTCGAGCACCTCGTACGGTGGGATCCGGAGTCGTGCCGCCGGGGAAACCGCCCCCTCGGGGCAGACCTGGGGTCGGGTCGGATCGGCGGCGGAGAGCCCGAGGCAGACCCCAGGTCGTCTCGGGCCTGCGGGGAACCGATCGAGGCAGACCTCGGGTCGTGCTAGCGTGCGCTCCCTTCCTCGTGGAGCAAGCCGCCATGGTCCCGTCCCTCCTGTCGACCACCTTCCTGCTCGGCTGTGGGTCGAGCGCGCCCGACGCGCCCGCGATCACCGGAGACCGGTTCACGGTGCTCGTCGCGTCCGACCCCCAGGTGTGGTGGCAGACCCGGAAGGACGAGCCGTGCAAGCAGGGCAAGAAGGCGTGCAGCAAGCAGAACAACGACCGCCAGACCGCCTCCATGTCGAAGGCGGGGGAGCTGCAGTGGCCGGCGGGCATGGCGAGTCAGGCGTCGTCGACCGTCGCCGAGCCCGTGGCGCTGATCGTCAACGGCGACCTCACCAGCTTCTGGCACCCGAACGAGAAGAAGAACTACGAGAAGTGGTTCGGCCCTGACTCCGACAAGCTGCCCAGCAGCCTCGTGCGCCTCGTGGGGCTCGGCAACCACGACATCGCCAACAACGTCTGTGACTGCAGCGGGTACTTCCCCTGGGGCTCGAACTCGTGCGTGCGTGACGCCATCTCGACGTTTCGGGACTGGTACGACGACGTCAGCTGGATCTCGTTCGACGACTGCAGCCTTGCGTACTCGTTCGACATCGGGGGCATCCACTTCGTCCAGCTCAACGTGAGCCCGAGCTTCTCGCTCGACGCATCGGATGGCCGCGGGTGCACGGGCAGCTGCACGGACGGCACGAACGCGCTGGCCGGGGCTACGAACCCCGACTGCGGGGACTACAAGATCTACCAGGCGTTCGACTGGCTCGAGAAGGACCTGGAGGCCGCCGCGGGCAAGCCCGTGCTGTTGAACATGCACGCGGCCCGCGACCAGAAATACTGGAAGCCCGACGGGGACATGGCCCGGTTTCGCAGCATCGTCGCGAAGCACGACGTGGTGGCGGTGTTCGGCGGCCACATCCACAAGTGCTACGGCTACGAGGGCGCCTACGACCTCGACGGCACGGTCACCAACGCGTCGGGAGCCCCGGTCCGGTTCTTCCGCAGTGGTGCGTCGGAGTTCGAGACGTACCTGCTGGTCGAGCTCGGTTCCGACGGAGGCCGTCGGTACATGAACGTGGGCGTCGTGGGCAGCGCCGACCATGCCTTCATGACGTCGAACACGAACGGCCCCGAGGAGTCCTGCAGCGGCCCGACGGTCGCGCCCCAGACCTTCTGGCTGGACTGAAGCCCCCCCGAGGAGGGCGCAGGTCATCCCCATCTGAACAGAACCTGAACATCGGTCGCGAGGGCTCCTGATCGTGAGCCCCAGCCGCTGACCATGGTCACCCAGGTCGACCTCGACGCGGATGGCCGGGGGAATCCCTGCGACAACTGCCCGGAGGTCGCGAACAACGCCGCGGCAGACACCCAACGGGACACCGACGGCGACGCGGTCGGCGATGCCTGCGACAACTGTCCGGACACGCCGAACCCCGGTCAGGGCGACGTCGACGGCGATGGCTCCGGCGATGCGTGCGACCCCTGCGATGGCCCGCTCGTCGACTTCGACGGAGACGGGCTGGCGGACGCTCCTGCACCGCGGCGAGGCGCTGCCGCTTCAGCCGAAGGTGCTCGACGCGCTGCATCACTTCGTCCTGCAGCCGCGGGTCCTGGTGCCGCGCGACGCCCTGACCCAGGCGCTGTGGCCGGACACCCACGTCACAGCCAACTCCCTCGAGCAGGTGATCCGAAAGCTCCGTGCCGCGCTCGGCGACACCGAGCGACCGTACCGGTGGATCGAGACCGTACCTGGGAAGGGCTATCGCTTCGTCGGCGAGCTCGAGATCAAGCCACAGGCGCGACCTGGCTTCGCTCACGACCCGCTCGCTGCGCGCTCCGCCCGCGCTCCGCTCACGAATCTCCCGCGGCGCGACCCGGGGTTCGTCGGGCGCGAGGCGGATTGCCAGGCGCTCGCTGATCTCGTGCGCGACCACCCGCTGGTCACCGTGGTGGGGCCCGGGGGCATCGGCGGATCCGGGGCGACCTCGCCGAGCGGCGTGCCGCGCGCGCGGAGCGCGAGAACGTGTGGGCGGCGTGGGCGTGGGTCGAGGCACCCGACGACGTCGTGATGTGTGGCCGGATCCTCGGCGTGATCGCCTGGTCCGGTCCCACCTCGTCGCTCGAGCCGGTGCTCGACCGCGCCCTGGAGGCCGCGGTCGCATCCGGCTCGGAGCAGCTCCCGGACATCCTGCACCACCGTGCGGTGTTCCACCGGGTGCACCGCAGCGACCCAGATGCGGCTCGCGTGGATGCCGAGGCGCTGGAGGCCCTGGCCCGGAGCGCCGACACGCCCGCGCTGCACGGCAACGCAGCGCTGACCATGGCGTTCGCTTCGGTCGGCGCCGACGAGGCCATCGCGCACCTGCGTGACGCGGTGGCCTACCTCGCGGAGGCCCAGGACGAGCGGTACCTCGGCGTCGCCCGCGCCCGCCCGGTCGCCCCTCGCCCGTGCGCTCGAGGGCTGCGAGGAGCGATCCCCGCTGGTCTCGCGGCGCCGGCTGCTGGCCTGGTGGGCAATCCTCGATGCGGCGGCGGGCGACGTCGAGTCCGCCCGGGAGCGGCTGCACCAGGCCGCGGCGGGTGAGCCGATGCCGGAGGACGCTGGCCGGCTGGAGCTCGCCCGGATCGCGCTCGCGGCCGTCGACGGCCACAAGGCGAAGGCGCGGCGCCGGCTCGCCGCGCTCGAGCCGGAGGCAGACGATCGCAGCGTGGCGGAGCTCGTGAGGCGGATGTCGACCTGAAGCGGGTGGGCCGAGGCAACGTGATACGCCGCCGCTCGACGAGCCGGAGGGGACTCCACCCATGAGCGATGAAACGCACCGCACGGCGCGCACCGCCTCCGCCGAGGGCCGCATCGTGCACCCCAGCGACACATGCACCGAGATGACGTGGATCGTCATGCCCGGCGACTGCAACGCCCTCGACACCGTCTTCGGCGGCCAGGTCTGCTCCTGGGTCGATGTCTGTGCCGCCGTCGCCGCCCAGCGCTTCACCCACACCAACGTCGTCACCGCCGCCCTCGACCAGATCCTCTTCAAGGCGCCCATCCGCCGCGGCAAGGTCGCCCTCCTCCGCGCCACCGTGAACTGGGCCGGCAACACCTCCCTCGAGGTCGGCGTGCGCGTCGACGAAGAAGATCCCCTCACCGGCGTGCGCACCCACACCTCCACCGCGTACGTCACCATGGTCGCGGTCGACGAGCACCTGAGGCCTACGCCCACCCCCACGCTCGCCCCCGTGTCCGAGATCGAGATCCGCCGACACCGCGAGGCCCTCACCCGCCGCCAGGAGCGCCTCGAGGCCCGAAACCGCCTGCTCGCCTCCCGGAGCGAGGCATGACGCTCCTCCTCGCCAGCGGCTCTCCCCGGCGCCGCGCCCTCCTCGAAGGCGCCGGGATCCCCCTCGAGGTGCGCCCCGCCGCCATCGACGAGTCGCGCCACCCCGAGCACACCCCCGTGGCCCACGCCGAGCGCCTCGCCACCGAGAAGGCCGCGGCCTCCCGCGCCCCCGCCGATCGCGTCGTGCTCGCCGCCGACACCGTCGTGCACCTCGAAGACCGGATCTTCGACAAGTCCGCCGACCGCGCCCTCGCCGCCCAGCACCTCCGCACCCTCGCCGGACAGACCCACCAGGTCACGACCGGCGTGTGCGTCGCCCGCGGCCCCGAGCGCGAGGTCTTCCACGTGACCACCCTGGTACGGCTACGCGCCCTGACCCCCGCCGACATCGCGGCGTACCTGGCCACCGGCGAGGCCGACGACAAGGCCGGCGCGTACGGCATCCAGGGCCGGGCAGGGAGCTTCGTGGCCGAGGTCCACGGCTCCTGGACGAACGTGGTGGGCCTGCCGCTGGAGCCCACGCTGGCGGCCCTGGCCCGCGCGGGCATACGGCCCCGGACATGATCGCCGCACGCCTCCACGCCATCCAGGACCGCCTGCACGCCGCCTGCC
>CAYMSU010000372.1:0-4247 GCA_964393165.1 uncultured Enterobacteriaceae bacterium
GCGTGAAGACCGTCGCCGTCCAGGCCGCCGGGCGGGTGCTGCCGGTCGCCCACGCCCCCGGCCCGCGCCCCGGCTGGCTGCTCGTGCCCGGGCCCCTGAGCCCCTCGGTGTCGTGGGGCGCCGTCCTCCGTGCCCAGGTCGGCGTCGCCGCGACGTGGGCGCCCAGCCTGATCGCGCTCGGCCCCCACGACGACGGTGAGCAGGGGGCGAGCTACGGCCGGCAGGTCGAGGCGATGGGCCAGATCGCGGGCGCCGTCGCCCCCAACCGGCCCCTCGTGCTCGTCGGCAGCGGGCTCGGAGGAGCGCTCGCCGCCGAGGTGGCGCGGCGCCGGCCCGGTCGCGTCGCCGCGCTCGTGGTGGTGGGCTTCGGCGTCCTCGACGAGCCGTGGGCGTGGTGGCAAGACCAGCTTCAGAACGCCGCCACCTACCTCGAGCGCGCGTTCTCCGAGGAGCCCACGATGCCCCCGGTGGTCCGCGACCGCCTGGAGGCCCTGGTGGCGAGCCCAGCCTACCGGCACTTCCTCACCCCCGGCGACGCTGCGCGCCTCCGCACCGTGTTCGACGACCTGCCGGTCCCCACGCTGTTCGTGGGCGCCCGCGACGATCGGGTCGTGCGCGGAGCGGCCCTGGAGGCGGCGAACCGGCGCGTCGTGGGCAGTCGCCTGATGTGGATCACGGGCGGTGGGCACCTCGCGCACCTCGAGCGGCCCCAGGAGCTTCAGCGCGCCATCCGCGGGTTCGTCGAGGAGGCCTGCGCCGAGCCCGCGCCGACGACGTAGCTCCGCGGGACCGCGCACGTCAGCAGGGGCGGCGTCGTCCGCAGGAGATCGGCGCTTGCGCCTTGGCGCAGGAGGCCCCCGTCGATAGCCTCGCGTCGCGGGAGAACGGATGACGCGCACGAGTGCCTTACCGGGGTTCTACAAGGTCTCCATCGAGCAGCGGCGAGCGAGGCTCGCGGAGGCCGTCGGGCTCGAGCCCGAGGCCCTCGAGGTGCTCGCCGCGGGCGAGGGGCTGTCCGACGACCAGGCCGATCGCATGGTCGAGAACGTCATCGGGGTGATGGGGCTCCCGCTCGGGCTGTGCGTCAACCTGCTCGTCGACGGGCAGGAGTGCCTGGTGCCGATGTGCATCGAGGAGCCGAGCGTCGTCGCGGCCGCGAGCTTCGCGTCCAAGCTGCTGCGCGCCGGCGGGGGCGTCGCCACCGAGGTCACCCCGCCGCTCATGATCGGCCAGATCCAGGTGCTCGACGTGCCGCGGCCCGAGGAGGCGCGGCGGGCGGTCCTCGAGGCCAAGGCGGAGCTGCTCGTGCGGGCGAACAAGGGCCACCCGCGGCTCGTGGCGGCGGGCGGGGGGGCCGTCGACGTCGAGGTGCACGAGCTGGCCCCGCTGGGTCCCCATGATCCGTGCGGCCCGATGACCGTCGTGCACCTCGTGACCGACGTGCAGGACGCGATGGGCGCGAACGCGATCAACTCGATGTGCGAGCGGCTGGCTCCGCGGATCGAGGAGATCACCGGGGGCCGCGTGGGGCTGCGCATCCTGTCCAACCTCACGGACCGCCGCCGCGTCCTCGCTCGCGGCCGGGTGCCCTTCGAGGTGCTGCAGGGCCGGGGCGGTGAGAGCCCCGAGGCGCTCGCCCGGAGCATCGAGGAGGCCTCGGTGTTCGCCGAGCGCGATCCCTACCGGGCGGCCACCCACAACAAGGGCATCATGAACGGCGTCGACTCTGTGCTGCTCGCGTTCGGGCAGGACTTCCGCGCCGTGGAGGCCGGCGCCCACGCCTACGCGGCGCGCGACGGCCGGTACACCGCGCTCGCGCGCTGGCGGGTCCAGGGCGAGGCCCTGGTGGGGGAGCTCGACATCCCCATGGCGGTGGGCACCGTGGGCGGGGTCACCAAGGTCCACCCCACCGTGCGGGTGGCCCGGCGGGTGGCCGCCATCGACCACGCGGCCCAGCTCGCCAGCATCACCGCGGCGGTCGGCCTCGCGCAGAACCTGAGCGCGCTGCGGGCGCTCGCCGCCGAGGGCATCCAGAAGGGCCACATGCGCCTGCACGCGCGCAACGTGGCGGTCGAGGCGGGGGCGCTCGGCGAAGACGTGGACGCCGTGGCCAAGGCGATCGCGCTGCGGGGCGAGGTCAGCCTCGCGGCCGCCCAGGCGGAGCTGCTCCGGCGCGAGGAGGAGCGTCAGCAGGCCAGCCAGGTGCCCGCGATCTACGCGGGGAGCGGCTCGCTGCTCGATCACTTCGAGGTCCTGCGCGAGACCCACTGGGCGAGCATCCAGGGGCTCATCGACCAGGTCGTGGCCGACACCACGCCCGCGCACTCGTCCCTCGAGGAGATGAGCCGCTACCACATGGAGACCGGCGGCAAGCGGCTGCGCGCGCTGCTGCCCTTGCTCGTGGGGGAGGCGCTGGGCCGGGCGCCCGAGTCGCTGGTGCCGCTCGGCGCCGCCTGCGAGATGCTGCACAACGCCACGCTGGTCCACGACGACCTGCAGGACGGCGACACCACCCGCCGCGGGCGGATGACGGTGTGGAACAAGTTCGGGGTGCCGCAGGCGATCAACCTCGGCGACGCGATGTTCTACTACGCGGTCCTGCTCTGTCAGCGGCTCGACGCGCCACCGCGCATGCGCCAGGCGGCGATCCACCGGCTCCTCGCGTCCACGCTGCGGGTGATCGACGGGCAGGAGAAGGAGTTCGCGCTCAAGCTGCGTCCCGAGCCCACCCTCGACGAGTACTTCGCGATGGTCGAGGGCAAGACGTCGGGGCTCTTCGCGCTGCCGATCAGCGGGGCCGCGGAGCTGTGCGGCGCAGAGCCCGCGGTCGTCGCCGGCCTCGAGGAGGCCGCCCGGCACATGGGGGTGCTCTTCCAGATCCAGGACGACACGCTGGACCTGTTCGGCGACAAGGGCCGCGAGCTGGTCGGGGCGGACATCGCGGAGGGCAAGCGCAGCGCGCTGGTCGTCCACGCGCTCGGGGTGCTCGAGGGGTCGGCGCGGGCCGAGCTCGTCCGGGTGCTCGACAAGGAGCGCGAGGCGACCACGCCCGAGGAGATCGCGGCGGCGATCCGGCAGCTCGAGGAGGCCGGATCGCTGCGGTTCGCGCTCGACGAGATCCGGCGGCGAAAGGAGGCGGCGCTGGCGGTCCCTGCGCTGCGGGGGCAGGCGGAGCTCGCGGTCCTCGTCGAGGGAATGTGCGACCTGTTCGTCAAGCCGATCACCCGGGTGGTCGGGGGCGCGTAGCGCGCCCTCAATCTCCTCGGCGCAGGGCCGAGGAGGAGCCCATGCGCACGACTGCGATGTGGGTGTGGGCGCTCCTTGCCGCGGTGGTGGCGATGGGGCTCGTGGCGGCGGGCCTCGCGACCGCCACCGCGTCGCGCCACGTGCGGGAGGGGGCCCGCGACGCGTACCAGCAGCAGCAGCAGCTGTCGGCCGCGCTCATGGCGGCGCGCGCCGCGGCCGCGCTCAAGGCCCTGCAGGGGTGGGTCGCGGCGGTCGACGTGGACCGGCTCCCCGAGGAGGCGGCAGCCGCAGAGGCGTGGCTGCGGGCGGAGGCCGAGCGGCTGGGCCTGCCGCCGTCGCTCACGCTGCGCCAGCACCGACCGGACGCTGCCCACACGCACGCTGCCGGCCTCACCACCCCCTGCCGCCGGTGCGCGTCGCAGGGCCGCCTGGTGTACACGTCGAAGGCCAACGCGCGCGGCCAGCACCTCGTGGTGGAGGCCCCGGCGTCGATCCTCTCTCCGGTGCTCGCGCAGGCCCACGGCTGGGTGGTCGACCCCGAGGGTCGGATCGTCGCGCACACCGACGCGCAGCAGATTGGCACCCAGCCGTTCTCCGCGGATCGGGACGACCCCGCGCTCACCCGGATGCTCGCGCACATGGCGGAGGGGGCGTCGGGCACCGCCCGGTACCACTGGGTGGTGCCCGAGACCGGACAGCGGCTGGCCCGCCTCGCGGCGTTCACGCCGGTGGCCGGCACCCCGGGGTGGAGCGTGGCGCTGTCCGCCGACGAGGGGGCCGCGTTCGAGTCCATGCGCCGCGGGCTGCGCGACCTCGGGCTGGCGACCACCGGCCTCGCGGTGGTGTTCCCGCTGGCGTGCGCGCTAATCGGCGTGCTCGTGGTCCGCGAGATCCGGCTGCAGGCCCAGCAGGAGGTCGCGGCCCACACCGAGCGGCTGGCGCAGCTCGGTCAGCTCACGGCGGGGGTCGCCCACGAGTTGAACAACCCCATCAACAACATC
>CAYMSU010000372.1:4257-6620 GCA_964393165.1 uncultured Enterobacteriaceae bacterium
GGGGTCGCCCACGAGCTGCGGGGGCCGCTCGGCGCGATCCGCCTCGGCCTCGGGGAGTTCGACGAGGAGGGCGTCGGCGAGCCGGCCCTGCGGCGGGATCTCCACCACGCGGTGGACATGCTGCTGCAGCTGTGTGCGGACCTGACCCGGTTCTCGCGCGCCGACGACGGGGCGCTGGGCCGCGCGGACGTGGGCGCCACGCTGCGCAGCGTGGTCCGCATGCTGGGCCCCGAGCGGGCGGCGCGGGTCCACCTCCCGGCGGCCACCGAGCCGCACGTGGTGGGCATCTCCGGCCCCCGGCTGAGCCAGATCCTGCTGAACCTGATCACGAACGGCCTGGCGGTGGCGGATCGGGTGCGGATCCGGTGCGGGCACGACGGCGAGCGGGTGGAGCTGGTCGTGGAGGACGACGGGCCGGGGATCCCCGACGAGTTGGCCAGCCGGGTGTTCGAGCCGTTCTTCACGACCAAGCCGCCGGGGGAGGGGACCGGCCTGGGCCTGTCGCTGTGCCGGCGCTTCGCGCAGGAGGTGGGCGGGTCGCTCGAGCTGGGCGCCAGCGAGCTCGGGGGCGCGGCCCTGGTGCTCACCCTGCCGAGGACCACGCTCGAGGAGCGCGAGGCGGCCTGACCGACGGGGCGGCACTGCAGGGGGACCGCAGGTGCGCCCTGCGCGCGGCGGGCATACGCCTGGCGGCGAGGCCTCCCACATGATCCGGATCCGTCAGCTCAACAAGTCCTACGAGGTCGGCGGTCGCCCGCTGCACGTCCTCAAGGACCTCGACCTCGACATCGAGGGCGGCGAGCTCGCGTCCATCATGGGGGCGTCGGGCAGCGGCAAGTCCACGCTCCTCCACGTGCTCGGCATCCTCGATGCCTACGACAGTGGCTCCTACCACCTCGGCGGCACCCTCGTCCGCGACCTCACCGAGGCGCAGGCCGCCACCTACCGCAATCAGTTCGTCGGCTTCGTCTTCCAGTCCTTCCACCTGCTCGCCTACAAGACCGCGACCGAGAACGTCGAGCTTCCGCTGACCTACGCCTCCGTGCCGCGGGCGGAGCGCCGCGACCGGGCCCTCGCCCTGCTCGAGCGCGTGGGCCTCGCCGAGTGGGCCGACCACCTGCCCAACCAGCTCTCGGGCGGGCAGAAGCAGCGCGTCGCGATCGCGCGGGCGCTCGTCACCCGGCCGCGCATCGTGCTCGCCGACGAGCCCACCGGCGCGCTCGACAGCCGCACCTCCGACGAGATCATGGACCTGCTCGCCGAGGTCAACGCCGTCGACGGGGCCACCGTGGTCCTCGTGACGCACGACGCGGAGGTCGCCGCCCGCACCCCCCGCGTCATCCGACTCCGCGACGGCCGGATCGACGCATGATCGGGCAGCTCCTCGATCCCGATCGCTGGCGCGAGATCGCCGAGGTGCTGTGGCGCCATCGCCTGCGCACCGGCCTCACCATGCTGTCCGTGGCCTGGGGCACCTACGTCCTCGTCGTGCTGCTGGGCGCCGGGCAGGGCCTGCAGAACTCCGTGCAGTGGCGCTTTCGGGACGACGCCGTCCACAGCCTGTGGATCTACCGCGGCCAGACCACCCGCCCCTGGGCCGGGCTGCCCGTCGATCGCCCCGTGCGGCTCACCAACGACGACTACGACGTGCTCGCGGCGATGCCCGACGTACAGTACGCCACCGGGCGGTTCTACCCCCCCGGCAACAACGTCGTGGCCTTCGGCGACCGGTCCGCCGGCTACGACATCCGCGCCGTGCACCCCGATCACGTGCACCACGAGCGGTCGATCCTGCTCGCCGGGCGGTTCGTCAACGACCTCGACCTGCGCGACCGCCGCAAGGTCGTGGTCATCGGCGACGCCGTGCGCGACTTCCTGTTCCGGGGCCGCGACCCCATCGGCGCGTGGGTCACCGTCTCGCGCATCCCGTTTCGGGTCGTCGGCGTGTTCTCCGACGCCGGGGGCGCCGAGGAGCGCGAGAAGGTCTACATGCCGGTGACCACCGGGCAGGCGATCTACGGGGGAGGCCGGGAAGACCTCCGGCAGGTCATGGTGCTCGTCGACCCGCAGACCACGGTGACCGAGGCGAGCCGCCTCGAGCGGCAGGCGCGCGAGATCCTCGCCGCGCGCCACCGGTTCGACCCGGCCGACCCCCGGGCCGTGCGCATCCGCAACAACGTCGAGCGCTACCAGCAGATCCAGCGGCTGTTCACGCTCCTCGAGGGCTTCGTCTGGCTCGTCGGGCTGGGCACCATCGCGGCGGGCATCGTCGGGGTGTCCAACATCATGCTGGTCTCGGTGCGGGAGCGGATTCCCGAGTTCGGGCTGCGCAAGGCGCTCGGCGCCACGCCGCGGGCGATCCT
>CAYMSU010000373.1:0-6591 GCA_964393165.1 uncultured Enterobacteriaceae bacterium
TGGCTGCTCCAAGGAGCACGACTCGATCGAAGAAGACCCCCTTGTCGAGCGAGATCTCGGCCATGTTCCTGCTCGTCGACGGTCCCGACGCGGGCACCGTGCGTGCGGGCTTCATGGATCCGGGCACCCGGCCGTCGGATCTGAGCGCGCGCATCCAGGGCAATGGCGCCCAGGTCGTGCAGATCGACTCGACGAGCTGGCCCTCGCTGCGCGAGGCAAGGGCGCGGGGGGGCACGGTCACGAGCCTCCTGTTCGGCGCCACCGAGCCGGTGGACGCCGATGTATCGCTGATCTGCTCGCGGGCGTCGCGGGTGGACTGGGGAGCACTGCCGGTGCTCCCCGACGGGCCCGCGGCCTGGACGGTGCCGGTCTCGGGAGGGGGTCCCCCGTACGAGCTCGTGGGGCGCAACCTGCCCGAGGGGGTCACCCTCAGCTCCGAGGGGGTGCTGTCCTACGACGGCTCCCTCCCGCCCGGCGACGTGTACCCCGACGTGGCGATCGACGTCTTCTCGGCGACGCCGGGCCAGAGCGGCCAGGCCCGCTACACGCTGTACGTGGGTGAGCAGGCGGCCTGCGGGGGGCGGCCCCGCATCGGCTGCGACGAGCCGCGCGCGGTGTCGGGGGTCGTGTCGAGCCAGGGCGACTTCGAGGTGTGCATCGCCAGCAAGGCGGTGTCGCAGGGGGCCCAGGTGCTGGTGAACGTGGTCGGAGACGCGGACGTCCAGCTGTTCAGTCCGGTGGGGCAGTGGCGTCAGGACGTCCGCCCGCAGGCGCCGAGCCCGATCCGGCTGGCCCAGCTCGACCTCCTGCCCCAGACGCGCGGGCTGGGCGCGCCGATCGTGCTGCGTCTGGAGGGAGCCGATCCGGGCGCACCCGTCGACGCGGAGGTCTTCAGCTGCGCCTACTGACCCCGGGCCCGGGGCCGTGCGTCAGAGAGGGCGGCCGCTCGAGCGCTCCTCGTCGGAGGCCTCCCGCACGTTCACCACGTCGATCTCGAAGTGGAGGTTCAGCCCCGCGAGGGGGTGGTTCTCGGAGATCATCACGTGGTCGCCCTGGATCTCGTCGATCCAGATCACGCCGACGTTGCCCTGCTCGTCTCGGGTGCGCAGCGCCATTCCGGCCGACAGCTCCACGTCGTCGGGGAACTCCGAGCGATTGACGACCTGCTGGTGGTCGATCTTCTCCCCGTAGCCGAGCTCCGGGGGCACGGTGACCTTCACGTTGTCGCCCGAGGTCTTGCCGGCGAGCGCCTGCTCGAGGCCGGGCACGATGTTCTGGGCTCCGTGCAGGTACACGAGCGGGTCGCCCCCCGCCGACGTGTCGATGGTGGAGCCGTCGTCGTGCTTGAGCGTGTAGTGGATGCTCACGACCTTGCCGTCTTCGATGTTCATGCAACTCCCAGATTCCTGCGGCCGTATGGTGCCGTCAGCCCCCGCGCCACTTGGGCGGTCACCCGTGCTAGCATGGTCGAATCGGAGGTTTCTGCGTGTACGAACTCAAGAAGCTCCATGCGGAGTCCGTCGGTCGCGCCCTCGAGAAGGCCCGGCAGTACCGCCTGCTCAACGCCCCGAGGCTCGCCGAGAGCATCTGCCTCGACGTGCTCGACGTGGTTCCCGACGAGCAGGAGGCACTCGCTACGCTCATCCTCGCGTTGGCGGACCAGTTCCTGGGCTCAGGGGTCGCGGTGAGCCGCACCCGCGTGGAGGACGTGCTGCCCCGGCTGACCAACCCCTACGAGCGAGCCTACTACGAGGGCATCGTGGCGGAGCGGCGGGGAATCGCCGCCCTCAACCAGCACACGCCAGGCTACTCCGTGCACGGCTGGTTCGCGCGCGCCATGGAGCTGTACGCCCAGGCGATCGAGCTCGCCCCGGAGAGGAACGAGGACGCGGTGCTGCGCTGGAACACCTGCGCCCGCATCCTCAACAGCAACCCCTCGGTTCGCCCCGAGGCCCACGCCTCGCTGTCGATGACGGACTGAGCGCCCGCAGCGTCAGCGACCGCCCCCGAACACGGTGCGCATCACCATGGCGACCGGGTCGTAGTAGCGATCGACGACCCGCTCCTTCATCGGGATGATCCCGTTGTCGGTGATGTTGATGTGCTCGGGGCACACCTCGGTGCAGCACCGCGTGATGTTGCACATGCCCGAGCCGTACTCGTCGCGCGTCTCGGGGACGCGGTCGACCGTGTCGAGCGGGTGCATCTCGAGCTGCGCGATCCGGATCATGAACCGGGGGCCCACGAACGCGTCCTGCCGGTTGTGGTCGCGGAGCACGTGGCACGTGTCCTGGCACAGGAAGCACTCGATGCACTTGCGGAACTCCTGCACGCGGTCCACGTCGACCTGCTGCATGCGATAGTCCCCGTCGGCCGGGCGCTCGGGCGGGGTGAAGGGCCGGATCCGCTTGTTCTGCCGGTAGTTCCATGACACGTCGCAGACGAGGTCCCGGATCACGGGGAACGCCTTCATGGGCCGCACCGTGATGGTCTGCTCGGCGGGGTAGTCCGACAGCCGCGTCATGCACGCGAGCTTGGGCTTGCCGTTGACCTCCATCGAGCAGGAGCCGCACTTGCCCGCCTTGCAGTTCCAGCGCACCGCGAGGTCGGGGGCGTGCTCCGCCTGGACCTTGTGCACGAGGTCCAGCACGACCATGCCCTCGTCGACGTCGACCGTGTAGTTCTTGAAGGAGCCGCCCGAGGCGTCTCCTCGCCAGGCCCGTAGGGTGCGCTCAGCCATCGATTGGTCCCTCCAGCTTCTCCAGCTCCTCGACGGTCGAGAACGCGATCTCACCGAGCCCCTCGGGCGGCTCCCCGCGCTCGACCTTGTCGACCTCCATCGCGCCGTCGGCCCCGCGCCGGATGACGATGTTGTACCGGCCCCACTCCTCGCGCTCGCCCTCGAAGTCGACGCGCGAGTGGCCCCCTCGGCTCTCTTGGCGCTGGTGCGCCGCGCGCGCGACGGCCTCGGACGTGGTCATCAGCGACGCCAGGTCGAGCGCCTCGTGCCACCCGGGGTTGTACTGCGACGAGCCGTGCGCCTTGACCTTGGCCACGCGGTCGCGCAGGGCGATCAGGCCGTCGATGCCCCTGGACAGACGCTCGTCGTCGCGCCAGATGCCGACCTGCTCCTGCATCAGGTCGCGGATCTCGTCGTGCAGGACGTAGGGGTTGGGCCCGTCCTCGCGGTTGAGGACCTCGCGTGCCCGCGCGAAGGAGGCCTGAACCGCATCCTCGTTGGCGATCCGGTCGCCCTCGCCCCGCGCCTGCAGGTACTCGGCGGCCCCGGCCCCCGCCAGTCGGCCGAACACGATCAGGTCCGACAAGGAGTTGCCCCCGAGCCGGTTCGCCCCGTGCAGGCCAGCGGCGCACTCCCCACACGCGAACAGGCCGGGGACCCTGCTCATCTGCGTGTCGGAGTCCACACGGATGCCCCCCATCATGTAGTGGCACGTGGGCCCGACCTCCATGGGCTCGGCGGTGATGTCGAGCTCCGCGAGCTCCTTGAACTGGTGGTACATCGACGGCAGCTTGCGCTTGATGTGGTCGGCGTCCTGCCGGCTCGCGATGTCGAGAAAGGCGCCTCCGTGCGGCGATCCCCGCCCGGCCGCGACCTCGCTCATGATCGCGCGCGCCACCACGTCGCGGGTGAGCAGCTCGGGCGGCCGCCGGGCGGTCATGTCGCCCGCCGACCAGCGATCCGCCTCCTCGATCGTGTCGGCGGTCTCCTGCTGAAAGCGCGGCGGGATGTAGTCGAACATGAAGCGGCGCCCCTCGGAGTTGGTGAGGATGCCGCCCTCGCCGCGCACGCCCTCGGTCACGAGCGTGCCCCGCACCGACGGGGGCCACACCATGCCCGTGGGGTGGAACTGCACGAACTCCATGTCCATCAGCTCGGCGCCGATGTCGTAGGCCATGGCGTGCCCGTCGCCGGTGTACTCCCAGGAGTTGGAGGTGACGCGCCACGCCTTGCCCGCGCCGCCGGTCGCCAGGATGACGGCGCCCGCGCGGAAGATCACGAACCGCCCGGACTCCCGCCAGATGGCGGTCATGCCCGCGATGTGGCCCTCGTCGTCGGTGAACAGATCGAGCGCACGGCACTCCATGTGGACGGAGATCCCGCTGTGGACCCCCTTGTCCTGCAGGGTGCGGATCAGCTCGAGGCCGGTGCGGTCTCCGACGTGGGCGAGCCGCGGGTAGCGGTGGCCGCCGAAGTTGCGCTGGTTGATCCGACCGTCGGGCGTGCGATCGAAGACGGCGCCCCACTCCTCGAGCTCCCGGATCCGCTCGGCCGCCTGCTGCGCGTGGAGCTCGGCCATCCGCCACTGGTTGAGGAACTTGCCGCCGCGCATGGTGTCGCGGAAGTGGACCTTCCAGTTGTCGCGGCTGTCGACGTTGCCGAGCGAGGCGGCCGCGCCCCCCTCTGCCATCACCGTGTGGGCCTTGCCGAGCAGGGACTTGCAGACAATCCCCGTGTCGAGCCCCTGGCGGGAGCACTCGATCGCGGCGCGGAGCCCCGCACCCCCTGCGCCGACCACGATCACGTCGTGGTAAACGGTCTGGACTTCCGACAGGTCGAGCATCAGAAGGCCCCCCACGTGTTGAGGTCGCGGATGTAGCCCATGGACACGAGTCGCACGTAGGCGTCGGCCAGCAGGATCCAGTACAGGCTCGCCCAGGCGAACTCCATGTGGCGGGCGTTGAGCCACGACGACGGGCGCCACAGGTTGAAGCGCGCGCGCTCCACGCTGCCGCAGGAGAAGCAGTTGAGCTGGCCGCCCACGAGGTGCCGCCAGGCGTGACAGCCCAGCGTGTAGCAGGACAGCAGGACCGCGTTGATCAGGATGATCACGCTGCCCACGCCCACGCCGAGCTCGCCCTCGTAGAAGAACCCCTGATACGCCTCGTAGAAGAGGATCGGCAGCAGCAACAGGGCGAAGTACAGCGTGTAGCGGTGCAGGTTCTGGAACACCAGGATCGTGGTCTCACCGGTGTACTGCCGCAGCGGAACGCCCTGCACGGCGCAGGCGGGGGGCGTCGCGAAGAACGACCGGTAGTACGCCTTCCGGTAGTAGTAGCAGGTGGCCCGGAACGAAGCCGGGAACAGGAAGATGAGGAGAGCAGGGGAGGCGGGGATCCAGCTCGGCCACCACGAGGGCCAGGTGCCGAACCAGGCGTGCTCGAGGGGCGCCGCGCCCGCGGCCGTGACGTCGGTGAAGAGCAGGGGCGCGTAGAACGGCGACAGGTAGGGGCCCGTGTAGTAGTGCTCGGCCTGGAGGGCCGCCCAGGTGTAGTACGCGCCCCAGGCGAGCAGGCCCGCGAGGGTGAGGGTGGGATTGACCCACCAGTTGTCGACCCGGCTCGTGCGGCCGAAGCCGGGGGAGGGATGCCCCCCGATGTCGGCGTTCGCGGCGTTGCTCATCTGCCCTGACCTCCGAGCCGGGGACTGTACACGGGTCGTGACGGGCCGTCCAATCCCCGGGCGGTTTGCACGGGGGCTCGTCCACTCGCTAAGGTGCCCCAGCGTCTCGGTTCGCCTTCGCGGGAGGACGCCTGAGCGAAGACCCTCCGAACGATGCGAGCGAGGTACTCACCGATCACGCGGGGCGGCGGTACGAGCTCGTTCGTCAGCTGGGTCTCGGGGGCTTCGGGGAGGTCTTCCTCGCCCGGACCTTCACGCCCGGGGGGCTCGGCCAGCTCGTGGCCCTCAAGCTACTGAAGGCAGACCTCGACACGTCGAGCCAGGCGTTCGAGCGGCTGCAGGACGAGGCGCGCCTGCTCGCGCAGCTGGATCACCCGGTGATCCTGGTGGCCCACGACCTCACCCGGTTCGACGGCGGGCAGATCGGCCTCGTCACCGAGTACGTCGAGGGCCTCGATCTCACGGACCTGTTCCTCGGGCAGCCCCGCCTCCCCGCGAGCACCCTCGTCGAGGTGATCGAGGCGGTGGGCGACGCGCTCGAGATGGCCTGGAAGGGTGCGGGCGTCGTTCACCGCGACATCAAGCCCGCGAACATCCGTGTGGGCGTGCGTGGGGCGGTCAAGCTCCTCGACTTCGGGATCGCCCGCTCCGAGATGGTCAGCCGCCTCGCCCACACGAGCACCCACCAGATGGTCGGTACGCTCCGGTACCTGCCGCCCGAGCGGTTCCGCAAGGCCGAGCCACACCCCGCGGCCGATGTCTTCTCCCTCGGCTGCGTGCTGTACGAGGGGCTCGCGCGGCGTTCGTTCCACCACAAGCTCGACCAGTCCCAGATCGTCGCCATGGCGTGGGACGAGAGCCTGTTCGCGGAGTACGCCGCGAAGGCCTTCCGCCACCTGGGCGACGTGCCGGCCTCCGTCGCGGCGCTGATCGCGGACATGGTGACCTGGGACCCCGAGATCCGCCCCACCGCCGGCGAGGTCTCGCTGCGGTGCGAGGAGATCCGGCGCGACTGGCCCGACGCGGTGTCGCTGCGGCGGTTCTGCAAGAGCTACCCCTGGCCCGACGTCACTCCGCGCCGGTCCACGATCGACCGACCCTTCCCCTCGGTGGACTCCGCGCCGCCGATCCCCACGCACGCGGTGCAGTCCAGCGTCGTCGGCAGCAGC
>CAYMSU010000374.1:0-6559 GCA_964393165.1 uncultured Enterobacteriaceae bacterium
GCCTCCCGCAGGTTGGCCTGATGCAGCTTGCTCTCGGTGAGGTCGGCCTCGGGCCACACGCTCCCTGCGGCGTTCACGCCCTTCAGCTTCGCCTGCGGGAACCGGACGTGGGGCCCCCGACTCCCTTCGAGGTTCGCGTCGGAGAAGGTGGCCTGCGCGAAGTCGGCCCCGGTGAGGTCAGCCTTGTCCATCCAGGCGTCCTTGAACCGGGCGCGCAACCCCACCGCGTGGACCAGCGTCATCTCGGACCCGTCGATGCCCGACAGGTTCGCCCGCATGAGGTTCGCGTCGGTCAAGTCGGCGGCCGTGAGGTCGGACTTCTCGAGGTTCGCGTTCGAGAAGTCCACCCCCACGAGCGACTTCTCGGCGAGGTCGGCAGCGAACAGCTCCGGCCGGGCGCGCTCCCCTCGCTGCTCGTTGAATCCTGCCACGTCTCCGGCGGCCAGCATCGCCGCCCAGTCGACCTCTGCCAACCGTGCCCCCCATGTCCTTGTGCGAGTTGTCCTTGCGCGAGCACGGCAGGAGGCTCGGCGTGGCCCCTCCGCTCGGGCTCGAGTGGAAGCCCAGTGTAGCGTGTCGGAGGAGCGCGCCACACCTGGGATCCTCGCGGGCTCTCGATCGGTTGTGGCAAGCGGGTGGGACCCGGAATACCCACCGGTCCTTCGACAAGGAGTGCCCATGGCGGTCGGCACCGTTGGTCATCACGAGCTCGATCCGGAGGGGCGGCCTACCGACCTCGAGGAGATTCCGGTCAGTCGCGACCAGCTTCTCGGCTGGTACCGGCAGATGGCCATCATTCGCCGTGTCGAGGAGCTCGCGGCCAAGGCGTACACCCAGCGCAAGATCGTGGGCTTTTGCCACCTGTACATCGGCCAGGAGGCGGTGGCCGTAGGGGGAATCGCGGCGCTGCAGCCGAGTGACCCGGTGGTCACCGCGTACCGCGACCATGGGCATGCGCTCGCGCGGGGCATCGAGCCCCGGAAGGTCCTCGCAGAGCTGTTCGGCAAGGCCGAGGGCATCGCCCACGGCATCGGTGGGTCCATGCACATGGGCTCCGCCGCGCACAACTTCTACGGGGGCTACGGCATCGTCGGTGGTCACGTGCCGCTCGCGGCAGGGGCAGCGTTCGCGTCCGCGTACCGGTCCGACGGCGCGGTGTGCCTGTGCTTCCTGGGCGACGGGGCGGCCCAGCAGGGCGCCTTCTTCGAGGCCCTGGCGCTGTCGCAGCTGTGGAAGCTGCCCGTCGTCTACGTCGTCGAGAACAACTACTACGCGATGGGCACGAGCCTCGAGCGCCAGTCCTTTCTCACCGACATGAGCCGCCGGGGCGACGGCGTGGGGATGCGCCGGTGGCAGTTCGGCGCGTTCGATGTGGTCGACGTGTTCCGCAACGTCAAGCGGGCCGTCGACCACGCGCGAGCCGGCCATGGCCCGGTCATCGTCGAGGCCGTCACCTACCGCTGGCGAGGTCACTCCATGAGCGACCCCGCCAAGTACCGCAAGACCGGTGAGCTCGACGAGTACAAGGCCAAGGACGGGCTCAAGGCAGCCATCGAGCGCCTTCAGTCGGAGCATGGGGTCGACGAAGCCACGCTCGAGAAGATCAAGGAGGAAGTCGAGTCGGTCGCCCAGGATGCGTACACCTTCGCCGAGGAGGCCGCGCTGCCCGACGAGACCAAGCTCTACGACTACACCTACGCGCCGGGGAACTCCTGATGGCCGAGATGCAGCTTCGGGAGGCCCTCCGCCGGGCCATGACCGAGGAGATGAGGCGCGACGAACGCGTCTTCCTGATGGGAGAGGAGGTCGCGTACTACGACGGCGCCTACAAGGTCTCGCAGGGGATGCTCCAGGAGTTCGGCGAGAAGCGGGTGGTCGACACGCCCATCGCCGAGAACGGCTTCTGCGGTGTGGGAATCGGCGCCGCGATGGCCGGTCTCCGTCCGATCGTCGAGATCATGACCTGGAACTTCAGCCTCGTCGCGTACGACCAGATCATCAACAACGCAGCGAAGATCTACCAGATGACGGCAGGGACCTATACGGTGCCGATCGTCTTCCGGGGGCCCACCGGAGCGGCGGAGAACCTGGCCAGTCAGCATAGCCAGGCCCTCGAGTCGCTCTACGCCCACTTCCCTGGGCTGAAGGTCGTCAGCACGGTTGACCCGGCCGACGCCTACGGCCTGCTCAAGACCGCCATCCGCGACGACAACCCCGTCGTGTTCATGGAGTCGGAGCTCGCGTACGGGGCCAAGGGCGAAGTCCCCGACGAGGAGTTCCTGATCCCGTTCGGCGAGGGCAAGATCAAGCGCGAAGGCTCCGACGTCACGCTGGTCACGTGGAACAAGCAGGTGCACACCTGCCTCGAAGCGGCCGATGCGCTCGAGTCGGACCACGGGATCTCGGCGCGGGTGCTCGACCTGCGGTCCATCCGCCCGCTGGACGAGGAGCTGCTGTACCGCTGCGCCGCGGAGACCCACCGCATGGTGGTGGTCCAGGAGGGGTTCCCGTTCGCGGGGGTGGGCGCAGAGATCGCCGCCCGCGTGCAGGAGGCGTGCTTCGACTCCCTCGATGCTCCGATCCTGCGGGTGTGTAATCGAGACGTGCCCCAGCCCTACGCCACCAACCTCGAGAAGCTCGTGATGCCGTCGGCCGAGCGCGTGATCGACGCGGCGCGGGCCGTCTGCAATCGCTAGAGGAGCGTCCCCGTGGCCGAGTTCTACGAGATGCCGGCGATCTCCCCCACGATGGAGGTCGGCACGCTGGTCGAGTGGCGCCTCTCGGAGGGGCAGTCGTTCGACTCGAGCGCCGTCGTGGCCGAGGTCGGCACCGACAAGGCGAACATGGAAGCCGAGATCTTCGATCCCGGCGTGATGCTCAAGCACCTGATCGCCGAGGGCGACGAGGTGCCGCCCGGGTTCCCGATCGCGATTGTGGGCAGCAGCGCCGATGAGGACGTGAGCGCTCTGCTCGAGGAGTTCGAGAAGCGCAAGGCGTCTCTCGAGAACGGAGAGGCCGCCGCGGAGGAGGCGAAGCCGTCCACCACCGAGGCCGACTCCGGCGCCGCTGCCTCGACGCCCGAGCCCGAGCCCGCGCCCGCGGCGCAGTCCTCCTCTCCGCCTCCCGCTCCCGTGACCGGAAAGGTCGAGCGCACGTGGGAGGGGCGAACCACGCACGAGCTGTTCCTGGACCCTCCAGGCGACGTCCGGTTCGGAGGGGGAGCGGCATCCGACTCGGCGGGAGCCCGAGTCGCGGCCTCTCCGCTGGCCCGCAAGGTGGCAGAGGACCTCGGGGTCGACCTGCGCCGGGTCCGCGGTACGGGCCCCGGCGGACGCATCACCCGCGCCGACGTGGAGAAGGCGCCGAAGGCGCCCGGGCGTGGCGCGGTGGTCGCGCGCGAAGACGAGCACGTCCGCCACAGCCCGATGCGCAAGACCATCGCGAAGCGGATGCTCCAGTCCCACGAGCAGATCCCGACCTTCTTCCAGACCGCGACCTTCGACATGCAGAGCTTCGTCGACGTCAGGGGCTCGCTCAAGGCGGAGATGCCCGACGCCCGGATCAGCTACAACGACATGCTGATCCGTGCGGTGGCGCAGGCCCTGGTCGACAACCCGCAGGTCAACGCCTCGTGGGGCGACAAGGAGATCGTGCGCCACGGGCGGGTCGACATCGGTGTCGCCGTGGCCATCCCCGACGGCCTGATCACTCCCGTGATCCGCAACGCCGATCAGAAGGGATTCGCCGAGATCGCGCAGGAGGTCCGCGAGCTCGCGGGCCGCGCGCGCGACCTCAAGCTCGCGCCCGAGGAGTACACGGGCGCGACGTTCAGCATCTCGAACCTGGGAATGTTCGGGATCGAGCAGTTCACTGCGATCATCAATCCGCCGGAGGCGGGGATTCTCGCCGTCGGCGGCATCGAGCAGGTCCCGGTGGTCGTCGACGGGCAGATGACCACGGGGTGGCGCATGAAGGTCACGATGACCTGCGACCATCGCGTGGTCGACGGCGCGGTGGGGGCGGTGTTCCTGCAGAGCGTCCGCAAGTACGTCGAGAACCCCTGGCTGATGCTCGTCTGACGGAGAACATGTGGCTGACTACGACGTCATCGTCATCGGGGCGGGCCCCGGGGGCTACCCGGCAGCGATCCGCGGCGCCCAGCTGGGCCTGCGCACCGCCTGCATCGAGAAGGAGAAGCTCGGAGGCGTGTGCCTGAACTGGGGCTGCATCCCGAGCAAGGCACTGCTCAAGACCGCCGAGCTCACCCGCAAGGTGCACGCGGCCGCCGACTGGGGCCTCTCTGTGAGCGGCGTGGACATCGACTTCGAGGCCGTGGTGGGGAGGAGCCGGAAGGTCGCCGAGCGGCACGAGAAGGGGGTCGGCTCCCTGTTCAAGAAGTACGGCGTCACCCCGATCACCGGGGAGGCGGTGCTCGCCGGCAAGGGCAAGGTCCAGGTCGGTGGCCAGGTGCTCACGGCTGACCACATCATCGTCGCCACGGGCGCGAGAGCCAGGTCCTTCCCTGGTATCGAGCCCGACGGAGACCGGATCCTGACCTATCGGGAGGCCATCGTTCGAACGGCGCAGCCGCGCTCGGTCACCGTGCTGGGAGCAGGTGCGATCGGACTGGAGTTCGCGTACTTCTGGTCGTCGATGGGGGCCGAGGTCACCGTCGTCGAGGGGCTCGAGGAGATCCTGCCCCGAGAGGACGCGGAGGTCGCGAAGGAGGCGCGGCGCCACCTTCGCAAGGCGGGCATCGAGTTCAAGCTCGGCACCTTCGTCGACAGCGTGAGCTCCGACGGGCAGGGGACCGTCACGCGGCTGAAGGACGGCACCGAGCTGCGCGCGGAGCTCACCCTGATCGCGCTGGGCATCGCCCCCCACACCTCGGGCCTCGGGCTCGAGGAGGTCGGCGTGAAGCTCGAGCGTGGGTTCATCCCGGTCGACGCGTCGATGCGCACCAATGTGCCCGGGATCTACGCGATCGGCGACGTCACGCCGCAGGGCGGGCTGGCCCACACGGCCACCCGGCAGGCCGAGATCTGCATCGAGCGAATCGCCGGCCACCCGGTCGCCGACATCGATTACACCAACGTGCCCTCCTGCACCTACTGCCAGCCTCAGGTCGCGAGCGTCGGTCTGACCGAGGAAGAGGCGACCAAGCAGGGAATTGCCTACCGGGTGGGCAAGTTCCCGTTCCTCGCCAACGGCAAGGCCCAGGGTGCAATGGAGCCCGAAGGGTTCGTGAAGGTGCTCATCGGGGAGCCGCACGGCGAGATCGTTGGCGCCCACATCGTCGGCTACGAGGCCACCGAGCTCATCGCGGAGTTCGGCCTGGCCCGGTCGGCGGAGCTCACTGCCGATGAGATCCTGTACAGCATCCACGCGCACCCGACGTTCGGTGAAGCGATGTTCGAGGCCGTGGCCCAGGCCTTCGATCAGACCGTGCACATCTGATTCGGCACCACTGTTCCCAAGGCTGTCCACAGGCTGGAAGCCGACTGTGGTCGGCGCTTCCGATCGCCATTCCCCTAGTTGGCACGATGATCATGGGGAGTGGTCACGACGCCCGGCGCGGACTGGTCCCCAGTTTTGTCCACAGGCGCCGGGAGCACCTGCCGAGCGTCCGCCGCAGCCGCGAGCGCGGGGTTGGAGGTCGCGATCCAGACGGTGGCCCCCTCGTCGCTGAGATGCCGCAGCAACCCGAGTAAGTGGGCGACGTCCTCGGGGTGCAGCCCCACCGAGGGGTCGTCGAGCAGGTACACCGTGTCGGAGGCGCCGCGCGCCGATGCGCGCGCCAGCTCTCGAGCCAGCGCCAGTCGGGCCGCCTCCCCCCCAGAGAGCGTGCGGGTGGGCTGGCCGAGGGGCACGTAGCCCAGCCCCACCCGGTCCAGCGCGTGCAGGATCCGGTCGAGATCGGGGTGCCCTGCCAGCACGACCCGGGCATTGGCCGCGTCGAGTCGGAGCAGCTCGGACGGATCCAGCCCCTTCCACCGCACCTCAAACGGCCAGGAATGTCAATATTCGCATTTTCCTTACCTGATTATGGACGATATCCGGTGCACATCTGCACAATCTACTCTTGTCGTGTTCCTGCACAACAAACAATACCTAGCGATACTTCGTTGCGCCTCCACCAAAATTCCGTGTATCTCCGCATACCTTTCGAAAAACGCTAATTTGATGCAATTCCTCCCGAGCCGCTCACTCGTTAAGTCGCCAATCGGGCGTCCGGCTTCCGCCGGTTTCGCGCAGGAGCTCCGTCAACCGTTCGTCGAGCCGTTTCACCATGCGGTATAGCGCCGTATCCTGCTGTGCTACGTGACGAAGAAAGTCACCGTAGTCGTGTCCGTATTCGATGTGCCCCAGCAGGTTGTCCGTTTGCTCCGGATCGGTCCGCATGTCATACAATTCGTAGACGTCCCAGACGCCGTGGTAGTTCATGTAGCTGTAATCTTTCGTCCGCAGGCCGAAAGTGGTTGGCGTTTGCACGGCATGGGGACGGATGAAATACTCGTAGACGAAGGCATCCCTCCAATCCGGAACACTCCCCTTAAGA
>CAYMSU010000375.1:0-6534 GCA_964393165.1 uncultured Enterobacteriaceae bacterium
CCAGCGGCGTGCGCAGCGACACCACGTGGGCGCCGAGCAATCGGCCGTGCACGTCGGTCACGAAGATCCCCACCGGGTTCGGGTAGATGAGGTCGTCGCCGTCGTTGTAGGCGGGGTGATGGGTGCTGTAGAGCCGCCGCACGAACGCGTCGTAGTCGGTCACGTGCTGGGTGAGCGGGTTCAGCGCGCAGGCGAAGCCCAGCGGCACCCACCGGCCGTAGAACCCAGGGTTCACCCACTTGTGGGGGTCTTCCCCGCGCCCTGCCGCCCGCCGCATCATCTCGTCGTAGATGCGGTCGAGGTGAGGCACGAGCACCGTGGAGACGGGGTCGAGGTCGGGTGCGATCTCGTCGGCGACGCCCCCGGCGAGCTTGTCGGACTCGATCGCGAGGCCCTCGAAGGTCATCGACAGGGTGTCGTCGCGGGCGGCCGACATCAGCGCGTGGAGCAGGTAGCCGGGCCCGTGCCCGCTCCAGATGCTGATCCCCCGCGCGGACTGGCACGTGGGGTTGTTGCCCTGGCCGACGCCCAGCGGCTTGCCGAGCACCCGCAGCGCCCCCGACAGGAGCACGGCGTTCCCGGACAGGCCGCTCCGCGGGTCGAGCTTGGCCATGAGGTTGCGCTTGGCCACCGGGTGGATGTCGGTCGAGTAGAGCCGCCGCAAGGAGCCCGCGACCGCCCGGCGCGACAGCAGGGCGCGATCGAGGGTTCCGGCGAGGCCCGAGATGCTCCCGACGAGCTCGGGGTGCACGGTGAGCGTGACGAGCTCGCGGACGAACTCGGGGTGGGCGTCGAGCTCGGCGGAGCCCGAGGGCTCGAGGTCGAGCACCTCGTCGAGCCGATCCGGGTGGTGGGTGGCCACGTGGAGCACCAGCATCGCGTGGTGCGGGCTGGTCAGGCCGGTGTCGCGCAGCGCCCCCGCCATCGCCACGATCTCCTCGTCGAGCGCGGACAGCGACAGCTCGGGCAGGAGCTGCGCATACTGGTGGGGCTCGGGGTGCTCGGCGCTGCGGGGCGAGGCCCCCTGGATGGCCCTCCGGTAGGCATCGAGGCGCTCGGTGACCTCCGGATCCTCCTCGGCAGGCGTGGGCAGGTGGGTGGCGTACGCGATGAGGTCCCGGATCCGACCGGTGAGGATCGGGCGCTGGTCGGACTGATCGTCGATCTCCTGGAGGAGCGCGGAGCGCACGGCGGAGGGCGAGAGGTGGTCGATCAGGTAGCGGACCACGGTCTGGGCGGTGGCGTGGGCCTCGGGCCGCTCCCGGGCCTCCTCGGTGGGCCCCCCGAAGAGCAGCCCCAGGTTGAGCACGACGACCTCGCGGAGGAACCGACGCGCGGCGGCGGCGCTCATCTCGGGGTGCTCGAGGCGCCCCTCGGCGATCGCGACCATCCGCAGCTCGCTCAGGACCTCGACGACCGCGCTGTCTCCGCCAGCTCGGAGCCCTCCCCCGACGAGCGCGGGGCGCAGGCGGGAGGCCTGCTCCCAGGGCCCGCCGACGAACAGGCCCGCCGCCTCGAAGCGCGCGGCGTGACGAACGAGCTCCTCGAGCCCCTCTGCCGAGCCGATCCGGGGCCGGGCCGCCGCGAGGACCGCCTGCACGGCGGCCGGCCGCTCCTCGGCTGCGGCCTGCTCCAGCGCGGTCAGCGCATCGTCCAGGACCTGGTGCTCTTGTGCTTCGCGGTCGTCCAACGCTCCCCCGGTGGTTCGTGGTAGCGCATGGGCTATCGTGCCGGCGGGAGGCCCGGCCGGATCAGCCCTCGCTTGCGTCGGGCTGGGGGAGCGCCGGGAGCCGCCCCGCCAGGATCTCGGCCATCGGACGCGTCGTCTCGAACCGGTCCAGCACCATGCGCAGCACCGCCGTGATCGGCACGGAGATGACGGCGCCGGGCACGCCCCACAGCAGCGTCCAGAAGATGAGGGTGAGCAGCACGGTGATGGTGTGCAGCCCCAGGCGATCGCCCTGGAACCTCGGCTCGAGCACGTTGCCGATCAGGAACTGCACGCCGCCCGGCAGCACCAGGGCGAGCACCACCACGAACGGCTGGTCGACGTGGGCGAGGTAGGCGACCGGGAGCGGGAGCAGCATGGCGATGATGCTGCCCACCGAGGGGATGAAGTTGAGGAAGAACGCGGCGAGCCCGAAGACGAGGGCGAGCGGGATGTCCAGGACCCACAGGAGCAGCCAGGTGAGCACGCCGGTGGCGGTGCTCGCCAGGAACTTCACGGCGAGGTAGCGCTGGACGTTGACGTCGATCTCGCCCCAGAATCCCGCCCGCGTCTCGAGCGGCCGGCGCCCGGCGATGATGATCACCGCGAACAGGATCACCAGCACGGCGTTGGCGAGGAAGCTGGTGAGCGCGGACAGCAGGTTCGTGCCGACGCCGAAGGCGCCGAGTACCGCCTCGAGGTTGACCTGAGACACGAGCTGCTGGGCCTGGAGGTTGTCGACGCGCAGCACGGTGATGCCGGTGGTGTCGGCGAAGTTGTTGACGGTGCTCGCCACGTCGCGCGTGATCTGGCGCAGCGAGGCGGCGTAGGTCTCGCCGTTGGTCGCCATCTCCGACACCGACGACGACACCAGCGCGGTCAACAGCGCGATCCCGGCGGCGATCACCACGAACGCGGCGAGGATGGCGAGCCAGCGGGGGGCGCGCATTCGCACCTGGAGCGTGTCGACCAGCGGGCCCACCAGGTAGACGACGAGCAGGGCGAGCACGAGCGGGATCGCGACGCTCGAGGCCCACGACAGCGCGAACGACAGCGCGACCGCCCCCATCAGCACCAACGAGCCCGTGATGAGCAGGCCCTGCTCGCGGGTCAGATCCGGTCCGTTCACATCCCCTCCCGGCGACCGAGGCAGGCTATCGCGGGTGGAGGCACACGGGGAGCGGTCCGACGAGGGGGCGGGAGGTTCGGATGGGAATCGGGGCACCGCGGACGGAAGAGAAGGTGGTCGAGCTCAAGGGGCTCTCGGCGGATGCGGTCCACCTGCTGAGCGAGGCGCTCGCCAAGCTCGACGCGACGCACGAGGCGTTCCGGGAGTCGCGCGAGGAAGAGCGGCAGCAGCAGCTCGTGAAGCTGTGGAACCAGAAGTGCCGGCAGATCGACGACTGGTTCCGCGCCATCGCCAAGGTCCTGATCAACAGCCACCAGCTGTCGCTCGACATGGGCTCCGACGGCGGGGGGCGGTCGACCCGGCCGTGGCTCGAGGAGACCAGCCAGGCGTTCGCGCGGCTGACCCTGTCCCTCGAGGACGAGGAGGTGGTCGCGCGGACGGGCGACCAGGAGGTCCTGCGGGGCCCGGTGGACCGCCTCAGCTACGAGTGGATCGAGGAGGCGGTGATCCAGTGGGTCCTCAT
This sequence comes from uncultured Enterobacteriaceae bacterium, assembly GCA_964393165.1. Taxonomy (GTDB): domain Bacteria; phylum Myxococcota_A; class UBA796; order UBA796; genus DRPG01. Next base: position 3,361 of record CAYMSU010000375.1, read on the forward strand.
CGCCGTGGAGGCGACGACCGCCGAGCCCGAGGGCGCGGCCTGAGCGGGCCCGTCAGTCCTCGGCGCCGAACCCCCCGTTGACCGGGGGCCGCGCCTGGCCTTCGGCCGACAGCGTGATCCCGCTCGGGAACTCGACCTGGTCCTGGGGCTTCGCGAGCGCTGCGTTCACGTCCTGCAGGCTGTCGTGGAGCAGCTGGATCGTGTACTTCGCGTTGTGGGCGAAGTTGCCGGGATCCTGGGTGGCCAGCTGGTAGTTGTAGGCGGCGCGGGCAAGCCTCGGAGACCACGCCGGGTAGGCGTTGGGGAACTCGGCCTCGGCGCCGTCGCACGCGCCGTTGCCGCTCGTGTCGACGAAGAAGTAGGGGTATGACGCAGCGGCGTAGCAGATCGCGGGCTGCTTCTCGTCCTGCACGTACTGCTGCATGGCCTCGAGCAGCTGCTGCCGCAGCCCGTCGATCTCGTAGAAGATGCCCTCGGCGGTGTCGGCGTCGCCGTCGTAGTCCACCGACGACGAGGCCAGCGTGCGCACGTCCTTCAGGTCGGCGACCGTCTCGATGGTCGTGCGGTCGGTGTCGTGGCACGTGGCGCAGCTCTCGAGATCGAGCTCGAGCGTGTGCGGGTCGTGGCACCCGGTGCACGTGTTCGCCGACTCGACGTGGCGGAACCGCCAGTCGTAGACCGCGCCCTCGTACTGGTAGCCCCCACCGACCTGACCGGCGAAGAGCGTGGCCCCTGCGGGGTAGTAGTGCACGTTGGTGAAGTCGATCGCGTCGCTGAACGTGTCGGGATCGTCGAGCTTCAGCTTGTCGAAGTCCTCGTCGAGGCTCGCGCCGGACGCGCGCCCCTGGTGGCAGGTCATGCACCGGGCCTCGGCTCCGAGATCGGAGACCTGGACCCCCGACGGGAACGTCACGTAGGACCGCTCCTCGGCCGCCGCGTTGTGGCAGGCGCGGCACTCGACGGCGGTGCCGAGGGGGGCGGCGGCGTCCACGCTGTCGACGGCGGAGCCGTCGGCCCCGAGGTAGTCGCGGTAGCCCGGGGTGGAGTGGCACCGGGCGCAGAACGTCGGGATCTCGCCGTCCTCGTCCCAGTGCGTGAAGGCCTCGGCGCCGTACTGGGCGTGCCCCGAGCCGCGCCACTCGTCGAAGTACGGGATCTCGGCCTGCACGACGACGCTGAGCTCGCCGGCGACCGTCTTCCCGTCGACCTCCGCGGTCGCGGTGACCGTGGCGGTCCCCGGCGACACCGCGTTCACCACGCCCGCCTTGTCGACCGCGAGGACCCCCGGGGTGTCGGAGGCCCAGGTCACCTCCTCGCCGTCGATGTTGTACAGCCGCACCGTCAGCTGCTCGGTCGCTCCGGTGGGGAGCGACGGCGGCCCCGAGACGACGACGACCGGCTCGCCCTCGTCGACGACCACGACCGGGGGATCGCCCGTGTCGGAGTCGACTGGGGTCGTGTCGTCGCTCCCGTTGCACGCCACGAGGGTCGCGGTCAGCAGCGCGAGGGTCCTGCGCATCCGTCCTCCACGGTTCAAGGTCGCTCCAGGTCGCCGGTGGCCCCACCCACGTCCGCGATCGCGTCGCGGAGGAGCTGGGCGATGTAGTCGAAGTTGTGGGCCCACGCGCCGGGATCCTTGCGCGCGAGCTGGTAGTTGAAGGCCGCGGCCGTCAGCGCCGGGGTCCAAGCCGCGAACGGGATCGTCTCGTCGGTGCCGCAGGTGCGGTCGGCGTCGAGGTCCGCGAAGAAGTACGGGCACCGGTCGCGATAGCACAGCGCGGCCGCGTCCTGCATCGCGGCGAGCAGGCGTGCCTCGAGGCCGTCGAGCTCGTCGGCCAGCGGCTCGTGGTCGACGGGGGCGGCTTCGTCGTGCTCGATGGCTACGCCGGCAGGCTGCACCGGTTCGCCGCCGACGGCGCCCCCGGCGACGTCCTCGAGGCCGAGGCCCTGCGCGGGGCCGTGCGGGTGGATCTCGCCGCCGGCGGGGAGCTCTGGGTCGCCGACGCCGACGGCGGGCAGGTCCGCCGCCTCGATGCCCGCGGAGAGGTCCTCGAGACCTGGGCGATCCCGGGCGCCACCGACGTGCTGGTCCGCGGCGAGGAGGTCGCGGTCGCCACGCGCACGGCTGGCGTGCTCTGGCTCCGCTCGGATCCGCCGCGCATCGCCGACCGGGACGTCGACGGGGCGCGGCTGGGCACGGTCAGCGCGCTGCTCCCGGATCCGGACGGTGGTCTTTGGGCGGTCGACACCCTCGGCCACGAGCTGCACGGATTCGACGCCGCGGGTGCTCCCCGGCACCGGTTCGGCCGCTTCGGGTTGTGGATCGACAGCCTGTCGAAGCCGAAGGGCGCGGCGTGGGCCGCCGGGGGCACGCTCGCGGTGGTCGACAGCGGGCTGCGGGCGGTCCAGCTGTTCGAGCGGGACGGGACCGCGCTCGGCGCCCTGGCCGCGGCCGACGACGAGCCGTGGCAGGGCGAGCACCCGGTGCAGGTCGCCGCCGCCGGCGACGAGCTGCTCGTCCTCGACGCGAAGACGGGCACCGTGTGGGCCGCCTCGGTCTCCGCCCACGCGGTCGCCGCGGCCCGGGCGCGCACCTCGCTGCGGCACCTCCGCACGTCGCTCGTCGAGCCCGCCGCGCGGGCGCGCCACGCTGGGGAGGCGCGGCTGTGCCTGCAGTGCCACGACGGCGTGGTCAACGACGACCGGTACGTCTGGGATCCGGGCTTGTACCACCACCCCGTGGGGGAGGCGGTCACGCGGGAGATCCACGCCTTCTTCCCGCTCGACGACGACGGCCAGCTGCGCTGCGGCACGTGCCACTCGCCCCACGGCACGGTCGACCTGCCCGACGTGGCCGAGGTCACCTCCGCCGCGCAGCGGGCGGGGCTCGTGCGGCACCGGGCCGAGCCCGGCGACCAGTTCACCCGGCTGTCCCGCGAGGATGCGCAGCTGTGCGTGGGCTGCCACGAGGACGCGGCCCACGACGCGGCGCTCACGCGGCTCGGGCTCGAGGGCACGGCGCACCCGGTGGGGGCAGCGCTCGCGCGCAAGCTCGGCTCGCTCACCTCGCGGGGGCAGGCAGGGCAGGTGCCGGGGAGCTGCCTCGGCTGCCACACGCCCCACGGGGCCGTGCGCGAGCCGCTGGCGCGCGACGACACGGCCACGGGCACGTGC
>CAYMSU010000376.1:0-6525 GCA_964393165.1 uncultured Enterobacteriaceae bacterium
GGGCGGACTCCGACTCGGTCGCAAGGCCGCCGCCCCGAACGTGGCCTTCGGCCGCAGCCGTCTGCAGGCCCACGGGTGGCGGCTCCCGAACTCGGTCTTCGGCCGCAGCCGTCTGCAGGCCCACAGATGGCCGCTCCCGAAGGTGGCGTTCGGCCGCAGCCGTCTGCAGGCCCACAGGCGGCTCCCGAACGTGGCCTTCGGCCGCAGCCGTCTGCAGGCCTACGGGCGCGGGCAACCGAACGCGGTCTTCGGCCGCAGCCGTCTGCAGGCCCACAGGTGGCCGCTCCCGAAGGTGGCGTTCGGCCGCACCCGTCTGCGGGCCCACCGGGCACCGGGCACCGGGCACCGGGCACCGGGCACGCGCGGACCAGACCCTCGGCCGGCGGGTGCGGCCTGCTGCCGACCGCCGCGTTCGGCGCCTGTCGTCCTGCGCTTCGTCGGAGACGCGCACGGCGCGACCCGCGGTCTGCCTCGATCCCGTCCTCCGCAGCCCGACCAGACCCGAGGTCTGCCTCGAGCCCACGCTCCGAGGTCCCGACACGACCTGAGGTCTGCCGCGAGCGCGCGATGACCAGGGCGGCACGACCTGAGGTCTGCCTCGGCGGACCATTCTGTGACCAGAGGCAGACCTGAGGTCTCGTCGCACCGTCCGACGCGACACCCAGGGCAGACCTGAGGTCGGACGTGGGGCTCGAAGCGGTCAGTTTTTGGGACCTCAGGTCTGGTCGATCTCCGTCTCGCGGGTCCGAGACCAGACCTCAGGTCTGGTCGGGACGCGCGATCGGGAAGCGGACGAGACCTCGGGTCGGCACGGCGGACGATTTCAGGCCCGGGAGCCAGACCTCGGGTCTGGCGGGGCACGCCAGAGACCACCCGGACGAGACCCGAGGTCTGCCTCCGGGCATGCCACGATGGCAAGCGCGCGAAAACCGGGGTGCGAGGCGGGGCGGGCGCACCCACGCCAGAGGGGCGGGCCCACCGCGCCCGGGGCCTGTCGCCATCCCGGGGGCCGCGGTCGCCCGCTGGGCTACGCCGCCATCGGGTCGCCGAGCCTACCGCCCTTCTCGATCCGCCGGCCCGACGTCAAGTGCGCATCGATCCCGTCGAGCACCTGCCCCATCAGCTTCGTGAACTGCGGCTTCATCATCGCCTTGCCCATCAACCAGCCCACCGGGCCGTACTTCGGGCGGAAGCCCCCCGAGAACGTCACCCGACTGCGCTCCTCGCCCTCCGGCTCCACCGCGATCGTGACCTCCATGTGGCTCATCGGGAACGGGCCGTGGTCCACCACCTCCAGGCGATAGCTGCGCGCCTCCGGCGTGTAGCTCACGATGCGCTCCTGGACCTGGCCGCCGCTGTAGAGCGTGCACTGGCGCTGCGCGCCCATGCCCGTCTGCAGGCCGTTCACCGACGAGGAGTGCTCCACGACGCGAAACGAGTGCATGACGACCTCCTGCATGCCAGGTAGGATGCCCTCGATGGGCTGCACAGCCGCATCCTTGCGGGTCGCGGGCTGCACGCGTGCAGGCCGGAGGGCCCGGTGATCGAGCGCTGGGACGACCTGCGGATCCTCCTGGCGGTGGCCCGTGGCGGCACCCTGACCGCGGCGTCGGAGGCCCTGCAGGTCGATCCGACCACCGTCACCCGACGGCTCAAGGCGCTCGAGGCCACCGTGGGGCTGCGGCTGTTCGATCGGCTGCGGGGGGGCGTCGAGCTCACGCCGGCGGGCGACACACTGGTGGCCACCGCCGAGCAGTGGGAGGCGGGTCTGCTGGACGCCGAGCGGCGCCTCGAGGGCGGGCGCGAGGAGCTCTCGGGTGCCGTGCGCGTGGCGCTGCCCGAGCTGCTCGCCGTGCCCGACCGGCGATGCGCTGCCCGACGTGTCGCGGCGGACCGAGGCGCGCCCGTGGCCGAACGCGATGTGGCTGCTCACGCACCCCGACGTGCGGAGGAGCGCCAAGGTGCGGGCGGTCACGGCCTACCTCGCGGAGTTCCTGGCGGCGCAGTCGACGGGCTGACGCGGCTCCGCTCACTGCCGCCCGCCGCCGCTCACGGGCCGCGTCCCGTCCGCGGCGGGGATCACGCGATGCCGGGCGGGGATCACGCCGGTTACGGCCCGTCCGCCCGCCGCCCGCCGTCCTGCGGTGATCGGAGCTGCCCTCCGTGCTCGTCCTCGCCCTGATCTCGCTCGCCGGGGCCGACAGCGCCGCCGGCCTCGCCGTACCCACCGTTGGGGGGGGCTTCGCCGGTCCCGCCGACCCCGGCGCCCTCGGCCTTCCCTACACACCGGCGGCGGTCGCCCTCGGGGCCGGGCCCGAGCTCGTCGTCGACGTCGGAGCCGTCGCCACCCAGCTCTCCGTCGACCTCGAGGCGTGGGACGATCCCCGCGTCACCCGCAGCGTCGTGCCCCAGCCCACCGTCATGCTCGCCGTGCCCGTCGGGCGCTTCGGCGTCGGCGCCATCGTGCAGGGGCCCTACGTGCGCGGCGGAAGCGGCGACGAGACCTCGCAAGCCGCCATCTTCTCGATCGCGTCCACCATCCGCCTGATCGAGGCCGACCTCGTCGGTGCCTGGCGCGCCAGCGACCTGCTGACCGTCGGCGTCGGCCTACGGATCGGGCAGTTCGCCTACGCCTCGGATCGCCTGATCGACACGGGCGCCACCCTCAACCAGGCGCTCGACCTGCAGCCGCCCTTCGAGGTCGGGGAGCCGCTCCTCGCCGGCCGGCAGACGGTCGGCCCGATGACCGGCTGGAGCGCGAGCTGGACGGCCGGCGTCACGCTCACGCTCCCCCAGGGCACCACCGTGCACGCCTACGGCCGTCCCACCTGGCGGCAGCGCGCCACGGGCGACGTCGCCCTCGTCCCCTCGAACGATCTCGACGCGGTCGTCGAGGGCCAGGTCGCGATCGAGCTACCGCTCCCCGCGCACGTAGGGGCGGCAGCAAGGATCCCCCTCGGCGAGCGGTGGCGGCTGATGCCCCAGCTCGAGTGGGCGGGCTGGCGGCAGGCGGGCACGAACGTGGCCGACATCTCGGGGCTCTCGCTCACGTCCGACGATCCGCTCCTCGACGGGGTGCTGGGCGCGGCCGAGACCGAAGACTTCCTCGCCGCCTCCGAGGGCGTGGACGCGTCCGACCTGCAGTGGCGCAACACGCTCGAGGCCGGCATCCAGGCGGAGGTCGACGTGTCCCGGGCGACCACCCTGCGCGGCGGCGTCGGCTACGCCCCCCAGGCCGTCCGCGACACGTGGGTGAGCCCGTCCAACGTGGACTTCGGCGGCGCCTGGCTGCGGGCGGCGGTGGCGTGGACCGCGCCCTCGGCATCCTCGAAGGGGCCCGCGATCCGCCTGGGGCTGTCCACCTCAGCGGTGGTTACGAGCCCGCGGGTGATTCGCGACTCTCCGCTGTCGCTCGCCGATCCTCCCGCGGGGGCCCCGCTCGTCCCGTCCGGCAACGGGCGCTACGCGCTCCTCCTCGGAAGGCTCGGGCTCACTGCCCAAGTGGTCCTCTGACCGGGGTGTTCTGTGCTCACGCTCTCGCTTCTCTTCGGCGCCGCCGCCGCAGCGCCCGTGGATCGCGCCGTCCAGGCCCAGATCCTGCCTCCTGGCTACGACTTCGTCTCGGAGCAGCTCACCGGCTTCCGCACCGCGATCGGGCCGCTCTCCGTCGACACGAGCTGGGACTGCTTTCACACCGTCGAGGTGAGCGACTTCACCGTCGCGATCTCCCTCGGCGAGGTGTCGTTGCGCCCCGTGTCCGGCGGCATCGCCGTCGACGTCGAGCTCGACCGGGTCCGCTCGGAGGACTTCGACATCGTGGGGGTCACCGACTGGCTCGACCTCTGCCTGGACGTCGACTTCGACGTGGTCTACGCGGAGCTCGCGGACGGGCGGGTCACCGGCACCCTGCGCCCGTCCGTGGTCGATGGGCGGGTCGCGCTGGCCTTCGACGGGTCGCCGCACGTCGAAGGCGCACTCGACTCCGACATCGCCTGGTTCCCGGACACCGTGATGTGGTGGTTCGTCGAGGACCTGGTGCGCGAGACCGCGGCGGAGCTCCTCGAAGACGAGCTGCCCCCGCTGGTCGAGGAGCTGGTGAGCGATCCCGTGCTGCGGGCCCACCTCTCGGGGTTCGACGCGTCGTTCGAGGTCGCCGAGCTGTCGGCGTCGTCGCAGGGGCTGTTCGGCGCGCTCGACGTGGACCTCGGGGGCGCGGGCGCCGCCGACGGGCCTCGCCTCGACCTCGGCCCGCGGGGATCGTCGCACCTCGCGGTCGGCGTCACCCGGGATCTGGCCCAGGAGGCGCTGAACGTCGCCTGGGAGAGCGGCCTGCTGGCCCCCGGCAGCCCGGCCACGGCGGGGCTGGTCGACGACCTGCTCGCCGAGCTCGGCCTCGAGGGCGACGTGGAGGCCTCGCTCTCGGTCGCGGAGCCGCCGTCGGTGCGGATCAACCGGCGGGGCGCGCACCTCGCGCTGTCGGGGCTCACGCTGCGGGTCGCCCGGCAGCGGCAGGCGCTCCTGCGGCTCGTGGTCGACCTCGAGGGCACGCTCGACGCGCGGATCGCGCGCGGCGAGGTCCTGCTGTCGGCCCACGACCTGGCGCTCGAGGTGCGCACCCTGCAGGCGGAGCGGCTGCTCGCCGACCGCGGCGACGGCAGCGACGAGGCCGAGGCGAACCTGCGCACGTTCCTCGAGGGGTGGGTGGTCGACGCGATCGGCGCCGCCCTCGACGAGCGGCCGGTCTACGAGGCGGGCTTCGCTGCGCTCGGCTACGTCGTGCGGTTCGACGCGCTGGAGGCCCAGCGGGGCGGCCTCGCCCTGTGGGCCACGGTGTTCCCCGAGGGCGATCCGGCTGTCGACCGCCGCGCCCCCGACACCACGGTCGGAGTGCGCTCGGGGGCGGGCTACGTGGCCACCCTCGGGGGCACCGACGATCGGCCCGGGGAGCTCGTGTACAGCTACCGGATCGACGGTGGGTCGTGGTCGAGCTGGAGCCCGGCCACCGAGGTGGCGCTGAGCCTGCCCGATGGGCCGCACACGATCGAGGCCAGGGCGCGCGACGCGTGGCAGAACGCGGATCGGTCGCCCGCGCTCACCCGGTTCACGGTGGGCGACGACCTGCCGGAGGCCTCCGGCTGCAGCGCCACGGGGGTCGGCCCCTCGGGCCTGCTCGCCGGGCTCTGCCTGCTCACCCTCGGCCTCGCCCGCCGGCGCCCCCACAGTCGCCGCTGCACGCCAAGGTAGTGCAGCGCTGAGTTGCGCCCGCGGCCCGACCGCTCGCCGCCGTCCGTGTACGGGCACCTGGGAAGTCGCCGCCTCGAGGCGCCGAGGCACGCGCCGAGATCGTCCAGCGCTTCAGGTCCGGGGGCGTCTCCGCGATAGGGGGGCGTCGCGACCTCGGAGGCGAGCAGGTGACGACGCGGGAATTCGACGTGGTGGTGTTCGGCGCGACCGGCTTCACGGGCGGCTACGTCGCGCGGTACCTCGCCGCCCGGGCCCCCGAGCCCGGGCAGCCCGCGCTCCGGTGGGCACTCGCCGGGCGCTCGCGCGACAAGGTCGCCGCAGTCGCCCGTGACCTCGGCAAGCCGGATCTCCCCGTCCTCGTCGCGGACAGCCACGATCGCGCGAGCCTCGACGCGATGGCCGCCCGCACCGCCGTGGTGTGCACCACCGTCGGGCCCTACCTCAAGTACGGCGCGCCGCTCGTCGCGGCCTGCGTCGAGCACGGCACCCACTACGTCGATCTGACCGGCGAGGTGCCGTTCGTCCGCCAGATGATCGACGAGCACCACGCCGCCGCCCGCGAGCGAGGCGCCCGGATCGTCCACAGCTGCGGGTTCGACTCCGTGCCGAGCGACCTCGGGGTGTTCAACCTGCAGGAGGCGGCGATCGAGCGCTTCGGCGCACCCTTCGACATCATCGACACGGTGGTGTGGGGCGCCCGGGGCGGCGTCTCGGGGGGCACCGCCTCGTCGATGGTCGAGATCCTGGAGCGCGTGGGCGATCCCGACGTGCGGCGGAGCCTGGCCGATCCCTACAGCCTCGTGCCGGAGCGGGCGGGGGAGCGCCGGGGGAGCGGCGACCGGTTCGCCCCGGCCTACGTCCCCGCCGCGCGCACGTGGACCGCGCCGTTCTTCATGGGCCCGGTGAACGCCCGGGTGGTGCGGCGGAGCAACGCCCTGCTCGACCACCGGTGGGGCCGCGACCTCGAGTACCGCGAGGTGATCAAGATGGGCCCCGGCCTGCGGGGGCGGATGCGGGCCTTCGCCGTCACAGCCGCGATGGGCGCGGGCATGGCGGCCCTGACGGTGCCCCCGCTGCGGGCCCTCGCGAAGCGCACGGTGCTCCCTTCGCCCGGCCAGGGGCCCGACGAGGAGGCGGTCGAGAGCGGCTACTTCCGCTACCGGATGTTCGGCCGCAACCGCGGCGACGCCGGCGACAAGACGCTCGTGATGCGCGTCGACGGGCGCCGGGACCCCGGCTACGGCGCGACCTCCTGCATGCTCGCGGAGTCCGCCGTCTGCC
>CAYMSU010000377.1:0-6490 GCA_964393165.1 uncultured Enterobacteriaceae bacterium
GAACTGGTACTCGCCGGGAAACGTGTGCTGGGAACGGAGCAGGCCGAGCACCCGCTCGCGGTCTTCGGCCCGATCGGCCATGGCGTGCCCTCCTGCACCCCGGGGGGTAGCCTGTCGGTGTCAGGGAGTCGCATGTCCGACACGATCACCGGCACCACCGTGGCCGATCGGTACCAGATCACGGGCTACCTGCGGGCCGGCCGAATGGGCGACATCTACGTGGCTCGCCGCCTGGAAGACGGGGTCCGCGTGAGCATCAAGCTCCTGGATCCGGAGTTGTTCTACAACCCCGAGGCGGTCAAGCGGTTCGCGCGGGAGTCGCGTATCGCGCGGAGCATCACCCACGCCGCGTCGATGCAGGTGCTCGACGTCGGCCGTGACGAGATCGGGCCGTACATGGTCATGGAGTTCGTCGAAGGCGAGTTCGTCTCCGACCTGCTCGCGGAGCGTGGCCGGCTCGACCCCGCCCGTGCCGCGCGGATCACGGCGCGGGTCGCGCTGGCGCTCGAGGCGGCCCACGCCGCCGGCGTCGTCCACCGCGACCTCGCCTCCGCCAACGTGCTCGTGGCGAGCCAGGGGTCCGAAGAGGACATCGTCAAGGTCACCGACTTCGGCCTGTCGCAGCTCACCGGCCTCGGCGCGGGCAGCGAGGAGGAGCTCACCGCCGTCGGGGTCCGCATCGGCACGCCGTCCAACATGGCCCCCGAGTACATCGAGGACTACGAGCTCGACCATCGGGCCGACATCTACGGCCTCGGGGTCATGCTCTACGAGATGCTCACCGGCGAGCTGCCGTTCGTAGGCCGGCCCTACGCGGTGCTCGAGCAGCACGTCTCCGCCGACCGGCCGCGGCCCTCCGCCAAGGTGCCCGAGGTCCCCACCTGGCTCGACGATCTGGTGGTCCAGATGATGGCCATCGAGCCGGCCCACCGGGTGCAGTCCGCGCGCGAGGTGGTCACCCTGATCGAGCTCGGCCTCGGGACCTCCGTCGAGGCGGCCCGCTACGTCGCGCCGACCGGCGAGCCCGTCGCGCGCGAGCTCGCCCCCAACGCCGCCCCCGCTTCCGCCCCCGCGGGTGTTGCGGCCCGACCACCCGCAGGCAGCCCCGATCGCGCAGAGCCGGCCCGCCTGCTCGACGCCCTGATCGCCTCGCACCTGCGCGGGGCGCACCACGCCGACGTGGTGCCGCCTCCGTCGCGCACGTTCGTGATCGCGAGGGTCGCGCGCACGAGTGTGGCCGCGAGCATCGGCGTGAGCCCGGGGTGGCGGGTCTACCTGCCCGACGAGGACCCCGGGCAGGGCCTCCTCGACCCCGCGCTCCCGGGATCGGTGGACGAGCGGCGGTACGTGTTCCTCCCCCCGGGCGGCGGCGACGCGCTCGGCGCGCGGACCACCGGCCTGGACCTCGGCATGCAGCTGCTGCGCTCCCCCGAGAACGTCGCCGAGGCGTTCGACCCGACCGATCCGGATCCCGACGCGCTGCTCGACCTGTGGCGGCAAGCCCGCTGGGAGCTCCTGGAAGACCTCGCGCTGCAGGCGATTGCGGGGTCGCGCGAGGGCCCGCAGCACGCGAAGACCCACGGCCTCGCCGAGTTCCTGGCCTCGGGCGAGGCCCGGCGGGTCGACCACCCCGCGCTCGCGCTGCTCGGAGCCGCCCTGTACGAGCAGGACGAGCGAGGCGCGGGCCTTCAGCTCACCGAGCGCTACCAGGCCCGCTACCGAGAGGGCTGGCCGTCGGTGTTCGACGCGATCGCCGAGCTCTACGCAGGGCTCGGCCGCCTCGAGGCGAGCGACCCGGTCGCGGCCGCCGGTCACTTCGAGCACGCGGCGCGGACCGGCTGGTTGGCGCGCGCGGTGGCCCGCTACCAGGAGATCACCCGGCGGCCGCTCGACCTCACGCCCCTGGTGGGTCATCCGTTTCCCGACGGGGTGCTCGGCACCCCCCCGACCGGGGGCGAGCCGCTCACCGTCGCCGGGGAGGTCGCCCGGCTCGCGGCCCCGCAGCTGCTCACGCTCTGCGTGCTCGGGCCCGAGGGCGGCAACACCGACTACGACGCCTTCATGCGTCGCTACATGCGCCTCGCGGGCCACCTCGGCACGCACTTCGCTCGCCTCGTGGTGGTCACCTCGGCCCCCCAGGGCAGCCTCGAGGCAGGCCCCGCCGCCGAGGGCGTGGACGTGGAGATCGTGCACGACGAGCGGGCGTCGCTGCACCGCGTGGTGCAGCCGGGGAGCCATCCCACCGTCCTCGTGCTCGACCATGCGTCGCGCTGCCTGCACCAGGGCGTGCTCACGTCGTGCGACGCCTGGGACGCGATGGCGTACGCGGAGCGCCTCGCATGATCCGCGTGCTCGGCGAGGACTACGATCCAGACGGGCCGGCCGCCGCCGGAGCGGGGCTGTTCGGCCTCCCCCACACGCCCGACGACGCCCAGGTCGTCGTCATCCCGGTGCCGTTCGAGGCCACCGTCTCGTTCGGCCGTGGGACCGCGCGGGCGCCCGCCCGCGTGCACGAGGCCTCACACCAGGTCGAGCTGCACGACCCCTGGGTCGGCAACGCGTGGCGCCACGGCATCGCCATGGATCCGGTGCACCCCCGCCTCGAGGCGCTCAACGAGGAGGCCTCGGCGCTCGCGCGGCCGATCGTGCTGGCGGGCGGCGCCCACGACGCCGAGGCCCGCGCTGCGCAGGCGCGGGTCGACGCCATCGGGGCGGAGCTCAACGGGCTGGTCGCCGGTCGCACCCGGGCGCTGCTCGCCGAGGGCCGCATTCCCGCCGTGCTCGGCGGCGACCACTCGGTGAGCTTCGGGGCGATCGAGGCCGCCGCCGAGGCGTACGACGACCTCGGCATCCTCCACATCGACGCCCACGCCGATCTCCGGGCGGCCTACGAGGGCTTCACCTGGTCGCACGCCTCGATCTTCCACAACGTGCACGAGCGGCTGCCGTCGATCGGCACCATCGTGCAGGTGGGGATCCGGGACTTCGGAGCGGCCGAGGCCGCCATGATCGCCGCGTCGGAGCGGCTCACCGCGTTCACCGACCAGGAGATCGCCTGGGAGATCGCCTCTGGGGAGCCGTGGATGCGCCTCGCCGTCCGCATCGTCAAGCCGCTGCCCCGCCACGTGTGGGTGAGCTTCGACGTCGACGGTCTGGATCCGAGCCTCTGCCCGCGCACGGGCACCCCGGTGCCCGGCGGCCTCGGCTTCAACCAGGCGCTGCTCCTGCTCCAGCAGCTCGCCAGCGAGCGCCGGCTCGTCGGGTTCGACCTGGTCGAGGTGGGCGACGGGGACTGGGACGCCAACGTGGGCGCCCGCCTGCTCTACAAGCTCGCCGGGTGGGCGATCCGCACGCAGCCCTGACGATGCACGTCCGCACGATCTACTGCATCGGCCGCAACTACGTGGCCCACGTCGAGGAGCTCGGCAACGTGGTGCCCGGCGAGCCCGTGGTGTTCCTCAAGGCGGCGACCACGGTGCGCGGGCTCGCGCCGTCGCCGATGGCGTTCCCTACAGAGACGTTCGACCACGAGGCCGAGCTCGTCCTGCGGATCGGTCGGCCGGTGCCGGTGGGCGGCCCGGCGGGCTGGCCCGACGTCGACGGGTTCACGCTGGGCCTCGACCTCACGCGGCGGGCGGTCCAGCGGGCCTGCAAGGAGCGCCGCCTTCCCTGGACGCCGGCCAAGTCGTTCGCGGGCAGCGCCGTGCTCGCGCCGATGGTGGCCGCCCCGCCCGCGCCCCCCTTTCGGTTCTCGCTGACCGTCGGCGGGGAGCTGCGGCAGTCCGGCGACACCCGGCGGCTGATCTTCGACGTGCCGCGCGTGCTCACGTACCTGGCCTCGCTCGCGCCCCTCGGCCCCGGCGACCTGGTGTTCACGGGCACGCCCGAGGGCGTGGGGCCGCTGCGCGTGGGCGACGACTTCGCGCTCGCGCTGTCCGACGCGACCGGCGCGTCCTGGACCTGGGCGGGCACGCTGTAGCGGGCGGTCAGCCTTGCCCGACGATCTCGATCCGCTCGATGACCACCCGCGGCTCGGGCCGCCCCTCGTCGTCGACCGGTACCCGCGCGATCTCCTTGACCCGCTCCACGGTCGCGTCGTCGCAGTGCCCGAAGATCGTGTGCCGGCCGTCGAGATGCGGGGTGGGCACCTCGGTGATGAAGAACTGCGAGCCGTTGGTGTGGGGGCCGCGGTTGGCCATCGCCAGCACGCCCGGCCGATCGAAGCGGAGCTCCGGCGTGACCTCGTCGAGGAAGGTGTAGCCAGGGCCGCCGCCGCCGGTGCCCAGGGGGTCGCCGCCCTGGATCATGAACTCGGGAACCACCCGGTGAAACCCCGTGCCGTCGTACAGCGCGGCCTCCTCGGTGACCTCGCCCGAGGCCGGATCCCGCCACGGGAGCCGCCCTTGCGCGAGCCCCACGAAGTTCGCCACGGTGACCGGCGCCTGCTCGGGAAGCAGGTCACAGCGCAGCGGGCCCATGGAGGTGTGGACCACCGCGGACAGCTCGGACCCGCCGACGACCGAGTCGTAGGCCTCCTCGGGGTCGGACGCCTGGGCGATCGCGCCGCGGTCGCCGAGCGGCAGGCCGAGCTTCGAGGCCAGGCGCAGGTAGCTCGCCCGCTGACCGATGGCGTAGTACCCCCGCAGCAGCGGCCCGTCTCCCTCGGAGAGGCCCCGCCGGTGGGCCTCCTCGAGCATCGGCACCGCCTGCTCCCACGCCTCCTGCTGGGCGGCCGCGATCCCGCGGACCAGCAGGAACCCGGGGTGCGCGGGCTCCTGCGCGAGCCCTGCCTCGATGGGCTCGATCAGGTCCCGCGCGGGCTGGACCTCCAGGTACCAGGCGAGGAACGCGAGCCTGGGATCGAGGGGGGCCCGCGCCCGCGCGGTCAGCAGCTGGTCGCGGCCGGCCGCCGCCTCTCCCGAGGCCCACAGCGCCAGGACCGCGGTGGCCGCCACGCAGGAGTTGGCCGGATAGGCCTCTGCGAGCCCGGTCCAGACCGGCAGCGCGTCCTCGATGTGGCCCTCGAGCAGCCCGATGAAGGCCGTGGCCGCCTGGACGCCAGGGTGCTCGGCGGGCAGGGTGGCGAGCAGCTCCGCCGAGGTGGCGAGATCGTGGTGGACCAGGGCGAGGGTGGCCTGCTCGAGCCGCACCCGCTCGGCGCGGCGGCCCAGGCGCTCCTCGGGGAACGTGGGCAGGCAGACCTCCTTGCCGGGCTCGACCTCGAGCCACAGCGCCCCGGGCACGCCGCCCGCGCCCGCGCCTTCGGGGGGCTTCGAGCGGGCGCAGGCGACGGCGAGCGCCCCGAGCATGATCCATCGCATCGTCACGGCGCTCACGGGGTGTACCGGGTGAACGTGTCGACGGCGCCGAAGCCCGCCTCCGGCGCGCCACCAGGCACGTATAGCACCCCGTCGACGAACACCGCCCCCATGCCGTGGCGCGGCCGTGGCATGGGCGGCAGCACCTCCCACGCGTCTGTCGCGGGGTCGTAGACCTCGTGATCGGCGAACACCCCCGTGGGGTGGTCGGGGTTGCCCTCCCCGCCCACGACGTGCAGCCGGCCATCGGCGCCGACCGCGTGGGCGACGCCGCCGCGCGGCGTGGGGAGGGGGGCGCCGGCCGTCCAGTCCCCCGTGGCCGGGTCGTAGCGGTCGACGTCGGGGAGGACGGCTCCGATGAGCGAGCGACGCCCTCCAACAGCGAGCACCTCCCCGCCGACCGCCGCGCCGGCGGCGTGGTCTCGCGCACGCGGGCCGTCCGGCTCCGCCCGCCAGCGGTCGGCGGCGACGTCGTAGACCGAGTGGAGCGCGACCGCCCGGCTCGCCTGGAGCCCGCCGACCACGTGCAGCTCGCCGCCAGCGGCCGCGACCACCGACGCGCCGACCGCCCGGTCGAACGGCGGCGCAGTCGCCGACGACCAGGCGTCGGCCTCGGGATCGTAGATCCAGGTCACCGCCTCCTCCAGAAACGACGCCTGGAGCACGCCGAGCACGAAGATCCGGCCCTCGTGGACCACGGCGTTGACGTGGTGGCTGGGCTCGGGGAGCGGTGCGAGCGCGCGCCACTGCGCGGTGCTCGGATCGAAGGCCTCGACGCGGTCGACCATCCGCCGATCGTCGTCGTAGCCCCCGAGTACCACGACCTCGCCGCGCAGGGCGACGACCGCGTGCTCCTGGAGCGGCTCGAGCAGGGGCGGCAGATCGGCCCAGCCGGACGCCTGCTCCTCCGGGTCATCCGCGCCCGGGAGGCCCGGGGGGCCTTCGTCGGCACACGCGAGCCACAGCAGCGAAGTCAGCATGGAGCCCCGCGTAACCCGCGCAGGACACGCCCCCGAGACCACCCCGCCTCAATGACCAAGGGGGGGATCCGATGCTTCGCGTCGGAGGGGCAATGGAGGCGCTCGCCGATTTCTCTGCCCAGAACCTGGTGGGAGCAGACCTGTCGGGCCAGGATCTGTCGGGCGTGGACCTCCGGGGGCGAGACCTGTCGC
>CAYMSU010000378.1:0-6483 GCA_964393165.1 uncultured Enterobacteriaceae bacterium
CCGCCAGCGCCTCGTCGCCGAGCTCCTCGTCGACCGGAGCGACCGCCCGGGGCTCGTCGCCGAGCCCGAGCGACCCGGACCCGTCGACCGATGGGCCGAGGAGCGCGGACAGGGTGTCGGACCCCGTGAGGACCGGCAACAACAGCAATCCACCCACCGCCACGCTGCCGAGGACGGTGAACATGAACACCATCGTCAGGCCGATCAGGACGAGAGGCCGGGTGCCCCGGCGCCGACCGGACCGCCCACGGGACGCACTGGCTCGGATGTCGAGCGAGCTCCGCACGTCGCCGGGCTCGCTCCCCCCCTCGCCCCGCGCTCGGGCCGGCGCCGGCGTGCGCGACCGCTGGCGGGCCGGCGCAGGGGTGCGGGATCGGATGTCGCCCGGAGGCAGCGCCGGACGGGGGCCCTGGCGCGCGGCGGGCTCCGCGCTGCGGCCCATCGACAGCGGCGCTGCGGAGGGGATGCCGCGGGCGCGGGAGCGCTGCGAGACACCAGGAATCTGGACGAGGGGCTCCTCGGGCTCGGGGTCCTCGCCGAGCGCGCCGATGAGCTGCGCAGGCTCCCGCGCGCTGTGCCCGGACGAGAGTCCGGCCGACGGTCCGGCCGACGGTCCGGCCGACGGTCCAGGGTCCCGCCGGATGAAGTGGGACGCCTCCTCGGGCGGACTGCTCGGCGACGCGCGCGTCATCCGGACCGTCGGCTGGCTCTCCGCGCCGACGTCGTGACGCGCCACCACGCGCGTCTCGACGTCGTCCTCTTCGTCTTCCCACGTGGCGTAGCCGCGCGAGCCGGCGTCGTGCGGGTGGGCCGACGGTGCGGGCTGCCGCGACGCCCGAGGGGCCTCCGGCCCGGGTGACGGCGCACCCGACCGCGCGCGCTCGCTCGCCGCGAAGAACTCCTGCACCTTCGCGGTCGGCGCCTGGCCGGCGCGCCGGGAGCTCCGCCGGGGGGTCGTGTACTCGCCACCGGCCTGCGTGTCCTCGATCCAGTCGTCTTCCGCCAGCTCCTGCCGCAGCACCTCCCGAAGGTGCTCGGCATAGTCCAGCAGAAACCGCGCCTCGTCCATGTGGTCGGGATCGTGCTGGCTCACCCTCGCCCATGCGAGGCGCCGCTCGAAGGCGCTCTGCGCCGTCTCACCGCGCGGGTTCAGGTAGTCGACGAAGCGACTGGTCCCCACGCCCCGGAGAAACGCTCTGAGCTCCTGCTCCGTCATCTGACCCCTTCCCGCCTCGCTCGATCTAACTGCTGTCTATGCGCCACGGTCACCCGCTGCACACGAAGTCCGGGTCGAAGGCCCATGGACCGGGCTTCGGCTCGTCCTCGACGAGCTCTCGCACCCACCCGAGGTACTCGGCCCTGTCGATCTCCATCGCGCCGAAGCGAGCCAGGTGTTCCGTATGCACTTGGCAGTCCACGAGTGGAAACCCCCACCGGTCGAGCTGACGCACCGCGTGCACGAAGGCCACCTTCGATGCGTCGGGCCGTCGTGCGAACATCGACTCGCCGCTGAACAGCCGGCCGACCGCGACGCCGTACAGACCCCCCACCAGCTCGTCACCTTCCCAGGCCTCGAACGAGTGGGCGTGCCCCAGCTCGTGGAGCCTCACGTAGGCGCGGACCATGTCCTCGGTCAGCCAGGTGCCGTCCTGGTCGGGCCGCTCGGCCTCGCCGCAGCTGCGGATGACGGCTGCAAAGTCCGTGTCGATTCGGACCTCGTAGCGCCCCTGCCGAATTCGCTTCGCGAGCGAGCGCGGAACCCGGAGCCGCCTCGTGTACAAGACCATGCGTGGGTCGGGCGACCACCACATGTAGGGCTGGCCTTCGGAGAACCAGGGGAAGATCCCCGATCGGTAGGCGAGCAGGAGCCGGGCGGGCGAGAGGTCGCCGCCGACGCCGAGGAGGCCGCTCGGCTCGGCGAGGGCGGGATCAGGGAACAGCAACTGCCCCGGGATTCGGAAGACCACCCGCGCAGTGTAGCGTCGCGGGCCCGATTGCGACTGCTGTAAGCTCGGGGTAACCGTGTTGGACGCCGCAATGGCGGGAGGTGGAGATGCGTGGGCTCGTAGGCGGGTGGTGCTTTCTCATGATGGCGTGTGCCGACGGCACCGCGACCAACCCCGAAGACGGCGCGCAGGACTCTGCAGCCGTCGACACGGTGGACACCGGCTTCACCGGGCCGATCGAGACCGACGACGTCGACCGGAGCGCGTCCCTCGCGAGCACCGTGCAGGACGAGAGCGGAGCGCCTCTCGAGGGCGCAGAGATCCGCTTCTGCCGGGCGCTGGTCTGCCGGACCGGGACGACCGACGGAGCGGGCCGGGTCGCGTTCGACGACGTCGAGGTGGACTGGCACTCCTTCGAGGTCCAGCCTCCGAAGGGTCAGAACGGGCTCGCCATCGCCTACGCGCCTCTCGTCTTCGACACGGAGGAGTCCCGCGACATCACGATGGTGCTGCCCGCCCTCGACACCCCGACCAATCTCCCGGCCACCACGGCGGAGGAGATCGAGGCCGGCACCGGGTTGTTCGTCACCGTCGCGGCCAGCGACCTCGAGCCTCCGCTCTTCGAGGAGGAGCCCACCACCATCGCGGGCGTCCTGCTCGAGGAGGCCCAGCTGCCGCCCGTCGACCTCGACCGCGAGGTGGTGGCGATGTGGTTCATGCGGCCCTTCGACTACGTGGCCGAGAAGGGGCTTCCCCTCCGCTTCGCGAACCAGTGGGAGCTGAAGGACGGAGAGACCTACGAGGTGTGGGTCGGATCGTACCTCGACCAGGCCTGGCTCCCCTCGGGCACGGTGACCGTGAAGGGCGACTCCCTCACTGGCGACGCCAAGCTCGGTCTCGTGTCGACGGTCATGCTCACGAAGCCCAAGGCCGAGTAGCCGCCGAGCCACCGGGTCGCCGGCTCGGCCCCCGGGACTCAGCCCCCGGGGGGCGGGCGGGTGGCCACCGCAGTCGCGACGATCTCCCAGGCGCGGGCCTTGCCCGCCTCGGGGTTCGTCCGCGATCCCTCCTCGGCGAAGTGGGCGACCCGCTCCGGGTCTACTGGCTTGCTCACGAGCTGCCCCTCGACATCGCCTTCGTGGCCCCGCGAGTCCTTGGCGATGCCGAAGGCGTGGTCCTTCATCGTCACGCGCACACTCCGCCCTGCATCGTCGCGCAGCACGGCCCAGCACCCCATGCGCTGGCAGACCTCGGTGAGCTCCCCGCGAACCCGCACGGGACGGGCCTGGTGGGCGCTCGGGTCGGCCAACACCACGGACGCTGGCAGCGCCTCCGCGACGCTGAACGCTGCGCCGTGGTGGGACCAGGGCGCCGCTGGCGCGGCGGGCGCCGCTCGCTCGGCGGGCGCCTCCTCGGCGTCGGTCGTGGGCGAGGTGCCGCACCCGGCACCGAGCCCCGCGCCGAGGGCGCAAGCGAGCGAGGCCACGAACAATCTCTTCAGGGACATGTGAGCGCTCCCGTCAGTTGCAGCTTCGGTCGCCGCACTCGAGGTGCCCCGAGACGTCGACCCGGCCATCCTTACATAGCGTGCGCGGGATCATGCACCGATAGTGCTCCTGAAGGTCGCACGGAAACGCATCGAGCGCGGGCGGACAGTTGTCGTCGGGATCCAGCCGATCGTGGTCGGCCACGCACTCGAGCGCATTGTACGAGCTCACGTACTCCCTGCAGGCCCCGACGTTGTCCCAGCCGCCGCCTACGAACGGGAGCCGGATCCCGGTACAGGCCAGCAAGCTCGTGACCACGAGCGCCGCCGCCGCCGCCCTGACCAGCCCGACCCGAGCCACCTTCACCTCACCTCGTCGACGGACGTAACGCGACGCCGACGGTTCTCAGGCGCCGGTCGGGTGGCTATTCGGCGTCATGCTGTGGCTCGTCCCGCTCGCTCTCGCGGCCCCCGCCGACGCCCCGAACATCGTGCTCGTGTCGATGGACACGACGCGCGCGGACGCCCTGTCCTGCTACCAGGCGATCGTGGGGCCCCCGCGGAGGCCCCCGGCGACCCCGCGGCTCGACGCCGTCGCCGAGGCTGGCGTGCGCTTCGAGCGGTTCTACGCCACCGCGCCGTCGACCCTGTCGAGCCACACGACCCTGCTCACCGGTCTCGACCCGCACGAGCACGCCGTCGTCCGCAACGGCTTCCCGGTGTCGCGGGAGCTGCCCACCCTCCCCGAGCGGCTGCAGGCCGAGGGCTGGGACACCATCGGGGTCGTCGCCGCGTCCGCGCTCGAGGCCTCGATGGGCCTCGACCGTGGGTTCCGCGTCTACGACGACGAGACCCCCGTGTTGCGGGGGCTCATGCACCAGGACTCCGCCGAGGGGGTCGTCCGGCGGGTGCTCGGCCACGTCGACGCCCGCGCCGACGTCGACGCGCCGCTGTTCCTGTTCGTGCACTTCTACGATCCGCACACGCCCTACGTTCCTCCCGCCCACGTCGCTCAGGACTTCGTCGACCCGGACTACGCGGGGGGCGCCACGGCGAAGGGAGCGGCGTTCCGCGACCTCGCCCGGGCCACCCGGCGGGGACGGGCCTCGATCGCGGACCTGGAGCACGTCAGCGGCCTGTACCTGGCCGAGGTCGCGCACATGGACGCGCAGATCGGGCGCCTGCTGGACGCGCTCGGGGACCGCGGCCTGCTGGAGCGGGCGCTGCTCGTGTTCGTGGCGGACCACGGGGAGACGCTCGCCGACGACCCGCGCTACGCGTGGTCACACGGCAGCAACCTGGACCACGACGTGGTGCACGTGCCGTTGATCGTCGAGGGCCGCGGGCTCCCCGTGGCCCAGCACGCGGTGGTCGCGCGCCAGGCGTCCATGCAGGGGCTGGCGGGCACGATCGAGCAGGTAGTCGGGCTCGCCCCCACCCTGGGTGTCGACCACGCGTTCGCCGAGCTCCTCGCCCCGGGACCGGCCCACGACGTCGACGGCTGGCCCGCGCACCCGACCCTGCGGGTGCACGCCGAAGCGACCCGCCCCCGCCACGCGGTGGCGCGCGAGGGCTGGAACAACCGCTACCTCCACCGGGCGGTCTGGGCCGGGGGCTGGGGGGCGTACCGCGCCCCGTTCCTCGGCCTTCCGCTCACCTTCTACGCCCAGCGGCCGGCGCCCGAGGGGCGCATCGCCGAGACGCTCGACGCGCTCCTGGACCGCTGGGACGCGGATCTGCCGGCCCACCGCGAGCACGAGATGCCCGCCCACACCCGGGAGGCGCTCCGCGCCCTCGGCTACGTGGAGGACTGAGCGGGGCCGCGCTCGCGCGCGGCCCGGGCCCCTACCAGACGAGCCACCAGACGCCTGCCGACAGGCCCGCGGCCATCAGGTTGTGCAGGCCAGCGACCACGATGGCGTGGCCGGCGCGCAGCCCCAGACGGAACTTGAAGACCGTGGCGGTGATGGCCACCGCTACGACCATGGCGAGGCCCGCGGCCAGCCACGGGCTGAAGAGCCCGACGACGAGGCCGAGGGTCCATCGCCAGGCGACCACCCCGAAGGTGGTGGCGAGGCCGGCGATCCAGGCCGTGACGAGGGAGCGGCCATAGCGCGGGGCGGGGTCGCCCGTGAGGGCCACCGCCGTCTGCAGCAGGAAGCCCTGCATGACCATGAGGAACAGGAACGCGAGAGCGGCGACGAGCATCAGGTCCTCCGACGGCCCCGTGTACGTGCCACCACGGGGCGCATTGCACTACC
Source organism: uncultured Enterobacteriaceae bacterium (assembly GCA_964393165.1). Taxonomy (GTDB): domain Bacteria; phylum Myxococcota_A; class UBA796; order UBA796; genus DRPG01. Next base: position 5,694 of record CAYMSU010000378.1, read on the forward strand.
GTAGCCCCCCCTGCGGTATGATGGCGGGATGTTGCTGGAGAATACGTGAAGACCAGGAAGGTCCACCCTCTTGAACGACACCCGCTCCCGGAGATCGGGCCACGCCGGCGGGCCACGCTCGAGGCCGCCGGGTGCGCGACGCTTCAGGCGCTCGCGGCCGCCGACCCGGAGCAGCTGGCGGGGCTGCCGGGCATGAACCGACCGCTCGCCAGGCGCTGCGTGTCGCGCGCCGCCGAGGCGCTGGAGGCCTTGCGCGAGGTCGAGGCCTCGTCCACGCCTGGGGCGTCCCCCGCCCGCGCGGCCCCCCCTGGCGTGCGCCCGCTCCGTCGCCGCGCCAAGCAGGTCCTGGAGCGGGTCCGGGAGGCGCGCAGGCACGTCGCCGGCGCCACGGCGAAGAAGCCTCGCAAGCAGGCCCTGGCCTCGCTGGACGCCCTCAAGGTGCAGCTCAAGAGCCTGATCCGCGAGCTGCGCGACCGGAAGAGCGACGACGCCGAGCGGTGGCGCATGCAGCGGGTGCTCCGCGGGATCGACGCCCGGCTCGCGGGCTTCCTCGAGCGCCGCCCCAAGCGCACGCGCCTGCAGGAGGTGCGGCGCTACGTGCGGCGCGCGACGAAGAGCCTGAGCTGACCCAGCGCGAGCGATGAACCGCTCGGTCGCTCCGTCGGCGGACCTCCGTCGGCGGATTGGCGCCGTCGGTCGCCACCTCGGGTCGTGTCCGATGCCAGGATCCGTGCCGCGGCAGGACCTGGGGTCGCCCCCGGGGGCCAGAAAATGGCTCCGGCCACGACCT
>CAYMSU010000379.1:0-6442 GCA_964393165.1 uncultured Enterobacteriaceae bacterium
GACGCCGTCGACCTTGACCAGGCGCAGCGTCACGCGCGCACCCTCGCCCGTGGCCACGACCTCCCCGCGCACCATGCTCGGCCGCACATCGACGGTGCGGTCTGGGAGGCTGCCCTTGCGCTTGCGCCGCTGCTTGGACTTTCGCCGCACCTCCAGCCGGTCGCCCGCGAGCACGGCGTCGAGCCGCTCGCGGACGGCCTCCACGCGCTCTCCTGGCAGGTCCACCGCGTAGTCGGCGCCGATGTTGACGGCCATGAGCGAGGGTGCCGAGCGGGCAACGACCGCTCCGCCATGGACCCCGAATCCGTCGGGCACCACCTCGGCCAGGGCCGCAACCGACGCCTCGAGGTCGACCTCCTCGGTCAGCGTGACGTCCATGTACTCGCCGCGGCTCTGCGTGTTCACCGGCATCGCGGACGAGAAGGCGACCTTCGGGTGCGGGTGGTAGCCCTGGCTGTAGGCCAGCGGAAACACGGCGCGGCGCAGGGCCCGCAGCCACGCGTTCATCGCCTCGAGGTGCGACAGATACCGGGCCCGTCCCGTTCGCGACACCTTCAGCCACAGCCGCTGCGCGCTCCCCGTGGGGGCCGCCGCCGGCTCCGGGGCGGGCTTACGCTCCCACTGCCCCTCCGGGGCTCGCCCCTGGATGCTGCGCCGCAGCATGCTCGCGCACAGTGGCCGCTCGTGGTCGATCACCCCGCAGCGGTGGCACTTGCTGTGCCGGCAGTCCGCCGCGTGCTCGAGGACCTTGGCGCGCTCCCAGTCGTCGAGGAACCACTGCTTGTCGATCAGGATGTCGATGTGGTCCCAGGGCAGCCGCTCGCCGGGATCTCGGGCCCGCAGCGCGTCGGCCACGTCGTATCCGGTGCGCGCGATCGCGCGCTTCCAGGCGTCGAAGTCCAGGTGTTCCCGCCATGCGTCGAACCGGGCGCCTTCCTCGAAGGCCGCCTCGATCAGGTCGGCCGCGCGCCGGTCGGCGCGGGAGACGAGGCCCTCGAGGAAGGTCTCTTCGGGGTCGTGACGGCCGAACTTGATCCCCGGATGGCGGTCGAGCGCCCGCTGGAGCACGTCCTGCCGGCGCTCGGTCTCCTCGAGCGAGATTTGCTCGGCCCACTGGAACGGGGTGAACGGCTTCGGCACGAACGTCGACACCCCGAGGTGGGCCTTCGCCTTGCGGTGGATCTCGCGCCCTCGGGCCACCGCCGCCTTGGCGAGGTCCGAGATAGCCACCACGTCGTCGTCGCGCTCCGTGGGGAGCCCGATCATGAAGTACATCTTCACGTGGTCCCACCCGCGCGTATACGCGCCGCAGGTCATCTCGAGCAGCTCTTCGTCGGGGATCCACTTGTTGATGACCGCACGCAGGCGAGGGCTCGCCGCCTCCGGCGCCACCGTGAGGCCGGTGCGCCGGGTCTCGGCGACCATGTCGGCCAGCTCCACGGAGAAGCTGTCGAGCCGCAGCGACGGCAGCGACACGCTGACCCGCTGCGGCCGAGCCCGCTCGACCGTGTTCTCGACCAGCTGCCGCACCCGGCTGTAGTCGCACGTCGACAGCGAGACGAGCGAGACCTCCTCGTAGCCGGTGGTCTCGAGGGTGCGCTGGAGCAGGTCGTCGACGTTCTCGAGGTCGCGCTCGCGCACGGGTCGCGTGGTCATCCCCGCCTGGCAGAAGCGGCAGCCCTGGGTGCACCCGCGCAGCACCTCGAGGCTGATCCGATCGTGGACCTGCTGCGTGTACGGCACGATGTAGTCGACCGGGAAGGTGGCGCCGTTGAGGTCCCGGGTGATCCGCTTGCGCACCCGAGGGCCGTCCACCGGAGGCCGCACGCTCCCGTCGGAGAGGGTCTCCATCGGGTAGATCGCTGGCACGTACACGCCCTCGAGCTCCGCGAGGGCCCGTAGCCGGGCCTGCCGCGGGGCCCCCCGGTGGGCTCGCAGCACCTCGGCGATCTCGCGGATGGCATCCTCGCCGTCGCCGATCACGAAGAAGTCGAGGAACGGGGCCAGAGGCTCGGGGTTGAACACCGCCGGCCCGCCCGCGCAGGTCAGCGGGTCGTCCTCGGTACGATCCGCGGTGCGCAGGGACATCCCTGCCAGATCGAGCATGTTGAGGATGTTGGTGTAGGTGAGCTCGGACTGCAGCGTGAACCCGAGCAGGTCCATCTCGCGGGCGGGGTGCTTGCCCTCCAGCGTGAACAGCGGCAGCCCACGGCTGCGCAGTTGCTCCTCCATGTCGAGCGCGGGGGCGTAGAGCCGCTCGCAGCTCGCCCAGGGCAGCTCGTTGATCACCGCGTAGAGGATGTGGATGCCCAGGTTGCCGAGCCCCAGGTCGTAGAGGTCGGGGAACGCGAGGGCCATGCGCACGTCGACGCTGCCAGGGTCCTTGTGGACGGCGTTGACCTCGCTGCCGAGGTACCGCGATGGCTTCTCGACCAGCGGGAGGATCTCGTCGAGAACAATACGCCCCAGCGAAGGGGGTCCGTGCTCGGGGTGCCGGTCGTCATGATGCGGACGGTGTTCCATGGGGGACCTCGTACACGGCAGGGCGCCCTGTATCAAGGCGCCCGGGGAGGCTCGGTGAGACGACTGTGGATCCTGATGGCGATGGCCGGGTGCGGATGCAATGGGGGCCCCGCAGAGGCAGCCTCCCGCCCCACCGCCGAGGCGGCGACGGCCGAACCGCCCGGCATCCCCGTCTCGCTCGACGAGCGCTTCTGGGACCACTGGGGTGACGGTCGTGCCGAGCTGGCGGGGTATCGTCTCCAGACGCCTCGGTACGGAGAGATCCGAGACGGGAAGGCGACCCTGGTCTTCGTGACGGAGACGTTCACCCACGGCCAGCGGGTGAAGTCGGACGGGGGCCACCCAGACGAGTACCCGGTCCTCAAGCTGAACCTGGTGCGCGACTTCCAGACCGGGATCTACGACTACAACGTGATGACCAGCTCGTTCCACCGACTCGATGGGGTCGCTGCGGCGGGGGAGCCCGTCAAGGTGTCGATGTCGATGCAGGAGTGGTGTGGGCACGTATACGAGCAGCTCGTGCCTGAGGGCGAGGCACTCACGTGGACCTCTCACAGCTACTTCGACGGAGAGGCCGATCAGCGTCGCGATCTCGGAAGGCGGCGCGAGGCCATCGCGCTCGACGCGCTCCCCGTCATGGTCCGGGGGTTGCTCGGACCCGTGGTCGAGCCTGGCGAGTCGATCACTCGAGCGGCCCTGCCCACGCTGGTCGAGGGCCGGCTCCGCCACGTGCGCCCCGAGTGGACCGAGCTGACGCTGTCCCGAGCTTCCGAGCCGGAGCAGGTCGAGGTTCCCGCAGGGACCTTCCAGGTCGACGTGTACGAGTCGGTCGTGACCGGCGGCGTCGCCACCACCTGGTACGTCGAGCGGGCGTGGCCCCACCGCCTCGTGAAGTGGCGGTCCAGCCACGGGGAGATCGCCGAGATGCTCGGGAGCGAGCGGCTGGCCTACTGGCAGGAGCACAACAACGGAGACGAGGCCTTGCTGCGCGAGATCGGCCATGACGTCCCGGCGGTGGACAGGGCTGAGGGGGATCGATAGGGTCCCGGCCGCCTGGAGGCTCTCATGCCACGAACGCTCGCCATCGCCCTCGCGCTCGCCGGACTGCTCGCTTTGACCTCGTCTCCGGCATTGTCGAAGCGCGGCAAGAAGCGGAAGGGGAGCGCCTCGGCGACCGCGGAGGAGCCCGCAGGCGCCTTCGTCGCGATCGCGAAGTACCGGCACACCCTGCTGGAGGCTGTCGCCAAGCACTTCTCGATGTCTCGCGCGATCCTCATGGGCAAGGTCGACCGTCCCGATGACCTCGTCGAGCACGCTCGCGCCATCCACGATGCGGCGACCGGTTTCACCGGCATGTTCCCCGAAGGCTCGGGCCCCGAGTCGGTTCCCCAGACCGACGCGCTCCCTTCGGTGTGGACGGACTGGGCGTCCTTCGAGGAGAAGGCGAAGGCGTTCGAGCGTGAGTCGGCCAAGCTCGTCGAGATCGCAGAGGCCGGCGACAAGAGCGCGGCCGTCGAGCAGATGAAGGCGCTCGGCCAGACCTGCGGCTCCTGTCACGACGCCCATCGCAAGGACGAGGACTGATCTGACCCTGGCTTCGCCGACCGCCCTCGGCTGGCTTGCGCTCCTCGCGCTGGCGGGAGACCCGGAGGAAGGTGCCCGCATCGCGGGCCTCGCCGGTTGCCGCGCGTGTCACACGTCCGAAGGGGGCGATCCGTACGCCGGTGGCTACCCGATCGAGACCACCTTCGGGACCTTCTACGGCACGAACCTCACCCCCGACCCCGAGCACGGCATCGGGGAGTGGTCGCTCGAGGACTTCCGGCGAGCGATGATCGAGGGCCGGGCCCCGGACGGGCGGCCGTACCCTCCCGCGTTCCCCTATGACCACTTCACGGGCCTTCAGCGCGAGGACGTCGAGCATCTCTGGGCGCACCTGCAGTCGGTGCCCCCCTCCCCCACCCCGCGAGTCCCCCACGACGTGGCGGGACGCGCCACCAGTCGGTTCTGGCTCGGCCTCTGGCGCACCTTCTACTTTCGCGAGGGCGAAGACGGGGTCGAGCCGGACGATCCGCCCGACGTGCAGCGAGGCGCGTACCTCGGCACGGTGGTCGGGCACTGCGGAGGCTGCCACACGCCGCGCAACGGTCACGGCGCGCGCAAGCGGCGGAAGGCCCTCGAGGGCCAGGACGAGCCCCCCGAGCCGGCTCCTCCGCTCCACGACCTCGGGTGGAGCGAGGACCAGTGGGGATGGTTTCTCGAGACGGGGATGACGGCCGAGGGTGACGTGGTGGGCGGCGAGATGTGGCGGGTGGTCGAGGAGGGCACGGCGAAGCTCCCCGATGGCGACCGCGAGGCGCTCGCCGCTTGGCTATACCAGGTGACGACGGCGGCTCACCAGCGATAGGCTGGCGGCCGGCGAACCCCAGGCTCGGTGAGGAGGCCTCGTGAAGTCTTGGCTGGTGGCGATGTTGGCGGCGAGCTGGCTGTCTGGCTGCTCGGGCGTCGGCGTGTCCCGCATGGAGAACGAGCTCGGGGCGATGCGGCAGCGAATCCAGAGCCTCGAGCAGCGAGTCAAGCGAATGGAGCACCGGCTGCGCCGCGGTCGCCGGGGCGGCCCGTCCGCGAACGCGGAGGGCAAGGCCGGCAAGTCCAAGGCCACCCTGGGCGACGAGGGCGCGGCGGGCCCGGCTACCTCCAAGGCGGCGAATGCCAAGGCCCGCGCTGCGCGAGCGAGGAAGCGTGCCGAAGGCCGTGCGAAGGCCAAGGCGAAGCCTCCCGCGCCGGCGCCGGCTCCCGAGGGATCGCCGTAGGCTGCTGACTCGGGGGCGTTACCGGGCCGGCGGGTCTCGGCGCCACCCGCTTCGTGGCGTCCACTGGGCGCGAAAGCCGGGCTCCCACTCCGCCGTGCCGTCGGCAAGCCGAAGCGTGAGCGCGGCATGGTCTCCCTCCAGGGTCAGGCTCCAGAATCCCGCGACGGGTGCGCGAGGTGGCGAGAGAGACGCGGACTCCCGAAGCCCCTCGAGCTCGCGGTCCGTACGGGCCTCGAAGACGTCGACGAGAGCGTCGACGTAGGCGGGCCATACCCGCTGCGCGCCCTGCCGTTGGGCCAGTGGGGCGGCGGGCAGCGTCGGACGACCGGTGTGGATCCAGGCCTCCCCCCACCGTCCCCCGGGCAGGATCATCGCCGGGGCGTCCCGTCCACCGCGGACGACCATCCACAGCCGGGTGGCGTCCGCGTGCTGGCGGACGACGTCCAGCAGTGGCCCCTCGTCGGGTCCCGCCACGGCCACCACGAGGTGGTCGTAGTCGTCGGCGCCCACGACCTTGGGCACCCAGAACAGCTGATCGAGCCATCTCTCTCCCAGCGGGTCTCGGTGCGCATCGAGCACCACGAGCCTCCAGCGGGTGCCGCGGGTCTCGACGTCCACGGCGTACCAGGGAACCGGCTCCGACAGTCCCGCGACGCCGATGCCCGACCAGATCGCCAGGTACCGGCCGAGGCGCCGGTCCCCCAAGCGCTCCCCGCGGCCGGGGACGGGGAGCGCGCGCAGGCCCTCGACCCGCTCCCGCAGCGCTTCCCACGCGGGTCGCCGGGATCGGGGGACCGCGTCACCGGCCAGGACCACCAGCTGCGCAGGCTCCTCCGCCAGAGAGGCGAGCAGTGGCGCCGGCGCCCGCGCCGCATGGCCCAGCAGTGCGAGGTGCACCGGCCCGTCGCGCACCCACACGTCGCCGTCGGACGCGCCCACGGCGACCGCCGGGAGGTTGCGATAGGGCATCGCGCGCAGCCCCGTGGGCACGCAAGCAGCGAAGACGAGAGCGCCCAACAGCAGCATGCGCCGACTGTACCAACATCGAGCGATTGACCGGGTGGCGTCCACGCCCCTGCCGCCGGCGTGGCGTCGTCGCCTGGACC
>CAYMSU010000380.1:0-6441 GCA_964393165.1 uncultured Enterobacteriaceae bacterium
TGGCACCCATGGCGCGGCAGTTGCGTATGTCAACTCGTCCGCGAGGTCCGCGCCCAGCACGAACCGAAAGCGATGCTCGGGGTGGCGGGCTCCGAGCGCCCGCAGCGTGTCGATGGTGTAGCTGGGGACGGGCAGGTCCCCCTCGATCGCGCAGACCTCTACGCCTGGCACCTCGCGCGCGACCGCGGCGCACCATCGCACGCGAACGTCGAACGGGGCCGCCGCCTCATCGTTCGCCCGCTTCAGCGGGTGCGCGAACGACGGGACCAGCCACACGACCTCGGCGCGGCCGGTCCAGCGGAGCCACCCGCACACCAGGAGGTGCCCCACGTGAACCGGGTTGAAGCTGCCTCCGTAGACGGCCACCCGCATGGTGGGCCTCCTCTGGGTTACACCGACAGGACGGGCGGCGCAGCCCGTGCTTCGAGGCGTCCTATGCGCGAGGACTTCCGCAGTCGAGCCGTCGCCCGGCGGCCGGCACTCCGCCGCTCGCCGGCGCACGCGACCGTCATCGCCACGGGGTTGTTCGTCACGGGCCTGCTCTGTGGAGCGCTCGCAGGCCGGGCCGCGGTCGCGCGCGTGCAGGACCCCTATGCGCACCTGGACCTGTTCTCCCGCGTGCTCACGACCGTCGAGCAGGACTACGTCGAGGCGATCCCGCCGGGTGAGCTGGTCGACGCAGCCATCGAGGGCATCGTCGGCCGCCTCGACCGCCAGTCTCGCTGGCTCGACGCCGACCAGCTCCAGGAGCTGCGCGAGGACACGTCGGGCACGACGACGGGGCTCGGCCTCGAGGTCGTCGCCTCCGAGCGCGGCGTGCTCGTCGTGGCCGTCATCGAGGGCAGTCCCGCCGAGGCCCAGGGTCTGCAGGTGGGAGACCAGATCCTCGCCATCGACGGTCGGTCCCTCGCCGGGGTGGACTTCGAGGAGGTCCTCGCCCAGCTGTCGGGCGACTACGGCGAGGTTGCCGAGCTCACCGTCCTTCGCGAGGGCTGGCCGGCTCCCCGGATCGTGCGCACGGCGCGCGCCGAGGTCGCCCGCCGCGTAGTGCACGGCGCCCTGCTCGAGGAGGTCGTGTACGTCCGCCTCAGCCAGTTCCAGCAGGGGTCGGCCGACGACCTTCGTGCCGAGATCGACCAGCTGGCCGAGCCGCTGGGGGGCGTCACCCAGCTGCGCGGGCTCGTGCTCGACGTCCGCGACAATCCGGGGGGACTGCTCTCCGAGGCGGTGGCGGTCACCGACCTGTTCCTCCACGAGGGCACCATCGTGAGCACGCGAGCGCGCGGCGACGGCCCCGACGCGAGCGTCGTCACGGAGGTCCACCGAGCATCGCGGGGAGGGCTCCCGGACAGCCTTCGCGCGGTGGTGCTCATCAACGGCATGAGCGCGTCCGCCTCGGAGATCGTTGCCGGTGCGCTGCAAGACACCGGCCGCGCCACCCTCGTGGGCGCGCCCACCTACGGCAAGGGCACGGTCCAGAAGGTCTACCTGTTCGGCGGGCAAGCCGATGGCGTGCCCGGTCCTACCGGCCGGGAGGCCGCGCTCAAGCTCACCGTCGGCCAATACTTCACGCCGTCGGGCGCACCGGTCGCGCCGCGGGAGGGTCGCCAGCCCGACGTGGAGGTCCCGCATCCCGCGGCGCCGGGACCCGTCGCGCGGCTTCGGCGAGCGGTTCGCGCGGCAGAGGTCACCGACGACGTGCGGGCCGAGCTGCTGGCCGCGCTCGACGAGGTGCCCGCGGACCGGCCCCAGCGCACCACCCCGCCGTGGGACTTGCCGATCGACGAGCGCCTCCCGCTCGATCCCCAGCTACAGCGCGCGCTGGACTTGCTCCGCGAGGACTGACTCCCCCGCGAGGTCGTAATCGGCCGCCTGGGTGACTCGGACGGGCACGATCTGCCCGACTCGCGCCTCGTCGATTTGCGGCAGGAACACCTGACCGTCGACGTCAGGGGCCTGCCACCGGGTGCGCCCGCGCAGTACGTGCTCGCTCTCCTCGGAGCGGCCTTCGATGAGCACGAGCTCTTCCGTGCCGACGCGTGAGGACAGGTGCTCCCGCGAGATGGCGCGCTGGATGTCCTGCAGCGACGCCAGCCGCTCGCGCTTGACGTGCTCGGGGACTTGGCCCTCGAGCTGCGCCGCGGCCGTGCCATCCTCTTGGTAGTACGGGAACACGCCGACATGGGTGAACCGCTGGGCCGCCACGAAGTCGCAGAGCTCGGCGAAGTCGTGGTCGGTCTCCCCGGGGAACCCGACGATGAACGTGGTGCGGACTGCAAGCTCTGGTACAGCACTCCGAATCCGGTCGAGGATGCGCTCCTGGCCTGCTCGCGTGACGCCTCTTCGCATGGCCTTGAGCATGGGCCCCGACGCGTGCTGCAGTGGGATGTCCAGGTACGGCACCACCTTGTCGTTGCCCGCGAGCTGCTCGAGCAGCCCCTGCGGAATGCCGTGGGGGTACGCGTAGTGCAGGCGGATCCACTCGATGCCGTCGACGTCGGACAGCGCCGCCATCAGGCCGCCGAGCCCGGTGCCGTCGCGGAGGTCACGGCCGTACGCGGTCGAGTCCTGGCTCACGAGGTTGAGCTCGACCACGCCCTCCTCGGCGAGCCGGCGGGCCTCCTCCACGAGCGAGGGGATCGGTCGGGACCGCAGCTTGCCCCGAAGGGTGGGGATGATGCAGAACGCGCACCGATGATCACAACCCTCGCTGATCTTGAGGTAGGCGCTGCAGCGGCTCCAGCTGTTGATCCGCGGCGCCATCTCGTCGTGGATGTACAGCGGCACGTCGATGTGCGAGCGGGGGCCCGGGGGCCGCTTGCGGTCCAGGACCTCGGCGATTCTGTGGTACTCGCCGGTGCCGAGGAAGTGATCGACCTCTGGCAGCTCCGCCTCGAGCGACTGGCCATAGCGCTGCACGAGGCAGCCCGTGACGACCAGCGTCTCGCAGTGGCCCTGGTCCTTGAGCTGCGCGAGCTCGAGGATGGTGTCGATCGACTCCTCGGTCGCGGGCTGGATGAAGGCGCAGGTGTTCACCACGATCACCTCGGCGTCGTCGGCGTCGTCGACGAGCTCGAAGTCGTGGTCGAGCAACGTGCCGAGCATCACTTCGCTGTCGACACGGTTCTTCGGGCATCCTAGCGACACGAGGTGGACCCGACGGGGAGTGCCCATGATGCTCAACCCGCGCTGGAGTCGATGACCTCGACGCCCTCGGGCGGCGTGAAGTCGAACGTGGCCTCCTCGACCTCGCCGCCGAGTCGCACGTTCGAGAACCGCAGCTCCGTGACCGTGTCGTACGCATCGACGATCTCGAGCTCACGCAGGTCGTGGCTCGACGACAGGCGCAGCCGCACCGACTTCACCTGGGCCTTCGCGGCCTCCGAGCGCGGCGCCAGCGCCAGCTCGTAGCCGGCCTCGGACTTCGACAGCAGACGAACGTCGAACAGCTCGCCGACCTTGTGGAGCGACTGGAGCAGCTCGTCGGCCGTGGAAGCCTGCGCGCTGAAGTCCCGGATGCGGAGCACCTGCTTCTCCTCCGGGTTGTAGATCCACATGGTGTCGCCGTCGGTGACGAACTGCTTGCCCGTGGCCGTGAACTGCCACCGCATCTTCCGCGGCCGCTGCAGGACCAGCGTGCCGGTCTGCTCGTCGCTGTTTCCGTAGAGAGCGGACTTCGACACCTGGACGAAGTCCGCCCGGATCACCGACACGTCCGAGTACTTTTCCTGGATGGCGGCCACGATGGCCTCGACCTGGCCCTGGAGGCCTGCGAGGGGCGCGTCTGCGGGTGAATCGACCGGCGTGGGAGGGGTCTCGGCCCACGCAGCGAAGGGAGCTGCAGACGCCAGGACCAACAGCAGCGCGCTCATCAACCATCCTCCAGGCCTGCTCGGCGAGGCCTGTACTCGATCGGGACGTCGGCGCTGCCCCACGTATTCACGTGTCAGCGCCCGGCGTCGCTTATTAGCACCTCCCTCGGGCGAGCGCCATCGGCTGGGCCGACCACTCCGCGCGCCTCCATCTGGTCCACGATCCGCGCCGCTCGGTTGTACCCGATCTTCAGATGCCGCTGGATCATCGATGTCGAGGCCTTCCCGAGCTTGATGCACAGCTCGACCGCGTCGCTGAAGAGCTCGTCGAGGTCGTCGTCGCTGACGCCGTCACCGCCGTCTTCTCCGCCATCGACCACCCCGTCGACGTACTCGGGCTCCGCCTGCGCGCGGACGAAGTCGAGAACCCGCAAGGTCTCGTCGTCGGACGCGAACGGCCCGTGGCAGCGCATGATCTCGCCCGCGTTCGGAAGGTACAGCATGTCCCCCCGACCGAGCAGCGAGTCCGCACCCGTCGAGTCGAGAATGGTGCGGGAGTCGGTCCCCGAGCGCAGCTTGAACGAGATCCGGGTCGGGAGATTCGACTTGATGAGCCCGGTGACCACGTCTACCGATGGCCGCTGGGTCGCCACGATCAGGTGGATGCCGCAGGCCCGTGCCATCTGCGTGAGGCGGGCGATCGACCCCTCCACCTCCTTCCGCGCGACCAGCATCAGATCGGCGAGCTCGTCGATGACGATCACGATGTGCGGCATGGTGGTCGGAACAGGGAGCGGATCGCCCTCCTCCCAGCCGTCGGGCGCGTACTTCCTCGCCTTCTCGGGGGTCCAGTCCTGCCCCTCCTGCTCGGCCTTTCGGTTGTAGCCCGCGATGCTGCGGCAGTCCCACCGGGCCAGCGTCTCGTAGCGGGCGTCCATCTCCCGACAGGCCCACGCCAGCGCGGCCGAGGCCTGCTTGGGCTCCGTCACCACCGGATGCAGCAGGTGGGGGATGCCCTCGTACATCTTGAACTCGAGCTTCTTCGGGTCGACGAGGAGTAGCCGCAGCTCGTCCGGCGTCTTCCGGAACAACAGCGACAGCAGCATGCCGTTCACGCCCACGCTCTTGCCGGATCCGGTGGTCCCTCCCACCAGCAGGTGCGGCATCTTCGCGAGATCCGCGACGACCGGCGCCCCCTCGACGTCCTTCCCGAGGACGATCGGCAACGCCCCCTTGTGGTCCCGGAACTCCCGCGAGGCGAGCATCTCCCGCAAATAGATCGTCAGCCGATCCTCGCTCGGGATCTCGATCCCCACGACACCCTTGCCTGGGATCGGCGCCACGATCCGGACCGAGAGCGCCTTGAGACCCATGGCCAGGTCATCCTGCAGGTTCGACACCTTGCGCACGGTGATGCCGCGGTCCGGCAGGAACTCGAAGGTCGTCACGACCGGCCCGACGCGAACATCGGTGACCTTACCCGTCACCTTGAAGGACGACAGCGTGCTCTCGACCTGGGTGGCGAGCTCTTCCAGCCGGCCGCTGTCGAACTCCGCATGTTGCGCGGGAACCGGGTCGAGCAGCGACAGCGCGGGAAGCTCGAACGGGCTCCCCTCCACACCGCCCACCACTCCCCCATCGTCGGCGACCTGCTGGTCGAGGAAGGCCGCGCGCTGAACGCGAGCCGCCGGTCCGCCTTCGGAGGTCTCGGCTGCGGGCGGCTCCGCGGCCTTCGAGCGCGCCCGCCGAGGCGGCTTGCGGGCTCGGGGACGCGGCGCTCGGGGCGTGTCGTCGTCGCGGCCAGTGTCCTGACGCAGCTCCGCCGCTGGGACGGTCGACGGGTCTCTGTACAGACCACTGTTCTGGGGATCGAAGTCCGAGCGCGGCTCGCTCCACGACCCTCGCACCGCACCGCGCTGGCTTCGCCGCTCGGGGAGATCCGGAAACATCCGCAGGACCTCTGAAGGCCGCTGCGTCTGGAGCAAGCCCATCCCGACGTCCGCGTGCGCGCTCGCGTTGTCCGTCGGCACCCACTGCACCTCGGCGATGGCCTCCGGCGCGTTGGCGCGCGTGGTGTCGAGGTTCTCGAGGTACGTGCCCGGGCTCGGGCCGGCTTGGAAGGCCGGCTCGACGGGTTCTGGCTCGGAGGGCACCGTCCATGGCTCCGTGTCGTCGTCGCGCCGGGTGAGGCTCGTGCCCATCCGCCCGACGGAGTCCGACACCGACGCCATCACCCTGGCACCCGCCGACGACAGCGACCCGGTCAGCACCGTGAGGGCGTGGTCGCGGAGCCAGCCGAGCACCTTCTCGCCGGCCCACACGGAGCGGGCGGCGACCGACGCCCACCGAATGCGGAAGGCGATGGTGGCCAGGATGGCCATGAGGCTCGAGAGCACGAGCCATGCGCCCGTGGGCCCCACGGCGCGGTCCACGGCAGACGACACCAGTACGCCTACGGCGCCGCCAGGCTCGTAGGCGTCGCCAGGGCCGAAGGCGAGCTGGAGCAGTCCGAGGGTCGCGACCAGCAAGCCGCCCGCGGCTGCGGCCCGCCCTCCCGACAGCAGCTCCCGCCCTGCGATCCCGAGCACGGCCCAGACCATGGCGCCGAACGTGACCCAGGCCCCGAACC
>CAYMSU010000381.1:0-6433 GCA_964393165.1 uncultured Enterobacteriaceae bacterium
GGTTCCGCCACACCGCGGGCGTCGAGGGGGCCCCGTGAGCCGGTGGTCCAAGTGGCGAGGCCCCGCCGGCTCACGGCGGGCCTTCCTCGGGGGGGCCGCGGCCGCGCTCACCCTACCGCTGCTGCCCTCGCTGCCGGGCGTGCGGGCGGCCGCCAGCACCCCACCGCGGCGGTTCCTGGGGTGGTTCACGCCCAACGGGTTCGTCCGCGAGCACTGGCTGCCCCCCGAGGGGCCGCTCGGCGCGGACCTGCCGCGAACGCTTCGCCCACTGGCGGACGTGCGCGACGAGCTGCTGCTGATCTCGGGGGTGGCGAACCACCCCGCGGTGCGCGAGATCCAGGGCGACCACGCGCGGGGCACCGGGGGCACGCTGACCTGCCAGGAGTGCCGCCACCTAGAGGACGGGAGCCTGTCCAACGGGATCAGCTTCGACCAGGAGCTCGCCCGTCGCCTCGGAGACACGCCGTTCCGCAGCCTCGAGCTCGGAGCCGCGCCCGGCGTGCAGGTGGGGACCTGCGACTCCGGCTTCTCCTGCGCCTACACGAACCACATCAGCTGGGACGATGCCAACACCCCGCGACCGAAGATCATCGACCCCGACCTGCTGTTTCGCAGGCTGTTCGCCGGGTCCGACTCCCTGCAGTCGACCGAGGAGGCCCAGCGGCGCCGGGCGCGACGGTCCTCGGTGCTCGACCACGTGCTGGAGGACGCGACGGTGCTCCGACCCGCGCTGTCAGCCCCCGACCGCGACAAGCTCGACGAGTACATGACCGCGGTCCGGGAGCTCGAGCGGAAGGTCGGGCCTCCTCCCGAGGATGTCGAGGCGCCGGAGGCCGGGCTCGACTATCCCGGCACGGTCCGCGCGATGGCGGACCTGATGGTCCTTGCGCTCGAGTACGACCTCACCCGGGTGATCACCTTCATGGCGGAGAACGGAACGTCCTACCGCTACTTCCACGACCTCGAGGTGTCCCGTGGCCACCACGACCTGTCGCACCACGCGGGAGACCCTGACAAGATCGCGGATCTGCTCCGCATCGAGGAGTGGACGACAGGAGAGCTCGCCTACCTGGTGCGCCGCCTGGCCCAGGCGAGGGATCTCGACGGCGGGTCCCTGTTGCGCAACTGTCTCGTGCTGATGGCATCGGACGTCGCCGACGGAGATGCCCACACCCACGTCGACCTTCGGCTGCTGGTCGCGGGTCGGGCCGGCGGGGGCCTGCGGACCGGTCGCCACCTCGCGTTCTCCGGACAGCCCGCGCTCGCGGACCTCTACCTGGCGTTCGCGGAGCTGCTGGGCGCGCCGCTTCCGGCGTTCGGGGCCGACGGCACGCGGCCACTCCCGCTCGGCTGAGCCGCCTCTCGGTTGACCGGACGAGGGTGGCCGCGCTCGGTATGCTCACCGCGCGGTCGGATCGATCACGGGGGTGGAAGCATGTGGTGGGTGCTCTGGGGCGTCGTCGGAATGGCGGGGGCGAGCGAGAAGGCGCCGTTCGGCGGGCCCGGCGAGACGATTCAGCACATGCACGGCCACTTCGAGGCGGCGAGCCGCGCGGTGTGGTCGGCCACCTTGGGCGATCTCGACAAGGTGCGAGAGGCTGGGGCTGACCTCACCTATCGCGAGAAGGATCTTCCGATCAGCTGGCGCCGCTACTTCAACCAGATGCGCCGGGCGGCCAAGCGGCTGGAGAAGGCCGAGGATCTCCCAGAGGCCGCGGCGCGCACGGCGGCGCTGGGGCAGACCTGCGCGGACTGCCACGTGGGCGTCGTCGGCGGCCCCACGCTCAAGCCCTCGCAGGCGAAAATCACGGGCTCCCGAAGCCAGCAGGACCATGCACTGGCTTGGTACTGGCTGTGGCTCGGCGTCGTGATGGCCGACGAGCGGGCGTGGACGAACGGTGCAGCGGCGATGCACCTCCCGCCGACGCGGGAGGGCACCGAGGACCTGCGCGCCGCCTACGCGGCGCTCGCGGAGGAAGCCCAGGCGGTCCCCGAGGAGCGTCGCGACAACGTCTTCGGGGAGGTCCTGGCGACCTGCGCCGCCTGCCACGACGCGGCGGGCGTGGCGCTGACGCCGCCTCCGGCCTCTGACGACGGCGACGAGTAGTCGTCAGCCGCCGGGGGTGATCTCGACGGCCTCGACGGTGCGGCCCTCGCGCGAGGCGAGGAGCTCGTCTCGCAGGGCGATCTGCAGGTCCTGCCCGGACAGCTCCTCGGACTCCTGCTTGCGGAGCGGAAGCTTGTACAGCCAGAAGGACTCTTGCGTGCCGTCCTCGAACGTGAACCGCCAGGGGTGCCGGGAGCTGGCGGTGCGGCGCTTGCCGTCGGCCGTGGTCACGGTCGCCGTGGTGTTGAGCTCGCAGAGGTAGAGCATGGGCTCGTAGGTGGAGTCGAAGGAGCAGTTGACCTGCTCCGGCCCCCCGAAGGCGATCTGGATCCGGCGGATGTCGGTCCACGGGACCTCGATCTCGGAGGTGCCCTCGGCGAGCGGGACCGTGAGCTTCAGTGGCTTGTCGGTCCAGCCCTTCTCGGCGAACCAGTCCTGCCCGCGCTCGACCCGGATGGCCCGGCCCTTCACGACGGTGCCATCGGCGAACGTGAGCGCCATCTGGACGTCGAGGTTGGGCTCGGCGGCCGGCTCCGGTGCCGGTGCCGCTCCCGGTGCGGGCGCGGGGGCCGCGACGGGGGCGGCAGCCGGCGAGGGCGTGGGGGCGGGCGCGGGCTCCGGGGTAGACGCCTTGGGACCGCACGCGACGGTGAGCAGCCACAGGGGTAAGCAGACGCGGGTCACGAGTACCTCCAGGTGGCACGAGTCTATCCGCCGGGGACCCGCCGCGGTCATCGGGGACAGTTCCCTTCCGCCGCGGTGTCCAGTGCGGGACGGCCCCCGCGCTTGGGGGCCAGGGGCTCGAAAGGAGTGCACATGCAGCGGTGGAACCTTGTCGTGCCCGAGAGGTGAGCCTCGAGGTCACGGGATCGGGAGATCTCGACGCCGGCGAGGTGGCGGCGGAGCTGCTCGAGGCGCGCCTCACCGGGTCTGGCGACGTCACGGTCGCGGGCGTGGCGGATCGGCTCGACCTGTCGGTCACCGGCTCCGGCGACTTCGAGGGCGCCGACCTCGAGGTGATCGATGCCGAGGTCCGGCTCACCGGTAGCGGAGACGCCCGCTTCGACGCGACCGGGGAAGTCAGCGGGGCGCTGACGGGCTCGGGCGACCTGATCCTCGGCGGGGACGCCCGGACGGACGTGCGCACCACTGGCTCGGGCGATGTCGTGCGGCGCTGACGACACGAGCGTTGGCTAGTCGTCCTGCCCGATGGTCTCCCACGGGCGGCCGCTCGTGGCCAGCTTGCGAAAGCGCAGGTTCAGATCCTGCTCGGGCAGCACCACGCAGTCGAGCTCGTCGCCCGAGCGCTCGCAGGTCAGGGAGTAGTAGCCGAGGCCGATGTCGTAGGAGCGGCCCCCCACTGCCGTGTAGGCGGCCCGACTGCCGTACCCGTACGTCTCGTCGAGCTCGGCATCGCCCGCGCAGCGCTCGCTCTGCAGGAAGAACAGGAAGCTGTAGCCGTAGCCATCGAAGGCCAACCGCAGCGCGTACGCGTAGGTGCAGTCGCCGTCCGTGCTGACGTAGAGGTAGTTCTCCAAGGACTCCTCCCCCTCGTAGGTGGCGGCCGTGACCTCCCACACGCCGAGGAGCGGCCCGCTGGGACCCGCGCACGCGCACATGAAGGTCAAGCCGAGAGGAGCCACCGGGATCAACGGGCGCGTGGGCTTCACCGACCCTCCTTCGCCATGCTCGCCATGGCGGCGTCACGCTACCACTGCGCGGTCGGAGGGCCAGCGCGATGATCCTCGTCACGGGCACGAAGCGGTCGGGCACCTCGATGTGGATGCAGATCCTCGAGGCTGCCGGGTTCGAGATCCTCGGGGCGAGGTTCCCCGGCACGTGGGGGGACTCCATTCGGGAGTGCAATCCACGCGGGTTCTACGAGACGCGCTTCCGCCAGGGCGTGTTCTTCGCGACGAACCCAGACCCGCGCACGGGCCGGTTCCTGCGCCCGGAGCCGGTCGAGCGCCACGTGGTCAAGGTGTTCATTCCCGGCCTGCTGCCGACGGACTGGGCCTACGTGGGGAAGGTGCTCGCCACGATGCGGCACTGGCGGGAGTACGCGTCGTCGCTCGAGCGCCTCTACGGGATGGAGCAGGCCTGGCGTGAGGCCCACGGCTCGGCGTCGTCGGGCGAGCCGAACGAGCCGAACGATGGGCTCGGCGAGCGGGACTCCCCGTCCGAGCGGCGGGTTCGCGCCGGGCGCCTGCCCCCGGCGCTCGAGTGGTGGTTCGAGAACTTCGAGCTGGTGCGCGACGTCGCGACCCGCGGGTACGCCTTCCACATGACCACCTACGACCGGCTCCTCCGCGACCCCGCCGCGGAGATCGGGCCGGTCCTCGAGTGGCTCGGGGGAGGTGCGGTCGGTCCGGCCGTCGCGGCCGTGGAGGGCTCGCTGCGCACGTACGAGCGGCCGGCCTACCACGATCCGTGCATCGACGAGCCCACGGCGGCGCTGTTCGATCGCTTCTACGACGCGGTCAACGACGGGGAGGGGCTGTCGGCGGAGTTCGTGCAGGAGTTGAACGAGGCCCACCGAGCGCTCGTGTCGCAGTGGGACGAGGAGCGCAAGGCCCTGCTCGAGCAGAGGGAGCTCGGCCCGCAGCCGGGCGCACCGAGCGGCTGACTAAGCGGGGTTCGGCAGCAGGCGGTAGACGACCTCGGCGAAGACCGCCGGCTTGTCCTCGCCCTCGATCTCGATGGCCGCGCCGAACACGACCTCCTGCCACTCACCCACCGCTCGGGTGCTCTGCAGCTCCATCGCGAGCCGGTAGCGGGCTCCTGCCTTCATCGGCTGGGGGAACCGGACCTTGTTGCACCCGTAGTTGATGATGAGCTGAAAGCCGTCGATCTCGAGCACCTCGAAGAAGCGGCCCGCGATCAGCGACAGCGTGAGGTACCCGTGCGCGATGGGTGCCCCGAAGGGCCCGCTGGCGGCACGCTCCTCATCGACGTGGATCCACTGATGGTCTCCCGTCGCGTCGGCAAAGGCCTGGATCTGGGAGAAGGGCAGCTCTCGGTAGTCCGTGACGCCCACGGACTTACCGACGTGGGCTTCGATGTCGGCGATCGACGCCAGGCGGGTCGGCATGGGGGCTCCTCGTGTCGGGACGGCATCCTATCCCTGCGCTGAGCCCCCTGCCGGACTGCGAGCAG
Source organism: uncultured Enterobacteriaceae bacterium (assembly GCA_964393165.1). GTDB lineage: Bacteria > Myxococcota_A > UBA796 > UBA796 > DRPG01. Next base: position 5,264 of record CAYMSU010000381.1, read on the forward strand.
GCTCGCGTATGGTAGAGGGGGACACGGAGAGAGACCCCCATGGCCGTCGACGTCGACAGAACCCTCAGTCGCTTCCGCCGCGGGTCCCTGACCGTTCGCCTCGTCAAGCGCGTGCTGAGCGCGGTGCCATCGGGTCCCGAGCTGAGCGACTGGTTCACGCTGCGGGACGGGCTGCGGGCGCTGTCCTCCACGGCCCCCGACTCGCTGCTGGCCTCGGCCCGGGCGCACACCCAGGCGCCCGCCGCGCAGCGCACGCTCAACGTCGTGCGAGCCATCGATCTCGCCGATGCCGGTCTCGGTGTGGTCGGTCTGTTCCGCGGCTTCTTCCGCATGTTCCGCGCAAAGGGCGGCACCGAGCGCCTCCAGGCGATGGAGAACGACCCCGAGCAGGCGGTCGACGCGGTGATCAAGGCTCTCGGCATCGGCTTCATGGTCCACTCGCTGTTCGAGGGATCGATTCCGCAGCGGGTGCGTGCGTTCCAGCAGACCGAGTCCGGCGCAGCGCTCATGTACTACTTCGCGGCCATCGATCTGGGGATCCCCTTCCTCGACAACGTGGTCGAGGCGGGCGGGTCGGTGATGTCGAAGCTCCTCGACCGCTTCGGCGGCCAGCAGACGGAGCGGCTCGCGTCGATGGTCGGGGAGAACGCCGACCAGGCGCTCGAGGTCGCGCAGCAGCTGTTCGGGCCCACCTCCGCGGTCGGCGCCGCCGCGCGCATCCCCGCCGCGCTGAGCACGCAGGGCGGGTTCCTGGGCACGTGGGACAAGTTCGCAGGAGTGGTCGCCACCGCGGCGGACCTCCTGCCGGTCTACCGGTTCCTCGGCACACGGCTGGTGGCGGAGATCAGCCTCCATCGGGCGGTGATCGACGCCGGCCGGCGCTCGCTCGGGGACCGCGAGGCCGTGGCGGCGGCGCTTCCGGGGCCTGGCGCGCCAGCGGCCGCGGCCGCGGCACGTGCGTCGGACGGCGGCGGCGGCCTGCTCGGCACCCTGATGGGATCTACGGGGCTTAGCTCGCTGGCGGGGATGGCCGGGGGCGGCGACAGCGGCGGTGGGATGATGGGCATGCTGGGCAGCGCGCTCGGCGAGGACAACGCCTCGCAAGCGCGCGACGTGCTCGCCGTCGCCTCCGGCCTCGAAGCCCTCAACCTCAGCCCCACACACGCCACC
>CAYMSU010000382.1:0-6412 GCA_964393165.1 uncultured Enterobacteriaceae bacterium
GGGCAAGCGGCCGTTCGGCCGGGTGCCGCCCCAGGCCGAGCTCGGGGCCGTCGTGCGGGCCGACAGCGGGACCTGCCTCGACGTGGTCATGCAGGCCGCCGAGGCCCGCCTCGTCATGCTCGCGGAGGCGTACGGGCTGCGCGCCCACCTGGAGCGGGTCGAGCCCTTCCCCGTGACGGTCAACGACTGGGAGGTGGTCCACCGCGCGCAGGCCTCGTTCGAGCAGGCGGGCTTCGTGGTGCGCATGCGCGACCACGCCCAGCCGTGGTCCGAGGACTTCGGCTACTTCCTCGCGCGCTGGCCGGGCGCCCTGCTCCTGCTCGGCGCCGGCGACGACCACCCCTCGCTGCACTCCCCCGAGTACGCGTTCCCCGACGAGCTGGTCGGCCACGGCATCGACCTGTGGCTCACCCTCGCCGGCTGGCAGGGCCCCGCCCACCGCTCGCGACCCTGATCGCGCGGCGGAGAACACCGCACTGACGCGGCTTAATCGGACTTAAACGCGTTGACACCGGCTCGCGTCGCCAGGTACCTCTCTCGCAACCAGACGAAGGGAGACCACGTGCGCCACTGTCTTGCTCTGCTCGCGCTGCTCGGAGCGACCGCCTGCGAGGGCGATGCCGTTGTGCCCACCGGCGGTGAGCTGCCGCTGCTGAGGGCCCAGGTCGCGATCTTCAACGCCGGCGCGGAGCCGGTCGACGTGACGCTGACCTCGGACTTCGACGAGACCGCGACGTTCGACGGGGTGCTCCCGGGGGCCACCACCAGCTTCGAGGACGTCGACTTCACCTGGCTCGAGGAGGTGCAGGTGGCCTGCGCCACCGGCTGCGTGGGAGGTCCCCTCGACCTGATCGAGGACGACGCCAACACCATCCTGGTGAGCCCCGACGGTCCCCCGGTCCTCAACCCGACCGACACCGAGCCCCCCGAGGTCGCGCAGATCACCCCCGGCCCCGGGGCCCAGGGGGTCGCGCTGAACACGGCGATCTCGGTCGAGTTCTCGGAGCCGATGAGCCCGGCGTCGATCACGACCACCGCCGGTGGCGCGTGCACGGGCGCCATCCAGCTGTCGGCCGACGGCTTCGGCAGCTGCGTGGTGCTGCAGCCCGCGGAGACCACCGACGACCAGACGTTCGTGGCCGCGCCCATGAGCGCGCTGCAGCCGAGCACCGACTACCGGATCAAGGTCACCGTCGAGGCCCGCGACGCGCTCGGCACCGCCCTCGTCGAGGACGTGTCGCCGCTCGGCTTCCGCACGGGCACCGAGGCAGACGACGGCCCGCCCGCCGCGATCACCGACCTGACGGCGGGCGCGGTGACCGCGACCTCGGTCGAGCTCGAGTGGACGTCTCCGGGCGACGACGGCGACGTGGGTACCGCCGCGAGCTACGACGTGCGCTACCTGGAGGGGGCCTGCCCCTTCAACTTCGTGGCCGGCACCCGCGCGACCGGCGAGCCGGTGCCGCTCGAGGCCGGCGGCGACGAGGCGTTCGAGGTGACCGGGCTCGACTCCGAGACCGCGTACTGCTTTGCCGTCCGCACGTCCGACGAGGTGCCCAACGAGTCCGAGGACAGCAACTTCGTGAGCGCCACCACGGGGGAGAACACCGACGCGGTGGCCCCCGCCAAGCCCTCGATCTCGGTGGGCGGCGCGACCGAGTCCTCCCTTCGGGTGAGCTGGACCGCGGTGGCGGACGACGGCAGCACCGGCGACCCCGCCGACAGCTACGAGCTGCGGTACACCTCGAGCGGCTGCCCGAGCCACGACGGCAGCACCTTCTCGAGCGGCCAGACCGTCGGCAGCATGCCCGCGCCCCTGTCCCCCGGCTCGCCGCAGTCCAAGACCGTGGGCGGGCTGCTCGACGAGACCACCTACTGCTTCGTCCTGCGCGTGGTCGACGAGAACGGCAACGCCGCGTTCTCCGACGACGCCAGCGGCACCACGCTCGGCGGCTACTGGTAGGGCTCACAGGGACTGGAGGAACGCGACCAGGGCGTCGCGCTCCTCCTCGGAGTACACCGGGGCCCGGGCTGCGTGGACCTTCCGCGCGCCGGGGTCCGTGCGCTCGACGACGGCCGCGAGCGTAGGCGCGGCCCCGCTCGTGAAGTACGGCCCGCCCCGGGACAGCGCGATCAAGGGGGAGATCCGGTTGCCGCGCGAGGTGTAGTACGGCTCGACCCCGGACTTGTAGAACTGGGCCGCCCCGAACACCAGCGGGCCCGAGCGAAGGGCGTCGAGCAGCTGCTCGGGGGGGATCCGCTGCCGCGAGCGGAGGTCGCGGACCGGCTCGTGGCACCTCGCGCAGTCCCGGACGAACAGATCGGCCCCCCGCCGCGCGGTCTCGGTGAGCCGGTTCTCGCCGTGGGAGGACCGGGGGCCGGGCCGCGGCGCGAGGTGGAGCAGGTAGGTCAGCAGCGCCCGGCGCACGCGCTCCCCCGACACCACGTGCAGCTCCCCGCCCACGTGGACCTCCACCGGCGCGAGGAACGGCTGCTGGCCGTGCTCGGTCCAGAAGCGCAGATCGAGGGCGCTGACCAGGCCCTCCACCGCCTCGGTCAGCGAGCTCGAGCCCATGGGTGAGAACACGGGCGCGACCCCCCGCATCCCGACTGCGGGCCGGGTGATCTCCCAGCGCCGCTCGAGGAACCCGGGCTGCAGCCGGTGGTCGGTGAGCCCGTCCCAGTGGCACGTGTTGCAGGTGAAGTCGTTGGCGACGTCGTCGGCCCACAGCGCCCGCTGGTAGAACAGCAGCTCCCCGAGCGCGCGGTCGGTGCCCAGCAGGTCGGGCCGCGGCCCGAGGGCCACCGATTCCGCCTCGACGGCGTCGGGCCCGGGGGGCTCGAGCAGCGGGGACGAGAGCCTCACCGTCGTCAGCCGGTCGTCGAGCCGGCTGGGGACGAGCACGTGCTCGCCGACCCGGAGGAGCCCCCGGGGATCCTGCCCCACGGGGACCACCACGTCGTGGCGGGTGTCGGGGTGGAGCACCCAGAGGCGGCTGCTGCCCTCGGCCAGGATCGCGAGGCGGTCGCCGAGCAGGGTGATCGCTACGCCGTCGACCAGCCGCTTGGCCCGCAGGTCGTGGACCTGGACCGGCCGGTCGGGCTGCTCCGCGTCGAGCGCGTAGGCGACGACCTCGGTGTGCAGGCCCTCGAGGTGCCCCCCCGCGCGCTGGACCCGCCGGTTGGCGGGCCCCACGGCCCACACCACGCCGCGCGCGACGTCGACCGCCACGTCGCGCACGGGGGCGCGCGTGCGCAGGGGGCGCGGGGGCTGGCCGGGGGCGTGGACGGCGAGGTGGGGCGCCTGCCACGAGAGCACGAGGCGCGCCCCGCCAGGGAGCGGGCGCACGCCGTAGGCGCCCGCCGGCAGAGGCACCCGCTCGGCCGGCTCCCCGCCGTGGACCACGTAGAGCGCGGGCTCGAGGGCGTCGACGAGCAGGAGCCGATCCCCGTCGACCTGCAGGTCCGTGAACCCCCCGCGGGCGGGCACCCCGGGCAGCGCCGCGCCGCTGGCCACCCACGCGCCGGGGCCGTGGAAGGTCGCGCACACCGTGCCCAGCCCCTCGTGGTGGGCGCACCTCCGCGGATCCGGAGGGCCCTGCCGCTCGGCCACGACCCGCCACCCGTCCGCCGCCCGGCGGAGCCCCTTCTGCACGGTCGACGTGCGCGAGTACACCCACACCGTGTCGTCCTCGAGGAACGCCCCCACGGGCCGGACGCGTCCGTCGTCGACCGGACCGTAGGGCAGCGGGCTCGCAGCGAGCGCTTGCTCGATCGGCAGCAATCGGTCCTGTACGGCCTGGACCGGTTCGACCGGCGCGGGCTCGGGCGGCGGTCGCTCCGCGGGCTCGTCGCCGCCGCTGCACGCCGCGATCAGGATCGCCACGGCCAGCGCGCAAGAACTCCCCCGGCTTGCCGAGGTGTCGTAGGCTGGACCGATCTCGAGGACCTCCATGAACGACGCCTCCTCCGCGCCTGCTGCTGCCGCTCCCGCCGACGCGCACTTAGACGCCACCGTACACCACCGGTGGAGCCAGGCGGCGCAGTGGGTGCCGTCGCTGTACTTCGTCGAGGGAGCCCCCTACGTCCTCGTGAACATCGTGTCGGTCGCGATGTACAAGTCGCTCGGGGTCTCGAACACCGAGATCGCCTTCTGGACCAGCTGGCTCGGGCTCATCTGGGCGTTCAAGGCGCTGTGGAGCCCGCTGGTCGACGGCGTGTGGACCAAGCGGGCGTGGACGCTCGCGATGCAGGCGCTCATGGTCCCGCTCCTCATCGGCGTGGCGCTGGCGCTGCCCCTGCCGGGGTTCGTGCAGGTCACGCTGGTCCTGTTCGCCTTGCTCGGCGTCGTCTCCGCCACCCACGACATCGCAGCGGACGGCTTGTACATGCTCGGCCTCACCGAGGGCCTGCAGTCCGCGTTCGTGGGGATCCGGTCCACCTTCTGGCGGGTCGCCCTGGTCACCAGCGAGGGCGGCCTGGTCGTCCTCGCGGGGGTGCTGGGCCAGCAGCTCGGCCTCGTCGAGGGCTGGACCGCGGCGCTGTGCATCGCCGCGGCCGTCATCGGCGTGGGCGCCATCTACCACTTCCTGGTGCTCCCCCGTCCCGCCCAGGACGCCCCTCGGGTCGGCGGGCAGGCACTGGCCACCACCTCGCGCACGTTCGGCTCGTTCTTCGCCAAGGACGGCCTGGTCGCAGGCCTGCTCTTCCTCGTGTACTTCCGGTTCGCCGAGAACCACATGGCCAAGCTCGTCAGCCCGTTCCTGCTCGACGATCGGGAGCTCGGGGGGCTCGGCATGTCGCTGTCGCAGCTCGGCGTCGCCAAGGGCACCGTCGGCGTGGTCTGCCTGGTCGCCGGCGGCATCCTGGGCGGGCTCGCGATCTACCGCAGCGGCCTGAGGGCTTGGCTGTGGCCGATGGTCCTCGCGCTCAACGTGCCCGACGTCATCTACGTCTACCTCGCCGCGGTGCAGCCCGAGCGCATCGGCTGGATCACGGCGCTGATCGGCGTCGAGTCCTTCGGCTACGGCTTCGGCTTCGCGGCCTACCTCATGTTCATGATCCGCCTCGCCCAGGGGGAGTTCAAGACCGCGCACTACGCGTTCGGCACCGGCGTGATGGCCCTCGCCGCGTGGGCGGCCCAGTTCTGGAGCGGCGCGGCCCAGGAGGCGCTCGGCTACCTCGGCTTCTTCACGTGGGTGTGCCTGCTGACGATCCCGGGGGTGTGGGTGGCCACCCTCGTGGATCTCCCTGCGGACTTCGGCAAGGGCGAGGAGACCGACGGCGAGGGCATGGGCACGTCGGGGCAGCTGAGCCGCGCGCCGTACCTCACCGGCGTGTTCCTCAACGCGGGGCTCGGGGCGGGGATCGCCGCGCTGGGCCTGGCCACCGGCCAGGGCCTGGCCAGCTCCGTGGTGCTCGGGGGGCTGCTGATCGCGGGGCTCGGGCCCGCGCTGACGGTCTCGCTGATGGTCTACCGGATGTGGGCGGCGCTGCCCTCGGACCTCGCCTCGCTGCCCCCGGGGCGGGCGGCGGGCCTCCTGCTGGTGCCGGGCGTGCACCTGTACTGGGTGTTCCGCGCGCTGCCGCCGTTCGCCCACGCCTACAACGTCTGGGCGGCCCGCACGGGCGCGGCGCCGCTCCTGGTGCGGGGGTTCACCGCCTACGCGGTGCTCACGGTGCTGACGGTGATCCCGTACGTGGGCGCGCTGGCGGCGGTGGCGAACCTCGCGGTCGCGGGCTGGCTCGTGTGGGTCGGCATCGGCGCGGTCAACGCGCTGCGCGCCTCGCGGGAGGGCTACTCGGCAGAGGCCGGATAGAACGCGACGTTCGACAAGCTCACCCACGGGAGGCGGGGACTGCCCGACACCCGGATCTCGCCTGTGCTGTAGACGTCGAGCCGCAGGGCCCGCTCGTGGTTGGAGGCGGGGAAGATCAGCCGGCCCGCCGGACGCCGGCCGGGCGGCAGCGTGGCCAGGACCGCACCGGTGAGCGCGGGGGCCCCGCGGAGGCGGAGGAGCCCCGACAGGTACACCCGCTGACCGTCGAAGTACACCGAGGGATCCTGGAAGGCCCCTCCGTAGGGCCCGAAGCCCTCGCCCAGGGGCAGCGGCTCGAGCCCGTCGTCGGTCACGCGAAACGAGATCCCGGAGAGGCTGACCCAGTCGTAGGCGGTGGTTCCTGCCACGTAGCGGAGCTCCCCCTCGGGGTTCACGTCGACGTGGAGGCTGAACTGGTGCTGATCGAGGGCGAGGAGCAGCACGCCCGGCGGGCGCATGCCCTCCGGCAGCCGGGCGAGGATCGGCTGTGCGGTGAACGGACGGGGGGTGTGGTCGCTCGTGCGCACGAGCCCGCTGAGCGTGACCAGGCCGTCGGACACGGTGGCGCGGGGCTCCAGGTAGGGGTGCCCGTA
>CAYMSU010000383.1:0-6407 GCA_964393165.1 uncultured Enterobacteriaceae bacterium
CAGCCGGTGCGCATCGAGATCCGGGGGCTGGTAGCCACACTTCCCGGGCGCGCAGTGCGTGGCTTCGAAGCCGGCCTCGAGCGCGCGCATGGCCTCCACGCGGTGCTCGCCCGCCATCCGCACCCGCGCCAGCAGGGCATAGACCGCCATGGTCTTCGGGTTCTTGCGCACCAGCTCCCGCGTGGTGCGCTCCGCGCGCTCGAGCTCGCCGTTGGCGAGCAGCAGCTGCGCATAGAGGAACCCGCCCTGCTGCGGATCCTCGCGCCGGACCTCGCGGAGCACGGTCAGCGCGTCGCGCACCTCCCCTGCCTCGGCCAGCAGCTGGGCCAGGTAGGTGCCGGAGTGCACGCGGCCCATCGGGAAGTGGCCGCCCGCGCGCTTGGCGAACCCCTTGACGGCGCGCGCCGCCGCCGCGGCATCGCCCAGGGCGTGGGCCGCCCGGCCGCGCTCCCACTGCACCAGCGCGGCCTCGTCGGGGAGCGCCAGCAGGGCCTTCAGCGCGTCGTCCGCGCGACCGTCTTCGAGGGCCAGCACGGCGCGCACGAAGTCCGGCCCGAGCTCCCGGACCGTGCCGCGGAGCGAATCGGGGTAGTTCTCGAGCAGGAGCGCGAGCCGGGCCTCGGCCTCGTCCGCTTCCTGGGGCGTGACGTCACCCTCGGGGGCCACCCACCCCTGCTGCTCGAGGCCGAGCGGGTTCGCGAGCAGCTTCTTTGCCTGCTCCTCCTTCTTCTCGGCCTCCTCCGCCTGCTGGGCCTGGCGGATCTCGCGAAGCTCCCGGCGGGTGTTGCGGATCTCGTCTTCGAGCCCGCCGTGGTGGAACTGCTCCGCGAGCTCGAGGTGGATGTGCACGCGGTCGTGATCCCCGGCGCGACCGTACTCGAGCGCGGCCTTCAGGTTCTGCTCGCACAGCGCGGTCTCGGCGGTGACCAGCAGCTCCGCCGCGTCGGGGTGATCGAGCTCGAGGACCTCGAGCCGCGCCTCGTCGGGCCGGCCCTGCTCGAGGAACCGCCGGGCGCGCGCCACGCGCTGCTCGGGACTCGGGAACAGCCAGGAAAACAGCCCCATCTACTCGGCCTCCTCGCTCGCGTCTTCCAGGGTGAGCTCGCCCTCCTCGGCCGGCTCGGCGAACTCCTCCGGGGGGCCCCAGCGCCGGTACTCCTCGACGAAGACGAGCGAGCGCTCCTTGACCTTGTCGACGTAGAGCACGCCGTCGAGGTGGTCACACTCGTGCTGGACCACGACCGCCGCGTGGCCCTCCACCTCGAGGGCCTTGGGGGTTCCGTCGCGGTCGAGCGCCTCGACCCGGATCCGGCCCGGGCGCTCGACGAGCCCCCGCAGCCCCGCGACCGACAGGCAGCCCTCCCACGTCTTGCGCGTGGGGCCGGGCAGCACGGTGACCTTCGGGTTGATCAGGAACTCGGTGCCGCGCTCCTCGGTGATCTCGAGCACCGCCACCCGGAGCAGCACGTGGACCTGGGGCGCCGCGAGCCCCGCGCCGTCGTACTCCTCCATCGTCTCGAGCAGATCCGAGCAGAATTGCTGGAACCCCGGCGTGCGGATCTCTTCCGGCGTGAGCTCGCGGGAGACCATGCGGAGCACCGGGTGGCCCATCTGGGCGACCTTGAGGATGGCCATCGTTCCTCCGCCGGCCCCTTAACGTGCCCGGAAGCCGTGAGGTTGCGTGCCGCCGGACGTACGTGTCCGACGGCACGCTCGACAGAGGTCGATAACCAAAACGTTGAAGACACAATTCCGCGCGAGGAGTCCGCGTCGTCGTGCCTCCCTTTCAGGAACCCGAAGGGGCAGGACCCAACGCGCTGGGCGTCCAGGACAGAGGAGAGCTGTGCCGTCCGGACGCCCAGCGCACATCGGGCGCAACAAAGAACAGATGGGCGGGCCGAGAGGACCCTCGCTGGCATCCATCGGCCACCCGCCCGCCGGATTTAGGGCGACGGCGGATTTCCCGTGGAGCATGGTGCGACCTCTGTTCCTCTGCCAGCCCGAGCCCCGCCGCCCCCCTCACCGACGCTATTCCGAGTCACCGTCCACGGGTGGATCCAGCACGTAGGTGACCTCGGCCGTGGAGCCCCCGTCGGCCAGGTCCCCAGGGCTGATCTCGAGCCCCCGGGTCTGGCTCGCGGTCTGCCACAGCAGGTCGAGCGCGCTCTCCGCTCCGCTGCGGGTGGCCACCGAGGCGCTGAGCAGTCCGCGGAAGTCGATGCCCGCCGGCTCCGGACTCGCAAATACCTTCAGCGACTCGACCGAGGGCACGCCCGGGCGGTTGTGGGCTTCCCAGCGCAGGGCGACGCACTCCTCGAAGACGACCCCCGCCTGCTCGGCCACGTCCCAGCTCTCTCCGACCGCGGGGTAGATCTGCTCGCTGATCCCGAGCCCGTTGGTCACGACGATGCTCACGTGGGCAGGCTCTCCCTCGAGGCGCACGCGGAGGATGACCACGTCGCCGGGGGCGAACCGCAGCTCCCCCGCGGAGGCCCGACCGGGCGCCGGCGCGCAGCCCTTCGCCGAGGGCTTGCCGCCCTTCCACTTCGCGGGGATCACCTCGACCGAGACCTGGAAGCGCTCGTCGTGCAGGTCTACGAGGTCGATCAGCTTGGAGCGGGCGAGGTTCGACAGCCGCACCAGTAGGTCGCCGGGGACGCGGTCGGCGACGGGCACCTGAAGGAGCGGCAGCGGCGGTGGGCCCGCGCCCTCGGGGGGCACCGAGTCCACCAGGTACACCGTGCCCTGTCGCTGGACGAGCGTGAAGTCGGGGGCCTCGTCGGTCACCGCGACGAGCTTGAGGCGGTCCAGATCCTCGGCCCAGGCCGCGCCGACCTCCTCGCGCTCGAGCGCCAGCGCGACGGTCGTGCGCAGGTCGTCGCGCGGGAGCTGCTTCACGAACACCCGCGCGCCCTCGATCTCCTTGCCGGAGATCCGGTCGGCGAGCTCGAGCACCGCCTGGACGGACGTGGCCTGCACCACGCGGCCCTCGCCGAGGAGGGAGGCCTCGCTCGGGACCGTGGTGCCCGCGCGGTGGACCTCGAGCTCGGCATCCACGCTGATGCCGAGCAGCCGGCCCGCCGCGAGGACGAGCCACTGCCCGCCCCGCCGGGTCTCGAGGACGGTGGTGTAGAAGGGCGGATCGACGTGGGTGCCGTCGAACATGCGGCCGTCGACCGCGCCCTCGATCTGGGGCACCTGGCCCGGGACGGTCCGCCGGAGGCGAGCCACGACCTTGTCGTAGACGGCGCGCCAGGTGTCGAGCCCCCGCTCCTCGGCGAACACCTCGGCGAGCACCGACGAGAGCGCCCCCACGATCTGGTTGTCGGGCCCGTAGATCTCGCGGGCCGGCTGGTTCGACCGCGACGCGGACAGCACCACCATCGGGGCCAGGCCCTCGCCCTCGGTGAGCACGTCGGCGAAGCCGCTGCCCGCCCCCTGCCCTTCTCGGCGCCTCGCGAGATCGCGCCGGGACGGCTCGAGGTCGAAGTCGCCCGACCCGCGCGTGGGCAGCCCGCGCGTGACGGTGCCGGAGTGGCAGCTGTCGATCACCACCGCCAGGCTGCCCGAGGCCCCGACCTTCGCGCGGAGGCGGGCCAGCTCGGCGCCGAGCTCGTCGTCGATCAGGTGCTTCTCCCCGCGGTACCGGGCCGGTGCAAAGCGGGGCAGCCCCGGCGTGTCGAGGAAGGCGAGCGCTTCGTCGTAGCCGTCGTCCGTCTCGTCGCCCGACAGGTCGGTGATCCGCTGCCCGTGGCCGGAGAAGTGCACGTAGAGGTGGTCGCCCTCCTCCACGTCCCACCGGCGAAGCGCGAGCACGACCGCGTCTTTCGCCAGGCGACGGCCACCGAGCACGCGGATGTCGCCCTCGGCGAAGCCCCGCCGCTGCAGGCCCGCGCGCAACAGCGTGGCATCGTTGTGGGCGTGGAGCGCCGACCAGCCCGTGGACGGGCGGTAGTCGGACGCGGCGACGATCAGGGCCCGCTGCCCGCCGAGGGCGAGGGCGAGGGCGGAGAACGCGAGGAGGAGGAGGCTCGGCATGGGCGGACGCTACCATGCTTGCGGCATTGGCGCGGGTTGCGGTAGGTATCCGCGCCGGCCACGCGGCCAGGGAGGCGAGCCATGCGAGCAGCGACGATCCTCGGGATGAGCGTGGTGCTCCTGGGGGGCTGTGCGAAGAAGCCGCTCGACCAGGTCATCCAGTCGCAGGGGTACACGAGCCTGGTGCCTCCGTCGAACCTGCTCGCGCCGGGCACCATCGTGTTCGAGAAGAGCCGGGATCCGCTGCAGGTCGGCATCCTGTGCGCCTCGAGCTCCGCCATCGGGGGCTCCGAGATCACCGTCGAGAGCCCCACCACGGAGCTGTCGCAGGTCCTGTCGAAGCGCAAGCAGTTCTCGCTGGGGGCCGGCTACCTGAGCGCGCTTCGGGCGAAGGGGGAGTTCGAGCGGATCCGCGACGTCAAGCTGACGATCCGCAACCCCAAGCTGATCGAGCTGCCGCGCGACCGGGCGCTGCAGGCGGTGGGCCAGAACCGCACCGAGTTCTGCGCGCAGGCGGTGCAGACCTACGCCGATCAGGGCCAGGCGATCTCGATGATCGTGGCCGTGTTGCAGGCCGACGTGGTCTACGAGGTGGTGCTCGAGGAGCAGAGCTCGCTCGACGTCGGTGCCAAGGTGGAGATGCTCGACCACCTGGCCGCGGAGCTGCAGCTCGCGAGCCATCGCGTGGAGGGCACCACGATCATGGGCGAGGGCCTGTTCTTCGGCGCGATCGACGAGGCGCCGCTCGCGTTCCACGGCATGCCGGGGGGCCGGGGGCTCGTCGTGGAGGCGCTGCCCGAGGCTGCGAACGCCGCCGTGGTGGCGGGCGTCGAGGTGGCCGCGGAGCTGAAGGCGGAGGCGGAGGCCGAGGCCGAGGCAGAGGCGACCGACGACCCGCCAGAGAGCGTCGACGAGGAGTAGGCAGGGATCCCCTGCCCCTCGCGCGGGGCCTGCGCATGCCCAGGGGAACGGGCTCCTGGCGTGGTCGCTCCCGAGCGGAGCGTCCATCCGTGGTGGCGACAGGCCCCGGGGGCGGAGGGTGCGGCCCCCTCGCGGGGTCGGCCCATGCCGCGGGGCGTTCGCTGGCCGGGCCCAGCAACTTTCAGTTACAACTGAAAGCAGCCACCCCGGAGCGCCGACGATGCCCCTTCCCCCCGGTCAACATCGTCGCGCCGACTTCCCTCGCTTCGGGCTCGACGCCTACGCCCACCGCATCCCGGAGCCCGCCCCGCTCCGCCTTGAGGTCGACGGCCAGCTCGCGCGCCCGGTCGTGGCGGATGTCGCCGCGCTCGCCGGCGTGCCCCGCGTCGAGCAGGTCAGCGACCTGCACTGCGTGACCACCTGGAGCGCGACCGGCCTGCGGTGGGCGGGCTGGCGGTTCTGCGACGTCTGGGAGGCCCTGATCGCGCCCCACCTCACGGGCGAAGCCCAGTGGCTGCTCTTCGGGTCGGCTGACGGCTTCCGCACCCGCCTCCCGCTCGACGACGCGCTCGGCGACGACGTGCTGCTCGCGGACACGCTCGACGGGGAGCCGCTGCCGCTGATCCACGGCGGGCCGCTGCGGTTCGTGGCGCCCGCTCACTACGGGTACAAGAACCCGAAGCACGTCACCCGCCTCACGGTGGCCGAGGACTGCGCCGGCTACCGGCCGGTCACCCCGCTGCGGTTCATGGAGCACCCTCGTGCCCGCGTGCACGCCGAGGAGCGGGGCCGCTGGCCCGCGTGGTTGCTGCGGCGGCTGTACCGTCCGCTGGTCGACCGCACGGTCCGGCGGTTCGCGGCGGCCTGGAGCGCCCGCGCCCCGGGTCAGCGGTCCAGGTAGCGCTGCAGCGCGTAGGCCGCCTCGGCGATCTCTTCGGACACCAGATCGTCGTCCCGAAGGTGGTCCAGCAGGAACTCGGCGCCCTCGTCCTGATCGATCGAGTCGCCCATCATCGCGAACGCCGTGTACTGCACCAGAGGTCTTCAGCCTCGAAGGTGTACTTGTCGATTCGCTTGCCGATGCCGTACCACTCCGCGATCAGGTTCGTGAAGATCGCGTTGTAGTGGTCTTCCTCGACCTTCGCTTCGTAGCGGGCCTCGTACCAGGCCACCTGTGACGTGAGGTGGTCGCTCGCGCCCGCGAGCCCCTTCTTGTCGGCCATGTAGTCGCTGAAGAGCGCGTGCTGCGCGTCGTAGCCCCACAGGCCCACGAACGGGTCGAAGTCGCGCGGGTATGCCTCGTCGAACGTGAAGTCGAGGACCATCGCGTCGAACATCGCCGTGGCCCGGTCGAGGAACCGCTGCTCGCCGGTCCGATCGTGGGCCCACAGGAACAGGCCGAGGTCGCCCGCCCACTGGACCGCCGGATCGCCGGGATCGGCGTCGGT
>CAYMSU010000384.1:0-6398 GCA_964393165.1 uncultured Enterobacteriaceae bacterium
AGCGACTCCGCGGAGCTCGCGCGCGCGGCCTCCGCCTGCTCGCGGGCCCGCGCCATCGCTTGCTCGGCCTCCTCCGCGGCCCGCTGGGCCTGCTCGGCCGCGAGTCGGGCCTCGCGCTCGAGGCCGAGCCGGATCTCCGCGTCGGTCTCGCTGCGCAGCGCCCGGCGGCGATCTTCCTCGGCGGCCTCGGCCTCGGCCTCGGCGCGCGACCGCCGCTGATCGGCCAGCGACGCGCGCCCGTTCGCCACGATCAGCTCCACCCGGGCCCGTGAGATGGACGCCTCGAGCGACTGGCGCTGCACCTCGAGCCATCCCAGCGCCGCCGAGAAGAGCGCCAGCGACGCGAGCCCGAAGACCAGGGTGATCACCTCGGCCCGGTGCCGCTTGAGGAACAGGGCACCGCGCAGCAGCGGATCGTTCCCGTCGACCACCGTGGGATGGTCTGAAAGCCAGGCCTCGAGGTCGTCGGCGAGGGCTCCCGCCGTGGCGTACCGGCGCTTGGCAGAGCGCGCCATCGCCCGGTCGATGATCCGGACGACCCGACGGGGCACGGGCGCCAGAGCACCCAGCGGCGGCGGCGGGCCTCGGCGGACCTGGGCGAGCACGTCGAGCGCGGGGACCTGGGCGTCAGGATCGGGCACGTAGGGGTGATCCCCCGCGACCAGCGCGTAGAGCGTGGCGCCGAGCGCGTACACGTCGGTCGCCCGCGTGGGCGGCTGACCGTAGGCCTGCTCGGGGGGCATGTAGGCCGGCGTGCCGACCACCTTGCCGTCTTCGGCCTCCAGCAGCACGGTCACGGTGCGGTGACTGGGCACGTGGGGCCCCGGGGCGGGGTACAGCTGCTCGGCCGCGAGCCCGAAGTCGACCACCTTCGCCCGGCGGCTGACCGGCGTGAGCAGGATGTTGCCGGGCTTGAGATCGCGGTGGAGCACCCCCACGCGGTGGGCGGCGTCGACCCCCCGCGCGGCCTCGGCGACCACCCGGACCTTCTCCTCGAGGCTGTCGAGCGGGACCTCGGCGAGCGACCGCCCGATGAGCAGGACCTCGTCCCCGTCCCCATCGGCGCGCCGCTCGGCGCAAAGCTCCATCTCGACGAAGTGCGGCCCGTGGTCGAAGTGCCCCGCGGTCTTGATGCGGATCACGTGGTCGCTGATGATCGCCGAGGCCGCTCGGGCCTCGTGCAGGACGGCCTCGAAGGCCTGCTGCCCGCGGAGCACGCCCGTCGGGTCGAGCAGCTTCAGGGCGGTGTAGGCCCTCAGCCGGGTGTCCCACGCACGCCATACGCTGGCCGTGGCCCCCTGCCCGAGCCGCTCCTCGAGGCGGAAGTGGCCGAGCTCGGCGCCCTCTTGCAGCGCGACCACCGAGGAGGTCCCGTGCTCGTGCTCGTGCTCGTGCTCGCGCTCGTCGGAGAACGTAGGCGCCGTGGTCCGGTCGACGTCGTAGGCGGCCAACAGGGCGCGCAGCTCCCGCTCGAGGGAGCGCGAGCCGCGGCAGCGCGCCACGATGGCGGCCTCGCGCTCGACCGCGGAGAGCCGGGAGATCTCGTCGAACAGCTCGTCGACGTACAGACTCACCCGCCCTCGTCCTCCAGCCGGGCACCGAGCCACGCGCGTGCGAAGCGTACGTCGGCGCCCACCGTGGACTTGGGCACGCCCGTGAGCGCCGCGATCTCGGCCTCCGACAGGCCCCCGTACAGCGCGTAGCGGGCCGCCTCCGCCTTGCGGGCGCCGTGCCGCACGCGCTCGGGACCCTGCGCGAGCTCCTTGAGGAGCCGGTCGACCTCCAGGAACAGCTCCGGCTGCTCGTGGGACAGGCGAGGCACGTCGTCGAGATCCACCCGCCGCGCCGATGTGGGACGCTTGGCCGCCTTGCGACGCCGCGCGTGGTCCACGAGCTCCCGCCGCATGTTCGTGACCGCCAGCGCGATGACGTCCGTCGGCTCCTCCCTCGCCAGGTCCGCGAGCCCGCCGTTCAAGATGCGCATCCACGCCTGGTTCACGAGCTCACACGACTCGAGCGTGTGGTCGTAGGGCTCACGGCGCAGCATCGCGCGGGCGACCTGGCGCAGCTCACCGTAGAGGACGTGGAGCGCGGCTTGATCGTGGGCCATGCGATCTCGTGGAGCGGATGGGGGACGCGGCGACGGGTCAGGGCTTATGGGAATGCGCTGTCAGGTCTGAACCGGCACCCCTTAGGAGCTTCCCATGATGACGTACCTGCTGCCAGTCGTATTCATGGCCGTGGCCTGCAAGCGGCCACCCGCCACCACCGCGGCAGCCGCCGTGGAGAACCGCGCCGTGGCCGGCAGCATCAGCGCCGACCCCGCCGCCATCGAGGAGCTCCAGGCCAACTTCGAGCGAGTCCACTTCGCGCTCGACTCCGCCTCGCTCACCCTCGAGGCGCAGGAGGCACTGGATGCCAACGCCAGCATCCTCCAGGAGTACCCCCGGCTTCAGATCGAGGTGCAGGGCCACGCCGACGAGCGCGGTACCGTAGACTACAACCTCGCGCTCGGGCAGCGTCGAGCCCGCTCGGTGGTCGACTTCCTCGCGCGGCAGGGCATCGCCTCCACCCGGCTGTCGGTGGTCTCGTTCGGGGAGGAGCGGCCCCTTCGCTCCGGCTCAAGCGAGGTCGCGTGGGCAGCCAACCGTCGGGCGGAGTTCCGGGTGATCGAGGGTCCGGCCGGCGCCCGCGGCACCGTCGAGTAGCCGGTGCTCTGGCTGTTGTCCGCCTGCTGGGCTCCCGGCCCGTCGCTCGAGCCGGTCTCGTGGAACGACGCGGCGTTGCCCTGGGTCGAGCAGTACGTCGGGGGTGCGTCGGCCGAGCACGGCCCCCTCCCGCTCGTGGTCACCCTGCACGGGCGGGGCAGCACCCCCGAGCGCTTCCGCTCGTTCTTCGAAGACCTGACCGAGCCCCTGCGGATCGTCCATCTCGAGGCCCCAGTGTCCGAGCACGATGGTCGTGCCTGGTTCACCTTCCGCGGCAAGGCCACCGAGGCACTCCACGCCGAGATCGACGGGCTCGCGGACCGGGCCGAGCGGACCGTGCGCGACGTGCTCGCGGCGCGGTCCACCGAAGGGAAGCCCGTGGTCATGGGCTTCTCGCAGGGCTCGATGGTGGTCTACGCCATGGTCTTGCGACATCCCGCGCGCTTCGCCAAGGCGATCCCCGTCAGCGGCGTGCTCCTGTCGTCGATGCCGCCCTCGGTCGACGCGGCGGAGATGCCCCCCATCGTGGCCATGCACGGGGAGCGCGACCCGATCATCGGGCCCGCGGCCAGCGCCCGCGCGGTGGCAGAGCTGACCTCGCGGGGCATGCCGGCCGAGCTGCGGCTGTTCCCCGAGGCCGTGCACTGGATCGACGGAGACCTGCAGCAGGCGCTGTTCGAGGAGCTCGCCGAGGTGCGATAGCCCTCAGCAGTCATCCTGGTTCGCGCGCAGGCCGTCGGCTCCCGACGCCCCCGCGCCGCCGCCACCGAGGCCCGCGTTGCCCAGCGAGTAGCTCGCACCGCTGACCGAGGCCGACGAGCCGCCCCGACAGACGATGCCGACGGACGGGCCGCCGACTCCGCCGCCGCCGTGCCCCCCGCGACCGCCGCGGCCTCCTGGACCGCCGTTGCCGCCGGCGCCCGACTCCTCCCCGATGATGGAGTTGTTGTCGGCCCCGCCGGGCCCCCCCGAGCCGTCCCACACGGCGCATGCGCCTCCCGCCGAGCCCCCCCTCGGCGAGCGGTGGTCCCGCCTTCGTGCGCCCCTGACCGCCTTGGGCCCCCGAGCCGCCCGCCTCGCCGGAGGGCGCCCCCGGGTACGCCCCGACGGCACGCTGGTCGTCCAGGTGCCCGCCGGTCGGGCCCTTGCCGAGGCACGCCGCGCGGCCTCCGACCCTGATGTCCTCGCTGCGCTACGCAAGGGGCTGCCACGCCTCGAGCGGATCGAGGTCGCGCCCCTGCCCGGCACCGGTACGGAGGCCGACCGCTCGGCGGCCCTTCGTCAGGAGGTGCTGTCGGACCCCGACTGCGCCCGCATCATCGATACCCTCGGGGCCGAGGTGGAGCGCGTCACGTCGCTCCGCAGCGACCCCTGAACCAGGAGAACCCCGTGGACTTCGACATGAACAACCTCGGCGCCATGCTCGGTGGCCTGCAGCAGCGGGTCGCGGAGATGAAGGCCAGGCAGGCCCAGCTTCGCTGCGAGGGCACGGCCGGCGACGGCATGGTGAAGATCGTGCTCACCGGCGACTACCAGGTCGACACCGTGTCCATCGACCCCGGCGCCATGGACGACCGCGAGCTGCTGGAGGACCTCACGCGTGCGGCCATGCAGGAGGCGCTCCGCAGCGTCCAGGCCGAGCTCGCCAAGGGCATGCAGGACCTCACCGGGGGCCTGCCGATCCCTCCGGGCCTCCTCCCCTTCTAGGCGCCGCGTGGACGGGGATCCCATCGGCGAGGCGGTGCGGCAGCTGCGACGCCTGCCCGGCATCGGCGAGAAGACCGCCAGCCGGCTGGTCTACTGGATGCTGCGCGCGCCGCCGGGCACGGTCACCGAGATGTCCGCCGCCCTGGCCGCCCTCGACGAGGGCGTCCACGAGTGCAGCATCTGCTGCGACCTCACCGCCCAGGACCCGTGCCGTCGGTGCACGGACCCCAAGCGCGACGCGACCACCCTCTGCGTGGTGGAGGAGCCCCAGGACGTGCTCGCTTTCGAGCGCTCCGGCGAGTTCCGTGGCCGCTACCACGTCCTCCACGGCAGCCTGTCTCCGCTGGACGGCGTGACCCCGGACAGGCTCCGCATCCGGCCGCTGCTGGAGCGCCTCCGTGACGGCACCGTCACCGAGGTCATCCTCGCCACCAACCCCACCGTCGAGGGCGACGCGACCGCGCTCTACCTGGCGCGCCTGCTCGGCCCCCTGGAGGTCCGGGTGACCCGGCTGGCCCACGGCATCAGCGTCGGGACCGAGATCGAGTACGCAGACGCGGTCAGCCTGGGCCGCGCCCTCGCCAACCGGACGGAGTTCGCATGAGCGTGACCATCGAGGTGAACGGGACCCCTCGACAGGTGCCCGACGGCCATCCACTGCCCGCCCTCCTCGACGACCTGAAGCTCCCCGCGGACGGGGTGGCGGTCGCCGTCGACCGCAGGGTCGTGCCCCGGGGCGAGTGGGCCCGGGTCGCCCTGCGCCAGGGGCAGCAGGTGGAGATCATCCGCGCGGTCGGCGGGGGCTGATGCGGGTCGTCCACCGCGGCGGCCACCTGCTGGTGGTGGACAAGCCGGCCGGCCTCCCCGTGCAGGCACCGCGCGGCGGCGGCGACAACCTGTTCGACTGGCTCCGCGCCGAGCACCCCTACGTCGGGCTGCACCACCGCCTGGACGCCGCGGCCAGCGGTCTGCTGCTGGTCACCCTCGACCCCGCGGCCAACGCAGCCGTCGCCCGTGGCTTCCGCGCCCACCTCATCCGCCGCACCTACCGGGCCATCCTGGACGGCTGGCCCGTCGACGCCACCTGGGACCGACCCGTGGACGGCAAGCCCGCCCGGAGCCATGTGCGCGTCATGGGTCAGGGAGCGGCCACGGCAGCGGTGGAGCTCGAGCTCGACACCGGACGCAAGCACCAGCTGCGGGTCCATGCGGCCCTGGCAGGCACGCCCATCCTGGGGGACCGCCGCTACGGGGGAAGCCCCGCCCCCCGGCTGGCCCTCCACGCGGCGTCGCTGGAGGTGCCGGCCGAGGCCGGCGGGCCGCTGCGGCTGCGCGCGCCGCTGCCGGACGACCTGCGGCAGGCCTGGGCCAGGGCGGGAGGCCCGGACGCTCCATCCGACAGGTGAGGGCCGGGGGGTCCGACGCCCCGTGCCGGCCGCTACCGTTGCTCCGGTTAAGGCCTGGCGGGGTTCACGGAGACACGGTCCCCGGTCCCCGACCCTCACCTGCGGGATGGAACGCCCGCCTGTAACAAGGTGGGCACCGCGCGCCCGGCGTCAAGCGGTCAGTCGAGCACGCCGCCACCGATCACGTTGACCAGCTGGCTCTTGCCGTCGTGCAGCAGGAGCTTGGTGTTGGGGCCCTCGCCGATGGCCTGGAACGCCTCCACGCGCTTCAGCTCGATCAGCCGGCTGGTCAGGGTCGAGTTGAGCGCGCGATTGTAGGTGCGCACGGCGTCGGCCTCGATGACGGTGGCCTCGGCCTCTCCCTGGGCCCGGATGCGGGCGGCCTGGGCCTCCGCCTCAGCCGCCTGGGCGATCCCTCGGGCGCGGATCTGCGCCGCCTGGGCCTCGGCCTCGGCCCGGATCTGGAGGGTGCGCGCCTCCGCCTCGGCGTCGATGAGGGCCGCCTCGCGCTTGCCCTCCGCGCGAATGGCCGCCATCTGCCGCTGCCCCTCCTCCTCGATGACCTGGCGCTCCACCT
>CAYMSU010000385.1:0-6367 GCA_964393165.1 uncultured Enterobacteriaceae bacterium
AACATTGTCTTTCAGAACCTGGACCAAACGACGACGATCATTCCTCATTACCATGGCGCCGAGCCCGCGCCAGCCCCTCGACCCCGACGCCGCCCGCTTCGCCGACACCCTGGCGGAGGCATGGGCCCACCACCCCGACCGCCGCGCCTACGTGCAGGTCAGCAGCCCCCTCGTGCGCCCCGGTGAGACCCTGTGGTTTCGCGTGTTCGACCTGCAGGACGCCACCCTCAGCGGCGAGGGCGGGGCCCCCTTCGTCGCCGAGCTCGTCAACCCCCGCGGCGCGGTCGTCGTGCGCAAGCGCCGCCCCAACCTCGACGGCGACGGCCACAACGACTTCGTGATCCCCGCGGGGGCGCCTGGCGGCCGCTACGTCGTGCGGCTCACCCAGGGCGGCGCGTCCGTCGTCGAGCGCCCGATCACGGTGGCCAGCTTCGAGACGCCGAGGGTCAAGAAGACCCTCGACTTCGTGCGCAAGGCCTACGGGCCGGCCGACACCGTGTCCGCCACCCTCGAGCTCGCCCGCGCGACCGGGGAGCCGCTCGCGGAGCGCACCGTGCGGGCCGTCGTCGACCTCGACGGCGCGGAGCTCACCCGCTTCGACGTCCCGACCGACTCCCAGGGCGCTGCCACCGTCCGCTTCGACCTGCCCGCGGACATCGCCCGCGGCGACGGCCTGCTGACCGTGCTCGTCGAGGAGGCCGGGGTCACCGAGTCGATCTCCCGCCGCGTCCCCATCGTGCTCGACAAGGTCGACGTGCAGCTGTTCCCCGAGGGGGGCCAGCTCGTCGAGGGCATCGCCGGCCGCGTGTACCTCGAGGCGCGGACGCCCCTCGGCAAGCCCGCGGACGTCGCCGGCCGGGTGCTCGGCCCCGGTGGCCAGCCGGTCGCCCGCTTCCGCACCGTGCACGACGGGATGGGCCGGTTCTCGCTCACCCCCCGCGCCGGCGAGACCTACCGCGTGGTGATCGACCAGCCCGCCGACATCGACCAGACCTTCGACGTCCCTGCGGCCGCCCCCGAGGGCTGCGCGCTGCGGGTCTACGACGACTTCGACAGCACCCACGCGGCGATCCGCGCCGCGGTCACCTGTACCGAGCCGCGCACGCTGACCGTCCAGGCGGTCCTCCGCGACCAGCGGATCGACGCCGCCACCGTGGCCGTCGCGCCGCTGGAGCCCGCCGTCGTGTACCTCGCCACCGACGACGAGGTGCTCGCCCGCGCCCAGGGGGTGGCCACGGTGACCGTGCTCGACGGCGCCACCCCGATCCTCGAGCGGCTCGTGTACCGCCACCGCGGGGAGGATCTCGACATCGAGGTGACGCCGGCGAAGGAGGCGGTGACCCCGCGGTCCGAGGTGGTGCTCGAGGTGCGGACGACGCGCCACGGGGTGCCCGTGCCGGCGTCGCTCGGGCTGTCGGTGGTCGACGACCGGCGGCTGTCGCTCGCCGACGACGAGGAGCCGCACCTGCTCGCCCAGCAGTACCTGCTCGCGGAGCTCCCGGGCCGCGTCCACGAGCCGCGCCGGTACTTCGACCCGAAGGTGGCTCATGCGGCCGAGGCGCTGGATCTGCTGATGGGCACCCGGGGGTGGCGGCGCCTCGCGCAGCTCCCCGCGCAGTGGCAGGCGGAGCTGACGCCGCCGGCCCACTGGGCCCGCATGCAGGCGGAGCGCCAGCAGGTCGAGGCCGAGCGCCTCGGGCAGTCCATGCTGGACGAGGAGCAGTTCCGGCGAGAGGGGATCCCCGAGCGCCGCCGCCGACCCCGCCTCCGGGCGGACGCGGTCGCCGAGGACCTCGCGGCGCCGCCACCTCCTCCGCCGGCGGCCCCCGCCGAGCCCGCGCCCGCGCCCGCGGCCGGGGAGGACGCCGATCCGGCCCCCGCGAACGAGGTCGCGGCGCCCGAGGCGAAGCCCGCCCGGCTCGTCGTCGCGCGACCGCGGGACGGGATCGCGGCGGACGAGGCCGAGGAGGAAGTCGCCGAGGGCGTCGCGCTGCGGGACCAGCTCGGAGCGCTCGGCTACGTGGGCGGCGGGCGCGCACGGGCGCGGCAGGCGCGCCAGGCGTGGGCGACGGTGCGGGTGTTCCCCGTGCCGCCCCCCGATCCCGACTACGAGGGCCCGCGCACCGACTTCCGGAGCCCGGTGTACTTCGCTCCCGATCTCGTGACCGGCGCCGACGGGCGGGCCGAGGTCCGGTTCACCGCGTCCGACGCGATCACCAGCTTCCGGGTGGTCACCGAGGGGACCGGCGGGGGGGCGCTCGGCCGCGACGAGACGGTGTTCGCGAGCAAGCTGCCGTTCTCCATGGACGTCAAGCTGCCGGTGGCGGTCTCTGCCGGCGACACCCTCGAGGTGCCGCTGACGCTCACGTCGGAGGTCGACCGCCCCCTCGAGATCACGGTCGACGCCGAGTTCGGGGAGGGGCTGCGCGCGGAGTGGCCCGAGGGTCCCGTGGTGCTCGCGCCCGGCGGCCAGCAGACGCGCTGGATCCCGCTCGCGGTCACCGGGCAGGGCGGGTCTGCGGAGGTCTCGTTCACGGCGCGGGGGAGCGGCCAGCACGATGCGTTCACGCGCACCCTGCAGATCGAGCCCCCGGGCTTTCCGCAGGCGTGGGAGGCCGCGCGGGATCTGTCGGGCACCGCGCGGTGGACCGTCGATCTCGGCGATGCCGTGCCCGGCACGGTGCAGGCGGCGGTGCGGCTGTATCCGAGCCCGCTGTCGACGCTGCTCGAGGGCATGGAGGGGTTGCTGCGGGAGCCCGTGGGCTGCTTCGAGCAGACGAGCTCGAGCAACTACCCGAACGTGATGGTGCTGTCGTACCTGCAGGAGCACGAGGTGGCGGCTCCCGAGGTGCTCGCGCGGACGAGCGGGTTGCTCGAGCGGGGCTACGCCAAGCTCACCGGCTACGAGACGACCGAGCGTGGCTACGAGTGGTTCGGCGGCGCGCCGGCCCACGAGGCGCTGACGGCCTACGGGCTCGTCGAGTTCGTGGACATGCAGCGCGTGTTCGGGGGCGTCGACGCGGCGATGATCGACCGCACCCGGGACTACCTGCTGTCGCGGCGCGACGGGAAGGGCGGCTACCAGCGCAATGCGCGGGCGCTCGACAGTTTCGGGCGGGCGGCGCCGGCGGTGACCGACGCGTACATCACCTGGTCGCTGACCGAGGCGGGGACGACGTCGGACCTCGACGCGGAGCTCGCCCGGAGCCGGTCGCTGGCGCGGGAGACGGACGATCCGTACCTGCTCGCGTTGGCGGCGGGCACGCTGCTGAACCTCGCGGATCCGGCGGACGGGGTGCGCGCGGCCAAGCGTCTGGCGGGGTTGCAGGCGGACGACGGGACGTTCCCGGGGGCGGACCACTCGATCACGCGGTCCGGGGGGCACTCGCTGACGGTGGAGACGACGTCGCTGGCGGTGCTCGCGTTGCTGGACGCGGGCGAGCGGGGTGCGGCGGTGCGGCGGGCGGTGCAGTGGCTGCAGGCGAACCGAGGTGGCTACGGCAGCTTCGGCTCGACCCAGGCCACGGTGCTCGCGCTGAAGGCGCTCACGGCGTACGCGTCGGCGAGCCGGGCGACGGAGCGCAGCGGCGTGGTGATCGTGCGCGTGGGGGGCCAGAAGGTGGCGAGCGTGGCGTACGAGGCCGGCCACCAGGGGGCAGTGGAGCTGACGACCTTGGGGGACTTCCTGCAGCCTGGCGAGAACGTGCTGGAGGTCTCGCACGACGGGGACGCGTTGCCGTTGTCGGTGGCGGTGGACTATCGCTCGGCGCTTCCGGCGACGTCGTCGGAGGCGGTGGTGGGTCTGCAGACGTCGCTGTCGCGCGCGGAGGTTCCGATGGGGGAGCGGGTGCGGTTGGTCGCGACGGTGCGGAACCTGACGTCGGAGGGGCAGCCGATGGCGCTGGCTCGCGTGGGGTTGCCGGGTGGCGTGGCGCCGCAGGGGTGGCAGCTGGAGGAGCTGCGCGAGTCGGGGGTGGTGGACTTCTACGAGACGGGACCGCGGGAGGTGGTGCTGTACTTCCGCGACCTGGCGCCGGAGGAGGTGCACGAGGTGCCGCTGGAGCTGGTGGCGGAGGTGCCGGGGACGTACGAGGCGCCGGCGTCGCAGGCGTACCTGTACTACACCGACGAGCATCGCACGTGGGTGGCGGGCACGCGTCTGGCGGTCACGCGGTAGGCGACGCCGTCGCCTTCCGCGCCCGAGGCAGCGATGGTTCGTCGCCTTGCGCTATCGTGCACGCCGAGGCGGGGAGGGTGCTTTGGCCGACGAAGCGGAAGCGTTGTGGCACGCGGTCCAGGCGTGCAACCGCGCGTGGCTCGAGGGGCGCCCCCACGACACCGCCGAGCTGTTTGCGCAGGATGCGGTCATGGTGGCGCCCGATCTGTCCACCACGCTGCGCGGTCGTGACGCCATCGTCGCCTCGTTCGTGGAGTACACCGCGTCGGTGCAGACGCTCGCCTTCGACGTGCAAGCGCACTCCGTGGAGATCAATGGCGACGTGGCGGTCGTCACCTACCGGTTTGCGGTCACCTATGCGCACGAAGGGGCCCGCCACGACGAAGTCGGCCAGGAGGTCCTGACCTTTGCGAGGCGGGCAGGGGGGTGGCAAGCGGTCTGGCGCACGCAGATTCTGTCTGCAGGTCCACGGTAGTGGTTCGGTCGCCAAAGCCGGGGATGGGTCGCCGACGCCTCCGCTCGTGGACACGACTCCGGACATGGGCGATTCGCCCCCGACTTGTGTCCGCCTGACGCACACGGCTCGGGGGATGAGCCGCCATCGAGCGACCTGTGTCCGCCAGACGGACACGACGCAGGGGATGGTTTCGCATCCCGCGACCTTTGTCCGAATCGCCGCGGGGGCGGCCCGGAACGTTTCCAACCAACGACCAGCGCCCATCGGACAGCCATGCAGCGTCGGCCACGTACAGGAGCGCCCAGTCGTCGGGACCAGCCGGTGGCGGACCCCCGACCATTCTCCGCGAGCACCGCACACCGCCAGACGGCTCCACCACGGCGATCTCGAGGCGCCCGCGCTCCTCGGGCGCCGAGCGCGGGGTGTCGTCGTCCCAGACCTCCACCACCCAGAGGGCCGAGCCGTCCGCACCGACGCCCAGCGCTTCCGTGACCGCAGCGCCTCCCGCGGCGGTCCACGCCGGCTGGACCCACGCCTCGACCACTCCCTCCTCGCTCAACGTCATGAGCCAGACATCCGACGAGGTCCTCGCCTGCACCTCACGGGCCGCGCCCTCCGGTCCGACTTCTGCTTCACGACGGAATGCACCGGCAACCAGCGTCGCGCCGCTCACTCCATGCGCGACCGCATCCAAGGTGACGCTCCTGCCGCCGTCGGACACCTCGAGGGAGCCAGCCACGGTCACGGTGCCCGTGGCAGCATCGTAGGCGTCCTCGGACACCGTGGCCGACGAGCCCCCCACCAGCGGCGTGACCCGTGTCACCTGGCCATCCCCGTCCATCATGACCAGGGCACCGACCTCGGCGATTGCGTCCGACGTGGCGTCTTGCGACACCGAGACGATGCCGAGCACGATCGAGCCATCCGGGAGCACGGCGGCATCGCCGAACGAAGCGTAGGGCTTCCCGAGATCCGGGATGGTCGCCCACTCCGTGCGCCCCTCCGCATCGAGCCGCACCACCGCCACGGTGTTGTAGCCCTGAAGAGCGTCAGGTGACGACGACGAGCCCTCGGGCAGTCGCAGTGTGCCGTGCAGGTCGCCGACCCTGTAGCGATGCGCATCCCCGATCCGGCCTGCCACCTGGAGGTGCGTGAGCGCGCCCCCTTGCCAGGTTTCGAGCACGTCGACACCTTGGTCCGTCACGCGGAGAACGACGTCCACGAGATCCGGGGTGTCCGCGACGACCAGACCGTCCACCGTCAGCACGCCGCCGCTCCGGACGCTCACCAGTGCCCCGCCGTCATCGGTCGGAAGGATCGACCGGACCCGCTGGTCGCGCTCCCCGTCGAACGTGTGGAGGCCCACGACGCGAGGGCACCCCTGCTCCGAAGCCACCACGTCGGGCCCCGAGTCGACGGGATTGGCCACGAGATTCGGGCCGTACACCTGCACCGGGTCCGTGCACCCGATCCACACGAGCCACACGAGCCACACGAGAGGCCGCCTGAGCTGCACGTCAGCTCTCCTGCACGACGGAATCGAGGTCCCAAGACCATAGCGCGCGACTCGTCCTGCCGCTGAGGGTCTTGGGGTACCCTGCGCGCCGTGGACGAATCCCCCCCGCCCCCCGCTGCCCTTCCCTGGACCGTCCGCCACGGCTACGGAGCCGCCGCCGCGAGCCTCGCCATCGCCAACACCGCGGTGATGTTCTTCCTCCTCAAGTTCCTCGTCG
>CAYMSU010000386.1:0-6349 GCA_964393165.1 uncultured Enterobacteriaceae bacterium
GAACTGCTCGCGCGCCTTGGCATAGCGCAGCGCCTCCTCATATGCGGCCTGCGAGCGAGGATGGCGATCAGGGCGAGAGACTGGGCGGCGGCTCGTGTTCGGTCAGACATGTGGACAAGGTAGACACCGGCTCGGCGACCGCCAGGGGGTCAGCGGGGCCCGGGTCGCGCCCGAGCGGGAGCGTGGAGGACCATGCGCACAGCGATCGAGGATCGCGTCGCGAGTCGGGCCTCTACGCGGTCCCGCGACGCGCCCGCCCGCCACGCCTCGAGGGCTTCGAACAGGAGGATCGACTCCTCGGGATCGCGGCGGTCGGTCAGCTTGCGGCGCTCGAGGAGGGCGAGGGTGCCGCGCGCGACCGGATCCCCGATGGCGCCTCGGGCCTCTGCCCGGGCGGCCTCGGGGTGGCCGGTGAGCAGCTGATAGACCGCGAACAGGGCCTGGATCTTGGGCTGGTGAGGAGAGTCCGCCGCGAGTGCGAGAAAGAAGAAGCGCTCGGCTTCCTCGTAGCGAGGCGGGCTCGCCAGGCAGTATACCGCCGCCTGGATCCCGCGGGCGAGGGCCAGCAGGCCTTGGGCGGACGACTCCTTGGCCGCCAGGAGGACCTCGGTCAGGGGCTCGTGGGCCTCGGGCACGAGCCCCATGCCCACCTGGAGCTCCGCCAGTCGGATCTGACACTCCAGCACGGCCTGGGTGTCTTGCACGCCCAGGAACGTGGCCAGGGCCGCCTGCAGCTTGGAGACCGCGGCCGGGGCCTCCCCCGACTCTGCGAGGACCTCGGCGAGGTAGCGCTGCGCGATCGCAGACCCCACGTGCGCGCCGATCTCGGTGAACGCGTGCTGCGCGCTGGTCATGGCGCGCCGCGCGAGCGAGGGGTCCCCGGGCGGCGAGGACTGCTTGACCTTCGCGTACTGCTCGCGACCGCGGAGCAGGGCGGACGCGGCCACCACCCAGGGGTCGGTCCGGGCCACCTTGTCGAGATCGAACCCGACGCCGGTGCTGGCCTTGAGCTCGAGGTTCATCCACCCGATGTCGAGGAGCGTGCGCGCAGCCTCGCTCGGGGGCAGCCGGCTCGCGGCCTCGATGGCGGCGTCGAGCGTGTCCCGAACGCCCTTCCCCTGGCCGAGGAACACCTTGAGGCGAGCCGCCGCGACGAGGGCGGCCGCGTGCTGGGCGCGGACCTCGGGGCGACCGCCGCGAGACACGCCAGCCTCCACCGCGAGCGGCTCGACCGGCTCGACGAGCTCGGTGGCGGACTCTCGCCCGAGCATGGCGGTGAGCCCGAGCGCGGCGCCGGCCGCCCGAGGCCCCCCTCGCGCGATCACTGCGGACAGGTTGTCGCGCTCCAGGGTGAGCAGGCGGCGGGCCCGGGCTTCGACCCACGGCCCGTGGCCGTGCTCCAGGCCCAGCCGGCAGTAGTAGTCCGAGTGGCGCCGCACGGCTGCATCCTGCTCTCGGACGTTCGCGTTGCGCGCCAGGTGCTGGCGGAATGTCTCGAGCAGTCGCCAGCGCAGGGGCAGGTCGGCCTCGGGCTCCACCCGCTCGAGCAGGAACCCCGTCTCGAGGGCCTCGAGCAGCGGGGGCACCGCGAGGGGGTACTGCTCGGGGAGCGCTACGACCGCCTCGGCGGCCTCGAGATCGAAGGACCCGGCGAACGCCACGAGGTGGGCGAGCGCCCTCTGGACCGGATCGGGCAGGCGATCGAGCGTGCGGGCGAGGTTGGTCTGCAGCCCCCCGTCGAAGGGAGGGCCGAGCTCCAGATCCAGCGAGCCGTTCCGGATCTGGTCGCGCACCGCCTCGGGGGGCTGCGACGCCGTTCGCCGGGCCGCTTGCTCCAGATACAGGGGCATCCTGTCCAGCGACCGGACCAGGTCGGTGATCACTGGGGCGTCAAGCTTGGCGCCTGGCCGGTGCTTCCGGATCCGCTCGACGAGGATCAGCTCCGCCTCGGCCTGGGGGAGTCCGTGGAGCGGAAGCACGAACTCGTCTTCGTCGTCGAGGCCGATCGCACCCTGACCAGCCACCAGGATCGGTGTTCGCGGCCTCATCTTCAGCCAGCCGGCCACGACTGGCTGGACGGCTCCGTGGGGCTCGGGCACATCGAGGAACACCAGCAGGTGGTCGGTACGCGCCAACGCCTCGCCCACCTCCCGCTGAAGCTCCACGTTGGGGCGACCGAGCGTGCGGCGCTTGAGCTGGCGAGCGAGGTCCGCCGCGAACCGGTGCTCCCCCTGGATCCGGGCGTAGAGGACCTGCCAGCCCTCGTACGCCTGGAGCAGGAACGCGGCCTCCCGCGCGACCGCCGAGGCGCCGCTGCCGAAGGTGCCGGCGACCGTCACGACCTTTGCGCGGTGGTTCCGCAGCATGTCGAGCAAGCGCTCCAGCTCCGGCTGCCGGCCGTGGATCTCGATCTCCGGCCGGGTCAGAGGCTCGGGCTCGCGCTGGGCCTCCTCGAACTGCACGAGCTGGTACGAGCCGGTGAGCCGGCCGTCCTTGAGGTGCACGGGCTCGGCCGGGTCCTCCTCGATCCGACTGCGCAGGAAGGTGACCATCGAGCTCATGGACGCGGCAGAGGCCGCGCGGTGCTCGATCGCGCTCACCAGCTCGGTGGCCGGAACCGCCCGGTGTCGCTCGCGGGCGAGGTAGGCGAGGGCCCTCACCTGGAGGTCCGTCAGCTCTTCGACCCGGCTGCCGCGGAGCGCGATGCGCTTGTCCAGGTCGACGGTCACCGTCGAGAACAGCAGCAGGTCGGGGGCCTCGGGCCAGATCCGACGGGCAGGGGACGGGTCGGCGCCCTCCGGCGCCGGCCGGAACGGCACCGCCGCCTCACCGGTCGGCTCCGGGGCCGGCGGGGGAGCACCGGAGTCCTCGACCGCGCCGAGCTCGTCGCGCTCGTCCTCGAGGGGCTCCGCATCCGAGTCCGGGACGACGTGCTGCTCCTCGTCGACGACGTCCTCGAGATCGCGCAGCATGCCCGCCATGTGAGCCGGGAGCCCGCCGGGCTCCGTGCCTCGCTGGGCCTCCCACTCGTGCTCGGTCTGCGCGAGCTCCTGCTCGAGCGCGGCGAAGCGATCCTCGCGGGACTGGGGCCGCGCGATCGGCGGAGATGGCTGCGCGGGCTCCACCTGGAGGTCGTCGCTGTCGACCTCCGGTCCCTCTTCGACCTCGGCATCGACGTCCGTCGGCGTCCGATCGGCCTCGAGGTCGAGGTTGTGGGCAGGGACCGGCCGGGTCGCGGTCTCGAGCCGCCCTTCCGCCACCTCTGGCTCATAGTCCGCGAAGCGCTGGGTGGGCGCATCCTCGTCGCCGCGGAGCAGGTCGAGCAAGTCGAGCTCGGCCACGCCCACCTTCGCGAGCTGCGCCAGGGACAGCCCGACGCCCTGGAGGTCTCGTAGGGCTGCCTCGGCGTCGCCCCGTACCTCCGCTCCGGTCTGCGGCCGATCCTCGGGCGCTTCTTGCAGCAGCCGCTCGAGCACGTGCAGCAGCGCCTTCGGCGGGGCCCGGCGCTCGAGCTCGTACATCGCGCGGCCGTCGCGGATGTATCCCTCGATGTCTGCGTCTCGCCCCTGCAGCAGGCGCTCGCCGAGGGCCACCTCCGCAGCGACCATCCCGAGCCGGTACAGGTCGCTCGGGACCCCCGAGTCACGCGTGGCCAGGACCTCCGGAGGCACGTAGGGGAGCCCCGGACCCGGGCGCTCGTCGGTCGCGCGCTCGTCGCCGGCCCACTCGAGCACCTCCACCGACGGTAGGCCGTAGCCGAGGAGCGTGACCTCGCCGTCATCAGGGCGGACCAGCAGCCGCCAGGGGTTCAGGCCGCCGTGCCCACGCAACCCGTAGGGGTCGCCTGCTTCGGCAGCGACGTCGAGGAGGGGGGCGACCTGCCGCAGGAGCTGCAGCGCCGCGAGAGGACTTCCGGGAAGCTGCTGGGCCCGAGCGTCCGCCAGCAGCTCGGACAGCAGCCGCGCATCCCCCGTCTCGTACAGAAAAGTCGCCGTCCGGGCGTCGCGGTGCAGCAGCCGCGCCACGCCGGCGGGCGGGTCGCGCAGCAGCGGCAGCGCCTCCTTCCCGGGATCGAGCCCCGGGTTCGGGGCCAGGTCGAACCGGTAGAGCAACACCATACCGGTCTCGCCGGCAGGCGCTCGGGCACGCTGGAAGTGCCCTCCGGGGCCCTCCTCGGGCTCGCCGACGAGGGTCCAGCCATCGGGAAGTCCTTGCATCGCAGTGCATTATTCACCTGGAAACGCCCGCGCTCCCGCCGTCGGGGGGCCGGGATTGTCACCCCGCGACGCTGGGCTTTCCCCGCTCGCGGTCGTCGGAGGGCTGCAGATTTCCTGTCCAGGCCCAAACGTGTCCGTGTCTGCGGGCGCCTCCCAGGGTAGGGTCACGGGGACGGCCTCTGGCCAGGCCGCCGAGATCAGGAGAGCGAATGGCCGATTCGCCCATACGCGAGCCCTCCGCCGACCACGCCGGTCGTGGGGGTGATAAGGCGATGTCCAAGCTGCGGAGCCGGATGTATCGCCTCGGCAGTCGTGGGGGTGGCGCCCCGGGGGCTTCCGGCCGAGACAACTGGGCGTCCACCTGGGCGCGCTTGCGCGACCGGGACTGGGTCCTGCTGGTGCTGCTGCTGCTGCTCAACGTCGGCAGCGCGTACACCACCATCGTGGGCGCCAAGCAGATCCTGCCGGAGGGCATGGCCGAGATCATCGGCGGCTCCGTGCAGCTCATGCTGTTCCTGATGCTGGCGGGGTTCGCCGTGAACCGGTCGGTCGTGCGCCGCTGGACGGCGATCTTCCTGTTCGCGTTCGCCAGCGTGTACACGAGCTTCTTCACCTACTACGACGAGCTCGCATCGGAGGCGGAGCTGCGCGCGCAGCTCGACCGGGCGCTGCAGGCCCACGCCACGTTGGTCTCCGACGTGTACCAGCCCGCCCGGAGCCGGGCCGACAAGCTCGACAGCGAGGCCGAGGCCTTGATTGACCTGGCCGATCGGGAGGCGAGCCGAGGCTCCACCACCGGGGTGTCCGGCTACGGCCCGGTGGCGCGGAAGTACGCGCAGGAGGGCAACCTCAAGAAGGTCGAGGCACAGCGGCTTCACGCCGACATCGAGCGCCTCCAGCCGCACTTCGAGTACGACTACGAGGGGCTCACGGCCGAGGCCGTCTACCAGCGCGATCTCTCGGCCTGGCAGCTCGCCCCCAAGGACTGGAAGGAAGACGTGCCGGCCCCGGTCCGCGGAGACTACGTCGACATGAAGGCCGAGGTCGCGCTGCTCACGCCGTACCACCGGGTGTCGGCAGGGGAGATGCCGGCCCTGACCGCGCTCTTCCTGGCGCTGCTCGTCGACGGCATCGCGATCTTCCTGGGCACGGCCATCGTGGACGGTCGTCCGCTCTATGAGGCCTCGGAGCACTTCTCGGGCGTCATCAAACAAGGCCGCGAGGGCATGGGGCTCCTCCAGTCAGCGTTCACCGGCAGGGAGCCGGAGAGGAAGAGTCGGGTGCCCCCTCCCGTCGAGGAGGAGCTCACGCTGGAGGTGGACTTGAGGGTGGAAGGCCCCCTGTCCAGCTTCTTGTCCACCTTCTACCACGCGATCCATCCGGAGACGCTCGAGCTCGACTACGAGGGCCTGCTGCGCCACGAGAAGGAGAGCTACCACGTCGCCACCCGCATGCTCGTCGATCATCTGCGAGACCCTGCGTATGGCTGGCTCGAGGTGGACCGCGGGTGGTGGTTCGTGCCGAAGAACGCCTATCCGGCGCTGAGCGCGTGGCTCACCGCCCAGATCCAGCTCGCGCAGGACCTGGAGGCGGCGGCCGACGAGGCTTCGGCGGAGTCCCAGAGCGCGACCTCGAGTCGGCCGCGCATCGCGCTCCGCCGCGGGGCGTGAGCCTGGGTCAGGCCGCCTGACCGAGCGCCCACGCCAGCTCTCGCCCGATCCGGTCGCTCGCCCGATCGTAGGCGGCCGCTTCCTCAGCAGTTCCGTCGGCGTGGCGGGGGTCGTCGAAGGGCAGGCTGACCCGGCGCGCCGCGCCCGGCACGAACGGGCAGGCGGCGTCGGCGTCGGCGCAGACCATCACCGCGGCCATGCCCTCGGCAGGCTGGTCCTCGAGCGTCTTGGAGCGGAGCACGAGCGTGCGCCGGCCGATCTCCACCCGCAGCTCTCCCGGGGCCGTGCCCGCTCGCACGTCGAAGCCGGCCTCCTGCAGGGCCCGCCCGACCGCCGGGTGCACCGCGCTGCGCTCGGTGCCCGCCGACGTGGCCTGGACCGCCGCCAGCCCGAACACCTCAGCCGCCGCGGGCGTCCCCCTCGCCGGTGAGCACCGCACGGAAGACCGTTGAAATGAAGAAC
>CAYMSU010000387.1:0-6327 GCA_964393165.1 uncultured Enterobacteriaceae bacterium
AGAAACGCGACCTGGTCGGGGCAGCCGTCGAACGGGCGCAGCCGGATGTCGGTGGTCACCGCGGACCAGTCGATGGTCAGGTGAGCCTCCGACTGCACCTCCACCGTCTCGAGCGTGAGGTCGTTGGAGAACGTGTAGTTGTTGGCCTCGGTGAGGTCCTCGACGCCCCGGCTGCAGCCTGCGACGACCGCCATCGCCAGGCCGTAGACCACCCCGCTCCGGATGCTGCTGACCATCGACTCCTCCGCGCGGGGGACGCCCGCGCCCGCACCGTAGCCGAAGCTGCGAGCGTCGGCAGCACCGCCGTGTCAGGAAGGTGAAGAGGCGCCTGGTCGCCGCTGACCATGCGTCGCGACGGGGGGTTGGAGCGACGACCAGGCGCGTCGTCGGTCACCACGACACACCCCCGACGCAGGTCCGTCCCCCCAATGACATCTCGAGACTACTGGACCTCGACCACCGTGAGCCACGCCGGGGCCGACGTCAGGCAAGTCGTCGCGCGGTCCGAGAGCTCCTCGCAGCGCCCACTCTCGCACGCGCAGCGCGCGCCGAGCAGCCACGTGCCGCCTGCCTCGAAGCCCGGGAAGTTGTTGAGCTCGTCGTCACGGGCGAGCTCGAGGAGGATGTCCCGGTCGCCAGTGATGTCCGCCGTGTACCACCGGGTCGCCTTGCTCTTCAGCTCGAGCACGCTGCCCGACAGGTCCGCGGGGTTCGGTGCGTCGGCCCAGAACCCGATGAACAGCTGGTCGATGACGAACCGATCGTAGTCTGCGCCCAGGACCGTCTGGGTGACGTCGCGCCACTCGGCGGTGAAGCGATCGTGCTTGGCCGCGGTCTGCAGGGGCGCCCCACCGATCGTCGCCGAGAACGACACCGTGGTCTCCTCGTTGGGGAACTCGGCGAGCGACGTGGCGGCGCTGTCGTCGGGCTCGAGGAAGAACCCCGTGCGGATGTCGAAGCGCTCGTCGACCTCGTCGGCCAGGGCCACGAACCACGTGAGGTAGTTGCTGTCGGTGAAGAACGACGCGGCGTCGAGGTCGTCGACCGCGTTGCTGAAGATGCTGCCCCGCCCCTCGATGTCGGCCGTGAACAGGCCGACGACGTCATTGTTGCCCTCGAGATCGTCGGCCTCGAGCAGCGCCTCGAAGTCCTCTGGGCTGCCCTGGAACTGGTAGATCAGCAGCTTGTCGTAGGACCCCGCCGCCCGCTCCACTCCCCACGCGTCGGAGCCGACGCCGCCCCAGTCCATGTTGAAGTCGTTCTCGGCGCGGACCACCAGCGGAGCAGGGAAGGTCCAGTCGTACGACGCGGTGTAGTTGTTCTTCGGATCGATGTTCAGATCGGGCCCCGGCACCTCGGGCGTGCCGGTGTCGGCCGTGGGACTCGTGTCCTCGGTGGCGTCGTCGTCGCCCGGAGGGGGAGGCCCCGGGCCGTCGTCGCCGTCGCCGCCCGAGCAGGCGACCAGGCTCATCGCCGCCACACCGAGCCCCCACTGGATCCACTGCCGGCAGGCCGCCATCACCACTCCCTTGTCGACGTCGCAGGGTACCTGACGACCATGATCGTGACCACTACGACGCGGCCGACGAGCAAGCAGCGGGCTCGCGCCCACGTCGTCGGCCAGCGCTGCGCGGCGCCGGTCGTGCCACGACGTGGCGCGCTGGCCGCCGTGCTCGACGCGCACGGTGCGTCGCTGGCCTACGTCGTGGGCCGGGACCTGGAGTGGATCGCCAGCCCATCCGCGCGGCTCGCCGCGGACGTCGGGCTGCTGCACGCCCACGTGGCCGCGGGCGCGCGCCACCCCCTCGTGCGCGCCGTCGGGGTCCCGCCGGGAGGCCACGTCGTCGACGCCACGCTCGGGCTCGCCCACGACGCGCTGCACCTCGCCACGGTGGCGGGCGTCCAGGTCACCGGCATCGAGATCCAGCCTGCGTTGTTCAGCCTGGTCGAGGCGGGCCTGCCTCGGCTGACCGGAAGCTGGGGGGCCGGCCTCGTTCGGCCGCGTCTCGGGGATGCACGCCGACTGCTCTCGACGCTTCACGCCGACGCCGTGGTCCTCTCCCCCATGTTCGACGAGCCCCGGCGAGCGCCTCCCGGCTTCGAGCTGCTCCGTCAGCTGGCCCACAGCGCGCCGCTAGACGCTTCGTGGCTCGACGCCGCCCTCCGCTGCGCGCCTCGGGTCGTCGTCAAGGCGCGACGGGGGCAGCCGATCCCGTCGTTCGCGGAGGTCGACCTCCGCCAGGTCGTGCGCGGCAAGGCCGTGGACTACTGGGTCATCGGCCCCACGTAGGCCGCCCGGGGCCGCATCAGCCGACCCGTTCGGCGCTGCTCGTCGACGTGGGCGAGCCAGCCGACGACCCGTCCGCAGGCGAACAGTGGCGTGAAGCAGGCGCGGTCGAAGCCCGCCGCCTCGAGCAGGACAGCGGTGTAGAACTCCACGTTGGCCCGCAGGATCCGGTCGGGCTTGGAGCGCTGGAGCGCCGCCTGGGCGGCTGCCTCGACCGCCCGGGCGAGCGCCAGACGCTCACCGCCGATGCCGCGGTCCGCGAGGCGCGCTGCGGCGGCCTCGAGCACGGCCGCCCGGGGGTCACGGACCCGGTAGACGCGGTGGCCCATCCCCATGATCCGGCGCCCCGCCGCGAGCTCGGCCGCGATCCAGCCCTCGGCACGCTCC
Organism: uncultured Enterobacteriaceae bacterium; assembly: GCA_964393165.1. Taxonomy (GTDB): domain Bacteria; phylum Myxococcota_A; class UBA796; order UBA796; genus DRPG01. Next base: position 2,675 of record CAYMSU010000387.1, read on the forward strand.
GCCTGACCGATCGCGTCGAGCATGTCCAGCACGGGCCCGGGGGCTCCTCCGTGGAGCGGCCCCTTGAGCGCGCCCAGGGCGGCGACCACCGCGCTGACCGCGTCGGACCCAGTCGAGGCGACGACCCGCGCCGCGAACGTGGAGGCGTTCATGCCGTGGTCCACCACGGTGCACAGATACTGCCCGAGCGCCTGCGCCCGAGCGGGGTCGAGCGCTCCCGTCGCGCAGCGGTAGACGTCCTCGGCGTGCGCCAGGTCCGCGCGAGGGGCGAGCGGCAACCGTCCCTCGCGGCGGCGTGCCCAGTGAGCGAAGGCCAGCCCGGTGGCCGCGACGAGGCCTTCCGGATCCTCGTCCTCGAGCAGCCCAAGGGCGCCTCGCAGAGCAGCGGTCCCGTCCGTGGCGCGCGCCGCCTCTCCCGCCTCGCGGACGACGGGCCACACGCGCTCACGGGCCCGACCGAGCGAGGCCTGGCGCGCCTGGACCGTGGCCGGGTCCCGGCTCCCGTCCCACAGAAGCGCCAGTGCTTCCTCCAGGAGGCCCCCGGACGCCAGCTCGGCCACCGGAACCCCGCGGACGATCAGCTCACCCGCCTCTCCGTCGACCCGCGAGGTCGCCGTCTCGGCCACGACGATCCCCTCCAGTCCTTGGTTCACCATCGAATCACCTCCGCGTGTGGCCAGATCTTCACGCGCCAGTACATTGATCGACGAATCCATCTCTGACGGGGAGGCCCGAGTGCCGAGCCATGCTCCCGATCCCGAGGCGGGCCTCTCGGGCTTCCTGACCTCGGCGGAGGCTGCCGACGCACTCGGTGTCAAGCGAACCACACTGTACAGCTACGCAAGCCGCGGACTGGTTCGGATCGCGCCGGCCCCGGACGGGCGGAGGCGGATGTACCTCGCTGCGGACATCGAGGCGCTCCGCGTCCGTGCAGCGGCCGCCAAGGGCCAGGCGCCAGCGGCCGCCAGCGCGCTGGACTGGGGGCCGCCGGTCCTCGAGTCGGCAATTACGTCGATCGACGTCGATGGACCCAACTACCGAGGCGTGCCCGCGCTCACCCTCGCCGAGGACGACGCGGACTTCGAGGCGGTGGCTCAGCTGCTCTGGGGACTGCCGACTCCCGACCGGGCCCCCTCCTTCCTGGCCCGCGGGCTCGGCGTAGAGGCGACCGCGCTGTCTTCCCTGCTCCCGTCCCCTGCCCCGGTGTCCGCGGTCCTCTCGGCGCTGGTGGCCCTGCTCGCCGCCGACGACCCGCTGCGGCACGTGGTGACCGAGTCCGCAGAGCTCTCGCGGGCCCGCCGGCTTCTCCGCAGGATGACCGTGGCGCTGATGTTCGTGGGACCCGAGCCCTCCTCGCCCGCCCGGCTCGAGGCGGCCCTGTCGACAGCCACGCTCGCCGAGGGAGTGCTCATCGCGCTGGGGGCCCCCTCCACGACGCCCGCGGAGCTCCGCCTGGTCCACCGCGCGCTGATCCTCTGCGCCGACCACGAGCTGAACGCGAGCAGCTTCGCAGCCCGGGTGGCCGCGGGCACGGGCGCTGACCTCTATGCCTGCGTGCAGGCCGCGCTCGCGGCGTGGTCGGGCCCCCGCCACGGGGGTGCCTCGGACCGGGTGGAGGCACTGCTGGACGAGCTGGAGGGCGCGCCCGACCTGAGGGTCGCGCTCGGGGAGCGGCTCGCCCGCGGCGAGCCCGTGCCCGGCATCGACCACCGGCTGTACCCGGGCGGAGACCCGAGGGCCCGGGCTCTGCTCGCGTGGTCCGCCGAGGTGCCGGGGGCCGCCGCGGCACCTCGTCGCGCGCTCGTCGACGAGCTCGTCGAGGCGCTAGCCCCCGCCGGTCTTCCCGCTGCCAACCTCGATCTCGGGCTCGTCGCCGTGGTCCACGCGCTCGGCCTTCCGCGAGGGGCGGCCTCCGCGCTCTTCGCGATCGGGCGCTGCGCTGGCTGGGTAGCCCACGCGCGAGAGCAGCGGGACTCTGGCCAGCTCCTCCGGCCCCGGGCTCGCTACGTCGGGCCCTGATTGGCTCACATAGGTCCGGGTGTTCGCGAGTGGAAGCGCGCCACGGGGGGTTCCAACCGCAGGATCGTCGCGCCGTGGACATGATGAGGGGGGTTCATTATTATGGGCCCGCGCTCGCAAACCGTCGGTCCAGGGCCAGCCCATGTTGGCCCGACGCGCTCTGTGCTGGGTCATTGCATCCGGCGCGGGAGTGCTGCGACCACAACGATCCAACCGCTGGGACACACCATGCCGTCGCCCATGATTCAGGAATTCGGCGAGGAGCCTCTCGACGTCCGAGAGAGCGACCACTACCACGCCGAGTACGTGCAGTCGTTCGTCGAGAAATGGGACCAGCTCATCGACTGGGACGCCCGGAAGACCAGTGAAGGCTCCTTCTTCGTCGACCTGCTCCGCAGGCTGGGGAAGACCAAGATTCTCGACGTCGCCACGGGAACGGGCTTTCATTCTGTTCAATTGCTACGGGCCGGCTTCGAGGTCACGAGCGCCGACGGCAACGCCGAGATGCTCGGAAAGGCCTTCGCGAACGCCCGGAAGCGCGGCTTCGTGCTGCGCACGATCCACGCCGACTGGCGGTGGCTGAACCGAGACGTCCACGACAAGTACGATGCCATCATCTGTCTCGGAAACTCGTTCACCCATCTGTTCGACGAGCGGGATCGTCGGCGGGCGCTCGCCGAGTTCTATGCCGCGCTGCGGCACGACGGCGTGCTGATCCTGGACCAGCGAAACTACGACGCGATCCTCGATCACGGCTTCCAGAGCAAGCACAAGTTCTACTACTGCGGAGATCAGGTCACCGCGGAGCCCGAGCACATGGACGAGGGGCTCGCGAGGTTCCAGTACGACTTCCCCGACGGATCCACCTTCCACCTGAACATGTTCCCGCTCCGCCGGGAGTACGTCCGGCGCCTGCTCACCGAGGTGGGCTTCCAGGGTGTGGAGACCTACGGCGACTTCCAGGAGACCTACCGCGAGGAAGAGCCCGACTTCCTCATCCACGTGGCGAGCAAGGCCTGGTCGGCCGGAGAGGACCCCGGACCGGGCGGGGCCGCAGATCGGGCAGAGACCTACTACGACAGCGCCGATGCCGACCAGTTCTACTTCAACATCTGGGGCGGGGAGGACATCCACGTGGGGATCTACGAGTCCCCCACCGACCCGATCGCCGCGGCGAGCGCGCGCACGGTGGAGCGCCTGGCCGAGCGTCTCGAGCTGTCGTCGGCCCACCGGGTGCTCGATCTCGGCGCCGGCTACGGAGGCGCCGCTCGGCACCTTGCGCGCCAGTACAACTGCCACGTCACCGCCCTGAACCTCTCCGAGATCCAGAACGCGCGGAACCGGGAGCTGTCCGACGGACAGGGCCTGGCCGAGCGGATCCACGTCGTGCACGGCAACTTCGAGTCCCTGCCCTTCCCCGACGACTGCTTCGACGTCGTGTGGTCGCAGGACTCGATCCTCCACAGCGGCCGCCGCGGGGACGTGCTCGCAGAGGCGCGGCGCGTGCTCCGGCCGGGTGGCCAGCTCATCTTCACCGACCCCATGCAGGCCGACGACTGCCCTCCGGGCGTGCTCCAGCCGGTCTACGACCGAATCCACCTCGAGAGCCTGGGGTCGTTCGTGGCCTACCGAGA
>CAYMSU010000388.1:0-6321 GCA_964393165.1 uncultured Enterobacteriaceae bacterium
GGCTTGTTGCCGAGAAGCCACCATCGCCAAGCCCCCTTTCCCCGAGCGCTGCTAGCTAGCTAGGTCCTCTCTGAGCCGCCTCGGTCGCAGGCTCGTCGTCTAGTCCTAGTCCTCGTCCCACTCTCCGACCTCTTCGTCGATCTCGTAGTCTCGCCAGGACTTCCCGCTCTGCCGCTTCTCGCGCCGGGGCGCGGGGTTCTTGAGGCGGGTCTCCTCCTCCTGCGGCTTCTTCTTCTTCTGCGGCTTGCGCTCCTGGCGCCGCTCGCGATCGTCCCAGCTCTCGGCCGCATCGGTCGCGCCGCCGCTTCCACCGGGCGGACCTCCCGGACCGCCACCGCCTCGCGGACCTCGGAAGCCACCGGGACCTCCCGCGCCGGGCGGGCCGCCCGGACGGGGACCCCGCGGCGGGCCGCCTGGACCCCTCGAGTCGCGGGGTCCACCCGGGCCTCGCGGACCTCCGGGGCCTCGCGGACCCCGAGGGGGGCCCCGGTCGTCGCCCCGGGGAGGGCCCCGGCGGTCATCTCTAGGCGGGCCCCGGCGGTCGTCGCGAGGTGGACCCCGACGGTCGCCGCCTGGGCCGCCCCGGCCCGGCGGACGCCCCCGCACCTGCACATCGGGACCGCGACCGCGGTCGTCGCGGCCGCGCGGCGGACCGCCACGACCTCCACCACCGCGGCGCTCCTCGGCCTCGTTGACCCGGATGGTGCGCCCATCGAGCGTGGCGCCGTCCATCTTGGTCATCGCTTCCTGGGCGTGCCCGCTCTCCTCGAACGTCACGAAGCCGAACCCGCGACTGCGCCCTGTGTCCCGATCCAGAATCACTCGCGCTTCGCGTACCTGCCCAAAGGTCTCGAACGCATCGCGAAGAGAGTCGTCGGTGGTGTTCCAGCTCAACCCACCAACAAACAGCTTGCTGCCCATGTCCTCACATTTCCGCCGGTTACGCCGGCCATACTCCGACCGGAGCATAGCACGGATCGGGAGCGCGCACCTTGAAGATTCAGTGCAAGCTGCGCAGCGCGTTCAGGAAGGCGTGGTAGTCGGGCCTCCCGGGGACGTCCTCGGGCGACGCGGGAGGCACGTCGAGGAACTGCTCCGCTTCCTCGCGCACGCGCTCGAGCTCCGCCTCGCGCAGCGCCCCGAGCACGTCGTCGGCCGTGAAGAAGCCCCGCTCCACCGCGTCGCGCACGAGCTCCCCGGCGCGGGCGGGCCGCTCCTCGAGCCCGCTCGCGATCGCCACCGTGCGCACCGCGTCGATCCCGAGGCGGCCCCTCAGGTGCAGCAGCAGGGCAGCCTGCCACCACGCCCGCACGGGGTAGACCTTAGGCCCCAGCACCCGGAAGTGCTCGAGCGGCACGCCCCGGTCGATGCGGATGAAGATGTCCTCCACCGCATCCTCGCGGTCGATGCGCCCGAGCGCCGAGACCGCCTTCGCCAGCGCATCGGGGTACGCCCGGTGCTGCTCGAGCAGCCGCACCAGGTCTTCCTCGTCCATCCGGCCGGCCACGAGCTCGGCGTACACGGCGTAGATGACCGCGTCGGTCTCTGCGTCGTCGCCGAACAGCGTCTCGGTGACCTGGGCGCGCTGCCCCGCGCGGTCCTCGAGGAGCTCCGGCAGCTTGTAGCCGACCTGCTCCCGCACCGCGCGCAGCCGGCCCCGCAGCAGGTTCCGGAGGTTGTCCTTCAGGACGAAGCGGTCGACCCGCACGCCGTCGAGCGCGAGCTTCTCGCTGAGCACCCGCCGCAGCTGCCGAGGCGACCCCGACAGGACGAACAGCTGGGCCTCGGGATCCTGCTCCTGCAGGCCGATCAGGAGCTCGCGCGCGCCCTGCACGGTGCGCTTGTCGCTTGCCCGCTCGAGACCGGCCCGGATCAACCCCAGGGTCGAGTGGATCTCGGTTTCGAGGTAGGTTCGGTCGAGGTCCCAGCGGTAGATGTGCACGGTCGCCATCAGGTGATCGGGGAGTGGGGGGTAACGCGGTGACCGAGGATGAAAAGCGGCAGATTCGCCGCATCGCGGCGGTCCTGCTCGGCCTGGTCGCCCCCAGCGGGGTGCTCTTCGCCATCGTCTTCGCCGCCGTGGTGGGGGGGATCCTCGCGCTGCCCGCGGATCTCGCGCTGGAGGTGCGCGGGGCGCGCTTCGGAGTCGGCGCGCTGGGCACCCTCGCCGCCGGCACGGCGCTCACGGGGCTGTCCCTGGTCGCCGCGTGGGGGCTGTGGCGGGGGTGGCGCAGCGGCCCCGTGCTCGGCCTCGTCTGTGGCGCGCTGTGGAGTCTGTCGGCGTGTGGCCCGTGCGGCTGGGGGATCGTGGCCCTGCTCGCGTGGGCGGCGTGGTCCCGACCAGCAGCCGGTTAGGAACTCCCTGATGTCGTCCGAACCCCTCGCGCTCCCCGGCGAGCTCCGCCGAGACGTGGCCGAGCACCTCCAGCGGCTCCGCCACGACCTCGGCAAGTACGTCTCCCTGCAGGTCCGGTTCCTCGGGGAGGGGGCGGCGCCCGAGGCTCGGCGTGAGGCGCTGGCCGCCGATCTGCTCCAGACCCGCCGCAGCCCCGACGGCGCCGTCGATGCGTATACGCTGTGGGCCGAGCGGCGCCCCGTGCTCGTGGGGGAGGCGCCGCTGCCCGGGGGCGACTTCGTCGACCTGCGCCAGGATGTCGACCTGCAGCGGCTCGACGGGGCGATGGCGCACATCCGCACCGTCATCGGGGCGCTCCGCGCGGGCGCGGTCGACGACGCGCAGCTCGACGAGGCCATCGAGGCCGCGCGCCAGGTCACCGAGGCCTGCCGGTCGCTCGCGGCCCGCGCCCGAAGCGCGGCGGGGTAGCCGTGGCCGACGTCCTCATCGTGGACGATCAGGATCGCTACGCCGAGCTGTGCCGGCGCACGATGCCCGAGCACCACTACCGTGGCCCCGCCCGCGGGTGGTCGGAGGCCCGGCGCGAGCTCGAGCGCGCCCGCGGCCGCATCGACCTCGTGCTGCTCGACGTGCACTTCGACATCCCCCCAGAGGAGCTCGTCGGGTGGCAGGAGGGGCTGTCCACGCGCGAGGTCGAGGAGCTGCAGCGCCGGCAGGGCGTCGAGATCCTGGGCCAGCTCCGCAAGCGCTGGCCCGATCTGCCCGTCGTGCTCATGACGTCGAAGGACGAGCTCGCCCTCGAGGCCTCGCTCCCTCTCGCGATGTCCGACGAGGAGTACACCTACTTCCTCGACGACGACGTGGTCGACGCGCAGACCCTCCGCGGCCAGATCGACGGGATCGTCGCGAGCCGCCGGGGCAAGCAGGCCGACGGTCCGGTGTACTGGGGCGACTCCCGGGTGATGCAGGGGATCCGGCGCAAGCTCGGGATCCTCGCGCGGGGCCGGCTGCCGGTGGTCCTGCTCGGCCCGACGGGCACGGGCAAGAGCCTGATCGCGCGCCACGTGGTCCACGCCCAGTCGGGGCGCAGCGGCCAGTTCGTGGCCGTCGATCTGTCGACGGTGCCCACGGACCTGTGCGCGGCGCACCTGTTCGGGGCGGTCCGCGGCGCCTACACGGGCAGCGTGGCGGATCGCGTGGGCGCCTTCGAGGCGGCCTCAGGGGGTACCCTGTTCCTCGACGAGCTCGGCAACCTCTCGTCGGACGCGCAGAAGATGCTGCTGTCGGTGCTCCAGGAGGGCACGATCACGCGGCTCGGCGACCTCAAGGAGCGGCAGGTCGACGTCAAGCTCGTGGTCGCGACCAACGAGGACCTGCGCGCGCGGGTGGCCGACGGCACGTTCCGCGCCGACCTGTTCATGCGCCTCAACCCGGCCACCGCCCTCGTGCTGCCGCCGCTGGCGGAGCGCGCGGTCGACTACGGCAAGCTCCTGACCTTCTGCCTCGAGCAGGCCCTGGTGCGCCCGTACCTCCGGGGCCTGGTCGACGACTACCGCGACGCCGTCGGGCTGCGCGCGGCGCGGGTGGAGATCTCCTCCGGCGGCTCGGTGCCCGAGGCGGAAGCCGGCGTGCTCCGTCTGCACTTCCCGGATCGCGCGATGCGCCTGTTGCTCGCGCACCGGTGGCCTGGCAACCTCCGGGAGTTCGCGATGGTGGCCGAGAACGCTGTGTTGTTCGCACTCTCCGAGCTGACCGGGGTGCCGCCGGGGGAGCGGCCCGACGTGGTGCAAGTGCGCCCCAAGCTCATCCGCGACATGCTGTCGGCCGACCCCACCGCCGGGCTCGAGGCCGAGGCGGACGGCTGGCGCTTCACCGTCGCGCTGCGCCCGCAGGACACCCTCAACCGCGTCGCGGTGGAGTGCGAGCGCCAGTACTTCGAGGCGCTGTGGATCCAGCACCGCGGGGACTTCTCGAAGATGGCGCAGCTGCTGCTCGGCGACCCGGACGCGGCGCGCAAGGTCCAGCTGCGGTTCAACCAGCTCGGGCTCAAGGTGCGCGAGCTGAAGGCGCGGCTTCCGACGTGAGTGGGTGGCTCTGGCTCGCGCTCGCGCTCGCGGCGCCGGAGGACGCGCTCGACGACCACTGGCGCACGCAGTACCGCAGCGCGCAGGCGCTCGAGGCGAGCGGCCAGCTCGACGACGCGGCGCGCCTGTACCGCATGATCCGGCTCGTCGATCCCGACTTCGTACAGGCGGTGGTGGATCTCGGGCGCGTGCTCGAGAAGGCGGGCAAGCCCGGTGAGGCCCAGCAGGTCTACCTGTCGGCCCCCCAGGATCCTGACGCGGTGCTCGCGCTCGGCCGCCTTCAGCTCGCGCTTGGCCACCGGCGCGCGGCGCTGCGCAGCTTCGAGAAGGTGGGCCGGCTGCGGTACCCCTGGCCCGAGGTCCGCGTCTACAAGGCCTCCGCGCTGGCCGCCGACGACCCCGTCCGCGCCGCGGCCCTGCTGTTCGAGTACCTGGACTTCTGGGCTGCATCCCCCGACGACGAGGGCTTCCTCGAGGTGACCGAGCAGGTCGCGGTCGAGCTGCGCGCGCAAGAGGGCGACATCGCGCCCGCGGTCGCGCTCATCGAGCGCCTGGTGGCCCGCTACGAAGGGGATGCGTCGGCGGCCGACGCCGTCGAGCGCCTGCGCGCCATGCTGGTCGAGTTCGAGATCGACGAGACCGCCGAGGAGCTCGCGGCTGCCGCCGAGGAGCCGCTCGCGCCCGCCGCCGTGGCCCGCCTGCGGGCGGCTCGCGAGGCCTTCGCGGAGGGCGACCGCGAGGGCGCCCTCCGCGCCCTGGAGGCGCTGGTCGACGACGCGCCCGCGTCGGCGGTGGCGTGGGCGGCGCTGTCGGATCTGCGCGCGGCGACCGGGGACCTGGTGGGGGCCGAGCAGGCCATGCGCGCGGCGCAGCAGCTCGATCCGCTCGACGCGGCCTACCAGGCGCGCCTCGGGGAGCTGCTGACCGAGGCGTACGGCCCGCGCTACGACGCGGAGGCGGCCGAGGCGCTCACGCGGGCGGTCCGGCGTCGCCCCAACGACGCCGCCCTGTGGGTGCAGAAGGCCCGGGCGGAGCGCCGCGCGGGGAGCTGGGCCCAGGCCGTGGCCTCGTACCGACAGGCGCTCGCGCTCGACTCCGACGCGGCTTGGGCCGCCGAGGCGCGCCGGGCGGTCGAGGGCGCGGCGCGGGAGCGTCCGCCCGACGTGGCCCTGCCGAGCCCGCCGGAGCCTCCCGAGGAGGTGCCCGGCGAGGCGTGGGACGCGTTCCACCGCGCCTGGGCCTGGCAGGAGCGGGGGGACTCGGCCCGTGCGCTCGAGGAGGTGGAGCGCACCCGCGACCTGGCGCCGTCGTTCGTGCGGGCGGTGAACCTCGAGGCCGGGATCCGCGCCGACCTCGGCGATCCGCCCACCGCACGGGAGCTCTATCGGCAGTCGCTCGCCCTCGATCCCACGCAGGCCGAGGTGCTCGCCGTGCTCGCGGAGCTCGAGGCGCAGGCCGGGAATGCGGAGGAGGCAGCCCAGCTCTGGGCACGCGCCGCCGAGCTCGGGGAACCGGGTGCGCTGTGGCGTCTCGCGGCGCGTCAGGCGGAGCGCCGGCAGTGGTGGTCGGCGCGCAAGACGCTCGACCGCTACTTCGCCCGGACCACGCGGCATCCCGACTACGCGGCCGCGCTCGCGCTCGACGAGGAGCTCGCCCGCACCACCCAGCTCGCCGTGGGGGTGGGGACCGCGCTCGGCGTGCTCGCCGTGGGGCTGCCGGTCGGCTGGCTCGTGCGCCGGCGGCTCGGGGTGGGCCTGCCGGAGCTGCTCGCCCGCGCCCCGAGGGCGTGGCCCGACGTGGCGCGGATCTGCTCGGCCATCCGGCACGAGGTGCTCAAGCACCACACCTCCGTCCTACCGTCGGTCGCCGACGCGCTGGAGC
>CAYMSU010000389.1:0-6301 GCA_964393165.1 uncultured Enterobacteriaceae bacterium
GGACTTCGCCATCCGCTCCCCCGTGCGCTTCAAGAACCGGTCCAGCCATCCCATGGGCCCTTCCTAACGTGAGCCCCGGTCAGGGAAGCTCGAGCGCCCGCACCGAGCCCCGGGCGTTGACCTGCCGGATCACCTCGCCGAGCAGCGGCTCCAGCCCGCACTGCAGGTACCACTCGGGGGCGCCCCGGTGGACCACCGAGCTCGTGCCCGCCACGCGGAACGACGCCCCGCGCGCCTCGGCGGCGGCCCGCAGCGCGCGCAGCCGCGCCCAGCCCGCCCCCGACAGCAGCATGTGCACGCCCGCCACCACGATGTCGGTGGCGCCCTCCCGCCACAGGCTGCGCACCGCCGAGTCCACGCTTCCGGCGGTGTCCACGATGTCGTCCACGATCAGCACGGACTTGCCCGCCACGTCGCCGATCACGCTGGTCTGCGCGACCACGCTCGGCGCGCTGTAGTCGCGCTCCTTGGACAGGGCCGCGATCGGCTTGCCGAACTGCATCGCGTAGGCCCGCGCCATCTCGAGGCCACCCAGATCCGTGGACGCCACCACGTCGCAGACGAGCCCCTGCTTCACCAGGAAGCGCGAGAACGGCTGCACCACCGACACCGCCTCGAGCACGCACCGCGAGGGGTCGTAGCTGCCGTACAGCGCCTCGTTGTGCGGCTCGACGGTGATCAGCATCTGCACCCCGGCGGCCTCGAGCATGCGCGCGAGCAGCCCGGTGGTGACGCCCTCGCGGACGTGCCCCTTGCGCTTGTCCTGGCGGCCGCCGGGCAGGTACGGCAGCACCACGGTCACGCGGTCGGCGTCGGCCATGCGCGCGGCGTCGACCGCGTGGAGCACGGCCATCGTGCAGTCGTAGATGGAGCGCTCGCCGTCCGGCACCACCGGCTGCTGGATGACGTAGCAGTCGCACCCGCGGATGTTGGCCTCGATCACGTGCTTGGCCTCGCCGCAGGCGAACCACTGCTCGTCGCTCGGGGTGAGCGGCACCCGCAGGTGCCCCGCGATGCGCTCGGCCAGCTCCTTGCCGTCCTCGCAGCTGATCAGGCACAGCGGCGCCCGGCACTCCCCCGTCATCGAGCCGCCCACGCCGGCACCAGCTGCGCGAGCGCCTGCGCCGGAGACCCCAGATCCTGTGTGGCTCGCCCGTCCCATGCCGTCACCCGCGCCTCGCGCTCGATGTACACGATCCCCTCGGCCACGGCGAACAGCGCGCCGCCCGCGGGCGGAGGGCGGCCCGTGAGCGCGCCTGCGACCTCGGCCACGGAGCGGTCGCGCGAGGTGACCCAGCCGCCCTCCCCCTTCACGCAGGTGCCGACCTGGGCGGGGAACCGGTGCAGCGCGACCACCTCCGGCACCGGCCCGCCGGCGGACAGGGCAATCACCCGGCTCGCCGCCTGCTGCAGGTCGGGGAACCCGAACAGCGCGTAGCGCCACTCGTCGACCTCGACCACGGCCAGCTCCCCAGCCCCGGCGAGGCACCCAGCGACCTCGGGGATCCGGGCCAGCGCCGCGGGAACGGGCTCGCGGGCGTCGCGGTGCAGGCGGCCTCCGACCGCGGCCACCGCCGCCTGCCAGCCGTGCCCGGGCCGCGCGGCGACCTCCTGCTTGCGCACGAGGTGCACGAGGTGCGCCGCCTCGGGGAGGATCAGGTCGTCGAGCGCGAGCTGGCAGGCCTTGCGCGAGCCGGGGAGCGCGAACACCACGGTGCGGCCGATCACGCCGCCGAGTGCCCGGGACAGCATCGCGGCCGCGCCGACCTGAGCGTAGGACAGCACGCGGAAGAGCTCCCCGAAGCCTGGCAGCTCCCGGGTGAGCAGCGGGCGGAGGGCCTCGGGAGTGACGTCGCGCGGCGTGAGGCCGGTGCCCCCGGTGAGGAGCACGAGCGCCACGCCTGCATCGACCTGGGCGGAGACGGCCTGGCGGATCGCGGCGATGTCGTCGTCGACGATCTGCCGGTGCGCGAGGCGGTGCCCGGCCTGCGCGAGGCCCGCGACGAGAGCAGCCCCGGTGTGGTCGTCGGCCTCCGTGCGCGTGGACGACACCGTGATGACGGCAGCGTCGAGCGGCGTGGCCGCAGCCTGCTGGCGATGTTCCTCGGCGCTCATGGCGAGGGCCCCCCTGGGTCCAGGATACCCGCCTGGGCCAGCCGGGCCCGCTCCCCGGCGGCCACCCGGGCCCGAGCGGCGTCGGACAGGAACGGCAGCGACTCGAGGAGCGCACGCACGGGGCTCGCGACGGGCAGCCGGCTCCGGTCGTTGACATCGACGAGCACTGCGGCGGGGACCTCGACCGCGGCCGCGGGGGCGGCGAAGGCCCTGGCGGACGCGCCCTCGGCGGCGAGCGTGGCGGCCCGCGCCGCCCACGCGGCGGGGAACGCGGCCACCAGCGGATGGACGCGGCCCTCGGCGGCGGCCACCGCAGGGGCGGCGCGGAGCAGCTCGAGGAGGACGTCCGCGGGCACGCGGGGCACGTCGCAGGGTGCGATCAGCGCCACCGGGGTTCGCGCGGCGGCGAGCGCGGCGGCGACCCCCCGGAGCGGATGCGGGGGCTCGACGGGCCCGGCCTCGCGCACCACCTCGGCCTGCGTGCCGTCGGGCAGCGGCCAGGGCAGCCCATCGGGAGGCCCCCGGCGGACGAGCGCGACGCGCGCACACACCTGGGCCAGCTGACCGGCGGTGACCAGCGCCAGGGGCTGGCCGTGCCACGGCGCTCGCGCCTTGTCGAAGCCCATCCGGGAGCCGCGGCCGCCGGCGAGCACGAAGCCATCGACGACGGGGCCCGTGGACGCGGCGGCGCTCACCAGCCGAAGTCGGGCGTGGCGCCGCCCGACGGGGCCCCGAGGAGCTGCACCCGGACGGGGTCGCCGGCCCGCGGCGGGGGCGCGTCGACCCCGAGGACGAGCAGCCCGTCGGCGCGCTGCATGGAGGTGAGCACCCCGCTCGACTGCGAGCCGGTGGGCGTGGCGACCCATCCGGAGGCATCGGTGGCCAGCCGCACCCGGAGGAAGCGCGCCCGGCCTGGCTTGTCGTGGAAGTCCGCGCCCGCGTGCGCGGGCACGACGGGCAGGAACGGCCGCGGGTCGCCGAGCGCGGTGCGGATCCAGGGCCGGACGAACTGCAGGAAGCTCACCATGCAGCTGACCGGGTTGCCGGGCAGGCCGAACATGGGGACGTCGCCAGCCCGGCCGAACGCCAGGGGCTTGCCTGGCTTCATGCGGACCTTCCAGAAGTCGAGGCCCCCGCCGGCCTCGGCCACGACGTCGCGCACGAAGTCGTACTGGCCGACCGAGACCCCTCCGGTGGTCACCACCAGATCCGCCTCCGTCGTGGCCTTGTGCAGCGCCTCGCGAATGGCTCCCGGATCGTCGGGCGCGTTGCCGAGATCGAGGGGCTCGGCCCCCGCCTCGAGCGCCAGCCCGGTGAGCGACACGCCGTTGGACCCCCAGATCTGCCCGGGCCGGAGCGTGCTGCCGGGCTGCACGATCTCGTCGCCGGTGGTGAGGATCGCGACGCGCACACGCTTGCGAACGGGCACGCGGAAGTGGCCCATCGAGCTCGCGAGCCCTCCCGCGGCGGGCGTGAGCACGTCGCCCGCCTCGAGCACCTGCTGGTGGTGGCGGAGGTCCTCGCCCTCGCGCCGGATGTGCTGGCCCGCGGTGGCCCGCCCGCGCACGCGGACGGTGCCCGCGGTGGCGCCGTCGGTGTCCTCGACCATCACGACGGCATCCGCACCCTGGGGCACGGGCGCCCCCGTCATCACCCCGATCGCGGTGCCCGGCTGCACGCTGTGGGTGGCCATCGCGCCGGCGCCGACCATCTCGAGGAGCCGCAGCGCCACCTCTCCGTCGGTGGTGTCGGCGGCGCGCACCGCGTAGCCGTCCATCGCGGAGTTGTCCCACGGGGGCACCGAGGTGTGGGCGACGAGCCCCCTCGCGAGCACCCGCCCGAACGCCTGGCGCAGGACCAGGGCCTCCTCGGGCTGCCGCGGGACGTCCCGCAGCACGCGCTCGAGCGCTTCCTCGACAGTGAGCATGCGAAGCTCCGCCTCAGCTGGACCGGCGAATCTTTATCTTCTGCCCGGGGAAGATGGTGTTGGAGCGGAGCTGGTTCCAGGCCTTCAGGCTCGCTACGCTCACGCCGTAGGCGCCCGCGATCTTGCCGAGGCTGTCGCCCCGCCGGACCACGTAGATGGTCCACGTGGGCCCACCGTCGCCCTCGAGCTTCAGCGTGTCGCCGACCTCGATCCGGCTCGGATCGGAGATGCCGTTGAGCTGCTGGAGCCTGCGCGTGGTCGTGCCGTGCTTGAGCGCGATGCCCGACAGGGTCTCCCCGCGGCGCACGACGTGGGTGCCCGAGGACGGGGGGGCGGGCGCCGGTGCCTTCGGCGCCGAGACCTTGAGCCGCTGACCCACGACGATGTGGCTCGCCGACCGCAGGTGGTTCCACGCGACCAGGTCCTTGATCCGCACGCCGTAGCGAGCCGCGATGTGCGACAGCGTCTGGCTTCGCCGGACGGTGTGGATCGTGGGCGTCGCGGGGGCGGCCGCCGACGAGACGACGGGAACGGGCTTCGCCGCCTCGGGCTTCGGGGCCCCTGCGGGCTGGGGGACCACCAGGGTCCACCCGACGGCGATGGAGTTGATGTTGCGGAGCTGGTTCGCGCTGCGGATCGCGTCGACCGACGTGTGGTAGCGCGCCGCGATCTTGGCGAGGGTGTCGCCCCTGCGCACGGTGTGCTTGACCATCTGCAGACGCGCGTCGTCGGGCAGGGCCTCGAGGGCCGCGAGGAACTCGGGACCGCGGCCCCGGGGCACGCGCAGCGGGTAGCCCTCGGGGGGCGTGGCGAACCGCCGCAGCGCGGGGTTGAGCGACTTGAGCTCCTCGAGGTCGTAGCCGACCGCCTGCGCGATGGCCCCGAGGTCCACCGAGCCGTCGACCTGGGCCACGTCGTAGACGAGCTCGGGCTCGGGCTCGAGGTCGCGGAACCCGTAGCGCTCCGCGTTCTTCGCCACGATGGCGGCGGCCATGATCTTCGGCACGTAGTTGTCGGTCTCGGGGTGCAGGTAGGGCCCCTGCGCGATGGCCCACCAGTCCTTGGTTCCCGCGCGCTGCAGGGCGCGGCTGACCCGACCCGGCCCCCCGTTGTAGGCCGCCCACGCGAGCCGCCAGTCGTCGTAGCGGGCGTGGAGCCGCCCGAGGTAGGCGATCGCGGCCTGCAGGGAGCGCTCGGGGTCGCGCCGCTCGTCGACCCACCAGTCGATGCGCAGCCCGTACTCGCGCCCCGTGCCGGTCATGAACTGCCACAGGCCCGCGGCGGCGGCGTGGCTGTAGGCGTGGGCGTTGTAGCCGCTCTCGATCATCGACAGGTACACGAGGTCGTCGGGCAGCTCGGCCTCGCGCAGCGCGCGGTACATCATGGGCTGGTACCGCGAAGCCCGGCCGAGCCACTTCTGCATGTACTTCCGGCCGTTGCCCTGGGTGAAGTAGCGGACCCACTTCTCCACCCAGCCGTTGACCTCGACGGGGATGTCGTAGTCGCCGGGATCGACGAGGTCGAGGTAGAGCGGGTGGGTGGCCAGCGCGGCGCGGGGGTCACGGTAGTAGTCGACGGGCGGCGGGTGGCCCGCCAGCTCGTCGATCAGGCCGCGCTCGGCGATGTTCTCGGCCTGGACCTCGCGCATCGCGGCCAGCTGCTCCTCGGTCGGGACCTCTCCGCCCATCGCGTTGACCCAGTCCCACACCCCGCCCTCGGGGTTCGCCACCGCCACCGCGTCCTTCGCGGCAGCCTCGCGGGCTTCGCGCTCCCGGCGGGCCTCCTCCGCCCGCTTGCGCTCCTTCTTGACGACGAAGAAGGGCAGCCGGATGCGGAACTTCTTCCCCTTCTTCTTCGCCTCGGGGGCCTCCTCGCCCCGGGCCGACGCCGCTCCTTCCTGGGCGAGCTCGCCCTCGCCGGGCTCCGCGGCCTGCGCGACCGGCGCGCCCGCGAGCGCACACACGAGCCCCCATCGAAGCCAAGCCAGCGATTGAAGCCGTTGCGCCATCACCTTCCCTGCTCTCGGTCAACGTACCGCCGACGGACCGCACAGGGTATTCTTCGGCGTCATGACGCCGCGCGCACAGGTCGGGGCCCGAATCCGCGGGCTGTACGGGCTCGCCGACGCCGAGGCGAGCGGCGGCGACCCCGTCACGCTGGGCGAGCAGCTGCTCGCCGGAGGCTGCCGCCTCGTCCAGCTGCGCTGCAAGGGCTGGGCGCCCAGCACCATCGCCGACGCGGCCCGCGCCCTCGTCACGG
>CAYMSU010000390.1:0-1402 GCA_964393165.1 uncultured Enterobacteriaceae bacterium
GGTGCCTCCGGCTCCGACGGCGGCGCCGGCGGGTCGTCGGGCGCCGGCGCGGGCTCCGGCTCCGCGGCCGGCGCGGGCGCGGGCGCGGGCGGGTCCTCCAGAGCCGGGGCGGGCGTCTCCGGGGCGAGCTCCGAGGCGCCCGCGCCGGATCCCGACCCCCGGGGCGCCATGCCCGTGTCCTGCGCGAGGGCGAGCCCGACCAGCCAGAGCCAGCGCATCACGTCCACCCCCGCCGGGCCAGGGCCCGCTGCAGGGGGGCCCGGAGGTGCGGGGCCAGCCGCAAGGCCGCACCCTGCGGCGCGGGGGCCGGGCTCGTGCCCGGGGGCGCGCCCTGGGCGGGCACCAGCAGGCCCACGTGGCGCAGCTGCGCCAGGTGCGCCGCCGACCACCCCTGCGACGTCTGAAACAGCTGCGCGTGCTGCGCCGCATCCGTCCACCCCTGCCGCGAGGTCTCCACCAGCGTGAGCAGATCCTGCTCGGGCAGCTGCGCGAGCCGCGTGACCGGGGGCCTGGGCACCGGCCCGATGCGGATCCGGGACCGCTGACGATCGAGCTCCTCGATCGAGGCCATCCACAGCCGCAGCGCGTCCTGGAGCACCCCCGCGGAGGCCGCATGCAGCGTGCGGAACCACGCCGTGCGCCGCGTGCGCTCGCGATCCTCGCTGCGCAGCACCATCTGCTGCAGCTGCCAGCCGAGGTCGTCGTCGGGGGCGAAGGTGAGGTCGAAGCCGCTCATCGCGTGGCGCGACATCAGGGCCTCCTCGAGCTGCGACGGCGACAGCGCCCCCACCCGCACGATCGTGCCCATCGCCTGGGCGACCCCGCTCACCCGGACCGCGAACTCCCACACCGCCTGGTCCGCGAGCAACACGAAGGCGTTCTTGCCGTCGTCCGCCACGAGCCCCTCGACGAGCCGGGCGAGCGGGGCGAAGCCCCCCGGACGACGCACGAACAGCCACCGCAGGTCGTGCAGGAGCACCGTGCGGCCGCCCTGCTTGGGCAGGTCCGCGAACCAGGTCGCGACCTCCTCGGTGGTCACGGGGGCCTGCGGCGCCCACCGGATCGGCTGCGCCGCCCGGGTGGCGGCGTTGACGAGCGCCATGCACGCCTGCAGGTCGAGCCCTACCACCGCCGCCGTGCGGAAGCTCGCCGACGGCGCGAGCGCGGCCCGCAGGCGCTCGAGCTCCCGCTGCCGCCCGGACAGCAGATCGCCCGCCTCGAGCGCGTGCTCGGAGAACAGCCGCCGGTAGACCAGCGGCAGCTCGACCCGAGGCACCGGCACGGTGAGCGCGCTGCGCAGATCCCGCTCGTCGCCGGCCTCCGGCAGGCCCAGCGCGGAGCGGAGCGCGAACAGCCGATCCTCGCCGAGGGCCCGGCGCAGCAGGTTCCACAGCCGATCGCC
>CAYMSU010000390.1:1412-6281 GCA_964393165.1 uncultured Enterobacteriaceae bacterium
GGTGCCCGGGAGCAGCCACCAGCGCCGCGCCCGGCGCGCCAGCCCCCGGCCGAGCACGCCCTCGCGCGACCACAGCCCGCGCAGCTCCGAGATCCGACCGTCGAGCACGGTCGTGCGGATGTCCGACAGGCCCTTGGTGACCGCCTGCACGAGGCGCGCGCGGGCCCCCGCGACGACCTCCTCGGCCGACGCCGCCACCTCGCCGGTGCGGGTGTGGCTCCGCCCGACGGCGCCGATCACCATGGCGTGGACCAGATCGTGGGCCTCGGCCCCGACCGGCGCGTCCTCGTCCAGGACCTCGAGCTCGGCCGCAGCCAGCTCGACGTTGAACGCCACCACCCGCTCGAGCTCCTCGAGCGTGGTCACGATCTCCTGCGCCTCCGCCCCCAGCTCCACGGTGACGTCGAGCAGCCGCCGGGTGGCCCGGAGCTCGAGGAACCCGCTCAGCAGGTTGCGAAACGGCAGCGCAGTGGTCGGCACCCGGCTCGGCAGGGCCCACTCGCCGGTCACCGGCCGCTCCGTGGGCACCCGGTAGGTCTCCGTCACCCCCTGGATCTGGTTCCGGAGCTTCGCGACGAGGCCGTTCACCCACGTCTCGTCGGCGAGCTGGGCCGCCAGCGTGCGCACCACGTCCTGGGCCTCGGCGACCTGGTGGACCACGGGCTCGGACGTGGACCGCAGGGTGGCCGCGAGCTGGCGCGCGGCCGGCGGCTCCCCGAGCCGCTCCGCGGTCTCCTCGAGCCACTCCCCCACGGCGGTCTCGGCGCGGCGGAGCTGGGTGGGGCCGCGGCCGCGGAGCATGCGCACGAGCTTGTCGCTCTCGGTGCGCACGGTCTGCTTGATCCGCTGCTCGACGCCCCCGAGCTCGAGCTCGAGGGCGAGCTGCTGCAGCTGGCCCTCGGCGACCTTGCGCGCCTCCGCGAGGCCGCTGCCGAGCAGGGCGAGCCCCTCGTTGCGATCGGCGAACACGCGGCTGTAGCGGCGCTGCCGCATCGGGAGATCGGGCGTGCCGATCTCCCGGACGTCCTGCCGCAGGCGCTGCAGCGCGTTGCCGAGCACCGTCTCGACGCGGAAGGAGCCCTCGTCGGCGAGCGCCTGGACCTCCTCGGTGGCCAACCGGAACTCCTCGTCGAGCTGCTGGCGCAGCTCCGCGAGCCGGATCGTGGCCTCCTCGAGCCCCTCCTCCTCGGCGGCCGCCGCGGCCCCCTCGAGCCCGTTCGCGGCGAGCTGGAAGAGCGCCCGCACCCGGTCCGCGAGGTACAGCTCGGCGTTGACGAGCAGCGCCGCGAGGCCCTCGAGGCGCGACGGGACCTCCCCCGAGAAGTGGTAGCGGGCGAGCTGGCGGAGGGGAACCTCGCGGTTCGACGGCACGAGCTTCTGGCGGACCCGCAGCACCGAGCGCCGGAACCCCCGCCAGCGGGGCTCGGGCCGCGCCGCGAGCTCGTCCTCGTGCACCGGCGCCTCGAACCGCTCGGGCAGCGTGGACACGTGGGCATCGATCGCGTCGACCAGCTCGAGGGGGGTCCACCGCTCGGCGCGCGAGACCCTGGCGGCGAGGTCGAGCACGAGATCCCGCCACCGCTCCCCGAGCTCCGCGAGGTCCTTGCGCAGCGCCTGGGCGGCCTCGGGCGCGGGGCCCGGCCGCACCGCGGCCCGCCGCGCGACGCGCAGGAACTCCCGGCGGAGCTGCCGCAGCCACGCCTCGGAGTCCCGGCGCACGTCCGACAGCGGCAGCCACGTCTGGTCGCGCGCGAGCGCCCGCAGATCCTTGCCGAACTCCTCGACCGACGCGTCGAGCTCGTCGTGGCCGGTGGGGTAGGGCTCCCCCCAGGCGCTCGCGCGGTCGCCCTCGGCGGGCTGCTGCCACGAGGGCTTCGCGGGGGACGCTGCGGGCTCGCCCTCCTTGCGGTCGGTCTCGGACGCGCCCCCGCCCACCTCGCCCGCGAACCCGAGCCCGAACTGCAGCAGCACCGGGCCCGCGACCTCGTTGAGCGCGACCCCGGCGAGGATCAGCGAGAACAGGGTCTCCCCGATGTCGCCGAGGAACGTGGTGCGCAGCTTGGTCGCGAGCGCGATCACGACCCCTGCCTGGCTCACGAAGCCGAGCCAGCCGTACCGGGTGACGCTGCGCGGCGCGCCCGTGAGCCGGCCGGCGAGGCTGGTGCCCGCCCACATCCCGCCCGCGCGCACGAGCGCGAGCAGGATCGCGGGCACCGCCATCGCGACGACGAGGTCGAGGTGCAGGTTGGCGCCCGCCAGCGTGAAGAACACCACGTAGACGGGCAGCGACAGGCGCTCCACCTCCTCGATCAGGGTGTGCCCCCGATCGGAGAAGTTGCCGACCATCACCCCGGCCACGATGAACATGAGCGCGGGCTCGCCGCCGAGCTCCTCCATGATGAAGGTGGCGGTGTAGATCATGGCGACGACGAAGAGCAGGAGCTCGCTGCCGATGTAGCGCAGGTACAGGTGGATCAGGCCGCCGAGCGCCACCCCGACGGCGATCGAGGCGCCGATCTCGCCGAGCGAGGTGAGCAGGCTGACCTCGCGCCCGGTCCCCAGCACCGCGACCGCGAGCGCCGTCGCTCCGGTGTAGGCCGCGATGACCAGCACGTCCTTGAGGACGACGGTCGACAGCACGGTCCGGGCCATCGGGCCCTTGCTGCCCGTGCTGTTGATCACCGCGATGGTGGCGGCGGGGCTCGTGGCGAACGCGAGCGCGGCGGCAATCGTGCCGAGCGCGGCGATGACCGGCACGGGCTGGGCCGCGAGCGCGGGGACGGCCCCCGGCAGGAGCTGGACGACGAGCACGAAGCTGCCGATCACCGAGATCGGGACGATCAGGCCCTGCGCGAGCAGGATCCCCGCGATGTGGCGGATCCCCTGGCGGAGCGCGTCGAACTTGAGCTCGCCCCCCGCGGTGAGGGCGATCAGCGCGAGCGCGAGGTCGTTGAACAGCGACAGCTGGTTGACGATGTCCTGGGAGAGGATGCCCTCGTCGAGCGGCGCGGGCAGCGGAACCGGGAGGACCCAGGCGAGCGCCTCGGCGGCCGACGAGCCGAGCGCGAGGCCCGCGAGCAGGTAGCCGGTGATGTGGGGGAGCCCGATCGCCTCGGCGAGCTCGCCGATGGTGTAGGTCGCGAGCACGACGAAGCCGAGCGCGAGCAGGCCGCGCGGGTCGAAGCCCTCCCCGGGCACCGCGTACTCGTGCAGCAGCAGCATGGCGCCGACCAGCAGCAAGACGATGACCGTCTTGCGGAGGATGTCGATCGGCTCCTGGGAGGTCGACGCCACGTCAGCTGCCCCAGTTGCGGAACAG
Source organism: uncultured Enterobacteriaceae bacterium (assembly GCA_964393165.1). Lineage (GTDB taxonomy): Bacteria > Myxococcota_A > UBA796 > UBA796 > DRPG01. The sequence goes on from CAYMSU010000390.1 coordinate 4,732, forward strand.
GCGGGCGATGCCCTGGCGCGCGGCCGGGGTGGTGAGCACCACCACGGTGTCGCCCGGGTCGATCACGTCGTCGCCGCCGGGGATGACCACCTGATCGCCCTTGAGGATGGCCGCGAGCAGCGCCCCGCGGGGGATCGGGAGGCGCCGCAGCTCGGTGCCGGTGACCCGGGACCGATCCTGGGCCACGAGCTCGAGGATCTCGGCCTTCCCGTCCTCGATCACGGTGAGGCTCTGCAGCTCGTGCTGGCGGCAGTAGCGCAGCACGTGCTCGCTCGCGACGGTGCGCGGCGAGAGCACGATGTCGATCCCGAGCTGCCGGTAGATCTCGCCGTAGTCGGGCCGGTGCACCAGCGACACGGTGCGTTCCACGCCGATCCGGCGGGCGAGCAGGCCGGCCATGAGGTTGACCTCGTCTTCGTCGGTGACCGCCACGAAGAGGCCGTAGTTGCCGACCTTCTCCTCCTGCAGCAGCGACATGTCGGTGCCGTCGCCGCTGACCACGGTGACCGAGGGCAGGCTCGCGGCCAGGCGGCGGGCTCGCTCGTGCTCGAGCTCGATCAGCATGACGTCGGCGCCCGACGCGACGAGGGTGCGCGCCAGGATCTCCCCGATCACGCCCCCGCCCACGATGCAGACGCCCTCGGCCTCCTGCCGGCGGGTGAACAGGTCCTCGGCCTCCTTCATGCGGTCGGGCAGGCCGATCAGGTACACGCGGTCGCGGGGGAGCAGCACGTCCGCGCCGCCAGGCACGAACAGGTGCTGGTCCCGCACCACCGCGCCCACGAGGACCCCCCGGGGGAGCTGGAGCTTGGCGAGCGGCTTGTGGAGCAGCCGCCCCTGGTCGGCGAGCTCGACCTGCACGACCTCGATCCGATCGTTGGCGAGGTCGATGACCTCGAGCGCGCCGTGGGACTGCGCGATCTTCGCGACCTCCTGGGCGAGCAGCACCCGCGGGTTGAACACCACGTCGACGCCCAGCAGCCCGTACTGCACCCCGGCCGGAAGCTCGTCCTCGGCGGCGCCGGACCACTCGTTGCCCTGCACGCGCGCCACCGCCCGACGCGCGCCGAGCCCGCGGGCCCCGAGGGCGGCGATCAGGTTGACCTCGTCGTGGTTGGTGACCGCCACGAGGAGGTCCGCGCGCTCGACCCCGGCCTCCTTGAGCACGCGCTGGCTCGCGCCGTAGCCGCGCAGGGTCATGACGTCGTGGTGCTCCTCGATGTAGTCGATGGCCGCCGGATCGACGTCGACCGCGACCACGTCGTGCTTCTCCCACTCGAGGGTGCGCACCACGTGGCGGCCGACCTGGCCCAGCCCTACGACGACGATGTACACGTCACCTCCCCGTCCAGGCGACGTCCTCGGACAGCTCGCCCGCGTCGACCAGCAGCCCGCGGAGGATGCGCGGCGACACGAGCTCGTGGACCCCCACGCTGGCGAGGATCGCGGTGTACGTGAGGTCCACGACGGGGCCGTCGTAGACGAGCTGGAACGACACCGCCATGGCGACGGCGACGTCACCCTGGGCGAGCATGCCGCGGAACAGGTCG
>CAYMSU010000391.1:0-6279 GCA_964393165.1 uncultured Enterobacteriaceae bacterium
GGCTCGATCCGGCACTTCCGGAAGTCCGGGGTGGACCCGCGGGACTACCTCTACCAGGCCATGCCCCACGCAGGTCGACTGATCCTGGAGGGGCGCGCCGGGTTCGCCATCGGCGACGTCGACCGGCAAGCCCTGCTGCGAGCAGAGTCCCGAGGGGGCGTGCAGACCAACAGCTGGTACCGGGAGGCCCCCCGCTCCGCCAGCAACTTCCGAGGCAGCGCCTTTCTCGGTTTCGCCCCGATCACGGCGCTCGACTTCGGCGTGCTCTTCGGCTTCCAGTACGCCAACCGCCGCTACAACACCGGCGTGTACGAGGTCGACGACACCGGCGCGCTGGTCGACGAGGATCTGCGCCAGTCCGCGATCGTCCAGGCGCTCGACCTGTTCGTCCAGCCGCGCCTGCGCGCCTACCTCGCCCCCGTCGGCGCAGCGAAGCCCTTCGTGCTCGTGGGCGGCGACTTCAAGGCGTTCAACGCCTACCAGATCAACCAGCGCGGGGACATCGAGTTCCCGGTCCCCCAGGGAGCCTGGGTGCCCGGCGTCGTGGGCGGCGCGGGCATCATGATCGACCCGGGCCCGATCGTCGGGCTGTTCGCAGAAGGCACCTACACCCACCATCTCGGACCGAGAGCCAGTGCGACCACCCAGGCGAGCGAGGACGGCTGGGCCTGGGCCGACCTCGAGTCCGCCCCCGCCGACCAGCTCGGCGGCACCATCGCGATCACCGGCGGAGTCCAGTTCCGCCTGTAGCTCGGCGATCCGTCAACGTTCGCGACGTCAAGATCGTGTGAGCGCCGCGACGGGTCGGTGTCGGACCCTCGCGTGACAAGGCGTTGTGGGTCAAGTTGACAGGCCAGACGCGCCCACTGTGCCGATAGGAACCTCGGGCGAGTGCCGGTGGTAGCCTTGAAGGGCAGGACTTAGGGTGCTCGCGAGCGCACGGCGCGGGGCGCTCGGACGTGGGACCGAAGGACTGGGGAGTCCCGGGTGGCAAAGAAGAAGGACGAGAAGGAAGCAGCGGCGGAGTTCTTCGGAGACGGTGACCTCGACTGGCTGAACGACGACGACGAGGACCGCTCTTCGTCCGCGCCGTCGGATCCGGAGGGGCTCGCCGGGCAGAACCTGGACGCGTCCGCGGAGGGCTCCCCGCCAAAGCTGTCTTCCGCGCCGACCGTGATCTTCTCGAACTCACCGACCCTGCCGCTGCAGCCCCCGTCCGCGGCACACGAGGACGGCCCGCCTGCCCCACCGCCGTTCACGCCCACACCGTCGATGTCCGACGTCCCACGCACGGTCGAGCCTCGACTGGCGGCCACCAGTCTCGACGACGTCCCCGCTTCCGCGATCCCGACCGCCACCGTCTCCATCCAGCCCGACGAGCCCCGCGTGCCCTCCCAGCCTTCGAACCCCGATCCGCAGAACCACACCGAGCCCTCGCCGGGGGGCACGCCCGCGTCCGAGGCGCCCACGCTGCAGGGAAGCGGGGCGGTGGAGCCGGGCTTCGATCCCGAGCTCACGCAGCCGTTCATGGAGGCCCCCGACATCGAGGCGACCCTCTCCGACACGGACGCCTCGACCTCCGACGAGGATGCCCCCGAGCCGACTGCCGCCCCCGCGGGCGACGCCCCTCCGGTCCCTGCGCCCCCGCCCGAGCCCCCGCCGAGCGCCGCCGAGCGCGCCGCGCCCGCGCCCGCCCTGCCGCCCGTGCGCCCCCCCAAGGGGATGACGCCGCCGCCCGCGCCGAGCCGGTCCAGCACGCCCCCGAGCGTCCGGCAGCGCCAGAAGACCGAGACGGGCTGGCGAGGGGTGCTCCGCACGCTCGTCGACGAGGCGCACGCGGGCCCCCCCGCGCGACAGGCCCCGCTCCTCGAGCGCGCCGCCCGCGTGGCCACGCATCCCCTGGCGGAGCTCGAGCGCGCCGCCGATCTCTACGCCGAGGCGCGTCGCGCGGGCGCCGACTCCGTCGCCCTGCTGCGCAACCAGATCGAGGTACTCGGCCGGCTCGGGCGCTACGCCGAGCAGCAGTCGCTGTTCCTGGAGCTCAGCGGCAGGCTCGAGGGCGCCGCCCGTGCCGAGGCGCTCGTCAACGCCGCGCTCGTGTCCTGGCGGCGGCTCGACAAGCCCGTGCCCGCCGTCGAGCATCTCCGCAACGCGGCCCGCTCCGCGCCGGAGGACTACACGTCGCGGGCCCTGCTCCGCGCGCTGTGGCCAAACCTGGGCACGATCACCCAGCAGCAGCACCTCACCCTCCTCGACGAGCTCGCCGAGCTCGCCGAGGCGGGGATCGCCGCCGACTACCACGTCGAGGGCGCGGCGATCGCGCGCGGGCTGGGACCGCAGGAGGCCCGCACCCGCCTCGAGCGCGCGCTTCGCGCGAATCCTGGCCACAGCGTGGCCTTCGACCGGCTCGAGGAGCTGTTGGCCGAGGAGCCGGCCGCACTCGCCGCGCTCTACGACAGCGAGGCGGTTCGCGAGGGGCAGACCGACCCGGGGTGGTGGTTCGCCGAGGCGGCTCGCTGCCACCAGCGGGCCGGGAACGACGGCGCCGCTGTCCGCGACTTCAACGCGGCGGTGCGCGACGGCTACCCGTTCGCGCTGCGTGAGCTCCAGGGCACCTACGTGCAGGCCGGCTCGTGGTTCGAGCTCGAGGACGCGCTCGCCCGCGAGGCGGAGGCGCTCACCGTCGAGGAAGGCAAGGCCTTCGCCCTGTACCGGCTCGGCTGGCTCCGCGAGGCGCGGCTCGAGAACCGCGAGTCGGCCCTGCAGGCCTACCAAGACGCCGCCGCGGCGGACCCCTCGTCGGCGCCCGCGGCCGACGCCGTGGCCCGCCTCCGCCGGCACGAGGCCGGCCAGCTGGTGCCGATCCTCGAGCAGCGCATCGAACGCGCCACGCTCCCGGCCGAGCGCCGGTTCCTCACGCTCCAGCTCGCCGAAGCCGCCGAGCTGGAGGAGCTGCACGACCTCGCCCGCTCGAGCTACCGCCAGGTGCTCGACCAGGCAGAGGCCGACAGCGCGTCCGACACCGCGTCGGAGGTGGCCTGGGCGGGGCTCGAGCGCGTGCTCAAGCGGATGCAGGACCGCCGGGGCCTCGCCGAGCTGCGGCGCCAGCAGGCCCAGCGCACCAAGAACCCCACCGAGCGGGCGCTGTACCTGCACGAGGCCGCGTCCATCCTCTCGGGCCCGATGGCGACCTGGCCCCCGAGAGACGAGGCCGAGCGCGAGGCCGCGATCCAGGATCTGCAGGGCGCGCTCGAGGCCACCCCCGACCACGCGCCCACCCTGGGCTCGATGTACCTGCTGCTCGAGGCCGCGAATCGGTGGCGCCAGCTGGCCAACGTGCTCCAGGCCGCGGGCGACGCGGCGAGCGAGGGCCGGCGCAGGGCCGCGTACCTGTACCGGGCGGCCCGCATCTTCGCGTCCCGCGCGAACGACGAAGCGACCGCGCGCGCCTGCCTCAACCAGGCCCTGCTCGAGGACCCCGCCTTCCGCCCCGCCCGGTGGCTGCTCCGCACGATCGCGGGCCCCGCCGATGCGGCTGGCGATGCCAGCGTCTACCGAGAAGAGGCCAAGCACGCAGAGGGCCGGTCGGAGCGGGCGTGGGGTCTGTTCGCCGCGGCCGAGGCCGCCGGCCCGGGGCCGACCGCCCGGCGCGACCTCGAACGGATCCTGGTGGACAACCCGGACCACCCGGGCGCACTGGCCGCGCTCGAGGTCCAGTACGTGGCGGAAGGCGACGAGGAGTCGCTGATCGGCGTCTACCTGCGCTCCCTCGAGGGGCCCCCGTCGCCCATCAAGGCGCGGGTCGCCGCCCGTGCGGCCGCCCTCCTCATGCGGTCGGGCAAGGCCGCCCGCGCCGTAGAGGTCCTGCACCGCATGCTCCGCATGCGCGTCGAGGGTCGGCCGCTGCGCGCGAGCGCTCGCCTGGCGCTCAAGCTCGGCGATGCCGATCTCGCGATCGAGCTGCTGGAGGAGCTCGAGGGCACCGAGGACGTGGTCGAGAACGCGCGCCTCCTCGCCGAGCAGGGGCGATCCCAGGAGGCGCTGCGGCTGCTGCTCGGGCTCGTCCGGGAGGATCCGGAGGCGCTCGGCGCCGCGCAGCGCGCCGTGACGATCGCCCGGCAGCTCGGCGACCAGGGCGCGGAGCTGCGGGCGTACCGCGCGATCGCCCGGTCTGCCAAGACCGCGCCGATCGCCGCGGCCTACGGGGCATGGACCGGCAACGAGCTGCAGGCCTCGGGCAAGCACGAGGAAGCGCTCGAGTTCTGGAAGATCTCGTACGACGCGCGGCCCTCGTGGTCCGCGGCCTACGAGGGCTACGCGCGCGGCCTCGTGCTGCGGGGCGACACGGAGGGGCTCGAGGCGCTGCTTCGTGACGACGAGCCAGAGGCCCTGGCCCTCGCCCTCGGCGACGCGGGCTCGCCGGGAGCTGGTGCCGACAGGCTGCGCGCCGCCCTGGTCCGCTTCGACGACCCGGGCCGCAAGCTCGCGGCGCTCGTCCTCGCGGAGCGCCTCGCCGAGGACGCTGGCGACTGGCAGAGCGTCTACAGCGCGCTCGTCGAGCGGCGGGCGCTGTCACACGACCAGAATGCGCTGCTCGATCTCGACGACAAGCAGCGCCACCTGTTGGCCGAGCACCTCGCGCAGACCGACGCCGCCTGGGAGATGTACCAGCGGCTGCACGAGGAGTCGCCCTCCGACCGCGAGGTCACCGAAGCGCTGGCGCGCATCGCGGGGGCTCGGGGCGACGTCGACACCGCGATCCGCTACCTCAAGGAGCTCGCCGACACCGCCCCGTCGCCCGAAGACGCGGCGCGCTATCAGCGTCGCGTCGGCGAGGTCTACGAGCGAGCGGGGAGGGGAGCCGACGCCCGGCAGGCCTACCTCGTGGCGCTCGAGCACGTCCCCACCGACGGGGGCGCGCTGGATGGCCTCAAGCGCCTCGCCGAAGCCGACCAGGACTGGCCTGGCCTGATCGCGGTCCTGCAGCGTGAGGCGAGCATCGCCGAGGGCGAGCGCAAGGTCGAGCTCCGACGCCGGATCGCCGCGGTCACCGAGCAGCACGTGGCCGACCCCGGCGCGGCCATCGACGCGTGGCGCACGGTGGTCGAGCTGTCCCCGCGGGATCGCGAGGGCCTCGAGCGCCTCCTCGCGCTCGCCGAGGCCCAGCAGAACTGGGAGCTCTACGTCGAGATCGGCGAGGCCATGGCGCAGGTCCTCGAGGGGGCGGACAAGGGGGAGATGCTCCGCCTGGTGGGAATCGTCAGCGAGGACCGGCTCGGCCGGACCGACGCGATGAGGTACTACCAGCAGGCGGTGACGGTCACCCCCCCCGATCCGATCGCCGCCCAGCGCCTCGAGCGCGTCGCCCGGTCGCGCGCCGACTGGGCGGCGGCGGTGGATGCCCTGGCGCTGCAGGCGAAGGCCGACGTCTCCGAGGAGGCCCGGGTCGACGCGCTGCTCTCGGCCGCGCGGATCGAGCTCGAGTCGCGACACGATCGGGGTGCGGCCGCCGACTACTTCCGGCAGGTCCTCGAGATCCAGGCGAACAACGAGCCGGCCCTGCGGTTCATGTCCACGCACCTGTTCGAGACCGGGCGCTTCGGCGAGGCGATGCCGGTGTTCCGTCGCCTCGAGCCGTTCGTGGAGGAAGGCCAGGACAGCAGCGACTTCGACACCCGAATGGAGCTGTCGATGTTTTACTTCTCCTTCGCGGAGATGCTTCGGCGGCAGGGCAACCACAGCGAGGCACTACCGCGCTACGAGCGCGCGCTCGGGCTCAACCCCACCCACCTGCCGAGCCTCACGCAGGTCGGCCCCCTGTACACCGAGGCCGGCCGCTGGGAAGACGCAGAGGGCGTGTACCGCTCGCTGCTCCAGCTCTCGGGAGGCTACGGCGACAGCGAGAAGATCGCCACGACCTACACCGAGCTCGGGCTCGTGGAGCGCCAGCTCGGCCACGCCGACAAGGCGTACAAGCGCTTCAACAAGGCGCTGGAGCTGCACCCGAACCACGTCGGCGCGCTGAAGGGCATGGCGCTCGTGCTCGAGGACCGCAGCGAGTGGGGCAACCTGCTCAACGTCTACAACAACATCATCTACCACGCGACGGTCCCCGAGGACGTGATCGACGCGTACATGACCAAGGGCCGCATCCTCGACCGACACCTCCAGCGGCAGGACAAGGCCCAGCAGCACTACCAGCGGTGCCTGGACTTCGACCCGCACCAGCCGGTGGCCTACATCCGGCTGGCCGAGCTCGCGCTCCGGCGCGACGCCTAC
>CAYMSU010000392.1:0-6268 GCA_964393165.1 uncultured Enterobacteriaceae bacterium
GGGTCGAGGTAGGCGTCGAGCGGCCCCTGCTCCACGCCTGGCGGCTGCACCTGGTGCACCCGGGTACCGAGGCGCCGGCGGCGTTCGTGGCGCCCCCGCCGGAGGACTTCGTGGCCGCTCTGGCCGTGGCCGGGCTCGCAGCTCCGCAGGCCGAAGAGCCCTAAGGGTTGCACTCACCGTCGAGGTCGAAGCCGACCTCCTCCGGAGCCTCGCCCACGGAGGCTTCGAGGAGCAGGCACATCCCCGAGTCGCTGATCGTGCACTTCTCGCAGGTGCCGAGCAGCAGCTTGCTGACCTTCACGGACTTCTCGCACGGTTCGGGCAGCAGCGCCTCGGTGGCGACGAGCCCGGTGAGCTCGGCGTAGAGCAGCTTGTCGCCGTCTTGCGAGACCTCTGCAGTGAGCGTGAGATCCTCGACTGCGATGTCGGTCGTGCTGTTCAGCGGAATGTCGACCCTCTGGGGCCCGAACTCGAAGATCGGGTTGGCCGAGAAGTCGCCGGTCTCCTGCAGGTAGGTGTCGCAGAACGGCTCCGGGCCGCCCGTGCCGTCGTTCGCGATCGCCACCGCGGTGTCGATCTCGAGGGTGACCGCATTCACGTCGACGAACTGGACGAGCACCTTGTCGACATCGAGCGAGTCGCGCAGGAAGGCGCCGTTGGCGGGCTCGGTGAACGTGAGATCGCCCCACGGCACTCCGAACGTCTTGCCCTCGAGCGACAGCGGGTCGAGCGCGTCGGCCACCGTGGTGAACTTGGTGGCCGTAGGCACCCCGCAGACCTCGATCAGCACGACGTACTGGGTGCCGAACTCGAGCGGCGCGTACGGCTCGAACGTGGCCACCGTTCCATCGACGGAGAGCTCGGCTTCACCCTCGACGTCCTGAACCTCCACGGACCACTGGCCCTCCACCACGGGCCGGTCGAAGGCCACGGTGATGGTGGGCTCCACGCTGACGGAGAACTGCCCGTCGACCGGCGTGATCCCCGCGAACTCCGCCACGCAGCCCAGGCCGGTGTCCTCCGAGGTCCCGGTGTCGCCAGTGGTGGGCGCCGGGTCGGTCGGCCCCGCATCGCCATCGCCGCGCCCGCCGCCATCGGGCGCCCCCGCACACGCCGCCAAGAAGAAGACGATCGACCACACAGCTCTCATGAGTACTCCCGATATCGCCCAGAGGAGACAGTGCTGGCGGGCACCCGATCATCTTGCTCGGGTGGCCCGCCCAGAGGCAAGGGGTACTGTGATTTCTTGCCGGCCCCGGCCGAGGCCGGGGGGCCCAAAGGATCAGCCCTGCGGCTTGCAGCGCTTGTCCTTGGTGATCTCCTCGGGGGTGCGCTCCACCAGGTCCGTGTCGATCTCCTCGGCGAGGATGTCCTCGATCCGGAGCGACAGGCAGAAGGTCTCCTCGGCGTTGCCGGCGCACGGCTGGCAGTCGACCCCGAGCTGCGCCGTGAGCTCACAGACGGCGGTGTCCTTCCCGCCCGGAGCGATCACCGGCACGAGCGGCCGGGTGTCGACCGTGCCGCTGAGGATAGCTCCCTCGATGGACGTCCCGTCGGGCGCGAACGCCCCCGAGAGCTCGAGGTCCTCGACGCCCACCTCGACGCCCGCGATCACGAGGTTGAGCAGGGGGGAGGTGAGATCGAAGAACGGATCCTCGAAGTCCGCGCCTGCGAGGTCGAAGGTCGGCTCGCAGATGTCCTGCTCGTCGCTACCCGTGCCCAGCCCGCCGCGGAACGAGATCTGGGTATCGACCTGGATCGGGCTCACCAGGACCTCGACGGTCTCGGCGAAGCTCGCCAGGGCCGCGCCGACTCCCGGCGGCTCGGTCCACTCGCCGCCGGCCAGGTCGAGGTCATAGACCCGGCCCACGACGTCTTCGTCGCCAAGGGGGGCGCCGACATCGCTCGTGGTCCAGGTGAGCTCGGCGGGGCCACACTCCCAGGCGACCGTGAGCGTGTACTCGGTGCTCGGCGCGAGCGGCGCATCGGGCGTGAACGTCACGACCTTCTCGTCGACCTCGGATTTGCCGGAGACCTCGGCCCCGTCAGAGGCCGTGGCGAGGCTGAGCGACGCTGTGGCGTCCGCCTCCTGCAGGGTGACCCGGATGGCCGACCGGTAGTAGACATCGTCGGCCTCGTTGGCCGGGAACGTGCTCGCGATCAGGTTGCCGCACGTCGGCTCACCGCCGGTGTCGCCGGTGGGCCCGGCGCCGTCTCCATCATCCCCATCGGTATCGCCCGAGCACCCGACGAAGAGGGCCGCCCCGAGAAGAAGAACGCTGCGCATCATCTCTTGCCTCCACACACACGAAGAAAAGCACACGCGGGGCCCGATCGGGCACCGATCTGGTCAGATCAGCGCAGATTTAGCCGTGAACGCGAGTCGAAGTCAACTGGTCGATGCCTCACACCTGTCGTTCTGCCGCTCGGCGGTGTCGCTCGCGAGCCCTACTGGGTGCCGCGCGAGGGCGGCGGGAGCGCGCCGCGGATGCGGTACGGCCGAATGAACACCTTCTCGTCGGGAGGGCTTCCCGGCGGCTCGGACATCGCCCGGTTCAGCGAGCGCAGCGCGGCGGAGCCCGGCGCCACCTCGGCGAGGCGCTCCTGCACCCGGGCCGCCTCCTCGGTGAACCCCCAGGAGTGCAGAGCCTCGCCCTGCAGCGCCATCGCCAGCGGTGCGTTCGACGCGTCGGGGTAGCGGCGGAGCATGTAGGTGGAGCGACCGCGCACCGCGCCCCAGGACTCCTTGCGGGCGTAGAACCGCGCGACCCAGAGCTCCTTGTTGGCCAGTCGGTCGCGCGCCCGGCCGAGGAGCTTGGTCACCTCGGGGAGGTAGTCCGACTTCGGGAACCGGCTGTCGAAGCCCGTCCATACGTTCACGGCGGACCGGGTGGCGGTCTGGTCGCGCCCCGCGAACTTCGATGCTCGCTTGTAGATCGAGAGGCCCATCCGGTAGACCACGAGGTCGAGGTCCTTGTGCCGGGGGTGCAGCGCGGCGAACTCCTCGTAGGCGTAGCGGGCGGCCTCGAAGTCCTTCTTCTTGAAGTGGAGCTCTGCGATCGCGAGCTGGGCCTGGACGGACACCGGGTCGTCCCGGTGGTAGTTCCGCACGCGGTTGAACGACTCGAGCGCCTTCGTGTAGTTGCCGCGCCGCATCTGCCGCAGGCCGAGATCGTACAGCTCCACGGCGCTGCGGCCGCCGCCGGGCGCCGCAACGGCCTCGGGGCCGGTGGCGGCGAAGATGAGCAGGAGAACACTGAGGAGGAGGTTCGTCACGACGACGAGCCTATCCCGACCTCGGGGCCGGGCCAGCGCCTCACCCGGAAGGGTCGGACGCGTCGGGGGACTGCCCGCCCGACTTCTCCATGTACTTCATCCGCGTCTCGTAGAGCACGGCCTCGAGCAGCTTGCGCTCCTCGTCGTCGAGGTTGCCCGCGGTCTTGTCCTTCAGCAGGCCGAGCAGGTCGATGGTCTGCTTGGCGAGCGGGAGATCGACCGAGGTCGACCCAGGCCCCTCGCCGAGGTGCGTCATCGCGGAGGTCGCGAGCGACACGATGAAGGACGAGAAGCTGACGGTCGGGAGCTCGGGGGACGGGCTTGCGTCGGACACGGCGCCTCCGGGGCCGAGCGATCGATACGCACCACGCTCCGATCGACAAGCCGTACCGGTTACTTCCGGGGGCCACACCACCACGCTGGGGATCAGACACCATGAAGTTGACCGACCTGAAGGCCATCGTGACCGGCGGCGCGAGCGGGATGGGCCGCGCCTTCGCCCTCGGGCTCGCGCGAGAGGGGGCCACGGTCACCATCGCGGATCTCGACGAGGAGAAGATGGCGGCCGTGGTCGCGGAGGCGGCGGAGCTTCCCGGCGCCATCCACGCCCACGCGACCAACGTGGCCAAGGAAGACGAGGTCGTCGCCATGATCGGCGCCGCCGAGGAGGCGATGGGGGGCCTCAACGGCCTCGTGAACAACGCAGGGATCTTCCGCGACGGCCTGCTCGTCAAGAAGGACAAGGAGACGGGCGAGATCAAGAAGATGTCGCTCGACAAGTGGAACGCGGTCATCGAGGTGGACCTCACGGGCCCCTTCCTGTGCACCCGCGAGTTCGCCGCGAAGATGATCGAGACCGGCACGAAGCCCTCGGTCATCGTGAACATCAGCTCGGTCGCGCGCCACGGCAACCCCGGCCAGTCGAACTACTCCGCGGCCAAGGCGGGGCTCGTGGCCGACACGCGCCTGTGGGCCTCGGAGCTCGCCCGCTACGGCGTGCGCGTGGGCGCCATCGCTCCCGGCTTCGTCGACACCCCCATCCTGCAGGGCATGCGGCCCGAGGTGCTCGAGGGCATGCTCAAGGCGGTGCCCCTCCGCCGCGCCGCGAGCCCCGAGGAGGTGTTCCTCGCGGTGAAGTTCATCGTGGAGTGCGACTACTTCACCGGCCGCTGCATCGACGTGGACGGCGGCATCACGATGTGAGCGAGTCGCGCACGAAGCTGTAGACGCGGTCGACGGCGGCGCCGATTCCGCTCGGATCGGAGCCCCCGCCCTGCGCCATGTTCGGGCGGCCGCCCCCCTTGCCTCCGATCAGCGGGGCGATCTCGCGCAGCACGTTGCCCGCGTGGACCTTGTCGCCGGCCACGTCGTTCGTGGCCGCGGCGACCACCCGCACCTTGCCCCCGGCTGCCGAGAACAGCACCACGAGGCTACTGCCCAGCTGGTCGCGGAGCCGGTCCGCCTGCTCCTTCAGGTCGCCGTCGAACTGGGCGGCCAGGACCTTCACCCCCTCGACGTCCTGCGCCTGGCCGACGAGGTCGCTGGCGGCGGCCTTCGCCATCTCCCGCTCGAGCTCCGCGATCCGTCGCTCCAGAGCCCTGCGGTCTTCCTGCAGCCGCTGCACCGTCTCGGGCACCCGCGCCGGCTCGATCTTGAGCGACCGCGCCACGTCGAGCAGCTGCTGGTGCTCTTCGCCGATGACCTTCCAGGCCCCTGTGCCGGTCTGGGCCTCGATCCGGCGGACCCCCGAGGCCACCCCCGTCTCGCTGACGATCCGCAGCAGTCCGATGTCCCCCGTGCGGCTGCAGTGCGTGCCCCCGCACAGCTCCACCGAGAACCCCGGGATCGCCACCACCCGGACCTGCGCGTCGTACTTCTCCCCGAACAGGGCCATCGCGCCTCGGGCCATGGCCTCCTCCAGATCCTGCACGGACGTGTCGAGCGGCTTGTTGGCCAGGATCTCGCCGTTGACCAGGCGCTCCACGTGCACGATCTCCTCGTCGGTCATCGGCTTGGGGTGGGCGAAGTCGAACCGCAGCCGATCGGGGCCCACGAGTGAGCCCTTCTGCGTGACGTGCTCCCCGAGCACCGCCCGCAGCGCGGCGTGGAGCAGGTGGGTGCCGGTGTGGTTGCGGCGGGTGCGGTCCCTGCGCCCGGCCTCGACCGCGGCCTCGACCGCGTCGCCCACGGCGACGGCGCCACGCGCGGTGCCGTGGTGAAGGTGCAGGCCGGCGGCCTTCGTGGTGTCGGCCACCTCGAAGCCGCCCAGCGTGCCCGCGTCGCCGACCTGGCCCCCGCTCTCGGCGTAGAACGGGGTGCGGTCGACGACGATGATCCCGCGCTCCCCGGGCTCGAGCCGATCCGCCGAGACCCACTCGACGACGGGCTCGGCGCCTTCCTCCTCGGCGGGGGGCTCGGCGGGGGTCTCGTCGCGGCGAACGACCGCGAGGACCGTGCCCACGTCCTCTGTGCGATCGTAGCCGGTGAACGTGGTCTCGCCGTGCTCGCGGCCCAGCGTCTGCCACAGCTCCCCGACCGAGGCCTCGCCAGAGCGAAAGCCGCCCTCCTTGGCGCGGGTGCGCTGCTCCTCCATCGCCTCGGCGAAGCCCGCCTCGTCGACCCCGACCTCCCGATCGGCGGCGATCATCTCCGTGAGATCCAGAGGGAACCCGTACGTGTCGTACAGCTTGAACGCGACCCGACCGTCGACGACGCGCTCCGCGCCCCCCTCGAGCCCGTCGAGCACTTCCTCGAGGAGCTTCATGCCGCGGCCGAGCGTGCGGTAGAACCGCTCCTCCTCGCCGTGCACCACCTCCTGCACGAAGGCCCGCCGGTCCGCGAGCTCCGGGTAGGCCCCCGCCATGCGGTCGAGGACGACGCTCGTGACCTCATGGAGGAACGGCGCGTGGAGCCCCTGCTGGTAGCCGAACCGGACGGCCCGACGCAGCACGCGGCGCAGGACATAGCCGCGGCCGAGGTTGCTCGGCATGAT
>CAYMSU010000393.1:0-6247 GCA_964393165.1 uncultured Enterobacteriaceae bacterium
GACACCCTGTCCGAGATGAACGGCCGGCTGGACGACCTGCTGGCTGACCAGACCGGGCTCTCGACGATCGTGACGACGAGCGACGCGAAGGTGCCGTCGGCCGCGAACTTGCGGGAGATCTCGTCGAGCGCGGCCGCGTCGGCGGACGTCGGCACCCTGCCGAGGGCGTAGGTGAGCAGCTGCTCGGCGACGCACCGGGGGAACCGGGGATCCGCCGCCACCCACGCCCCGAGCTCCCTCGCGCCGTAGAACGAGGGGCCGTCCGGCAAGCGCGCAGAGGCGTCGACGAGCCCCCACTCGTCGCTCTCCCGGTAGGCGCCGACCGGATCGAAGTGCTCGAGCGCGAAGCCGAGCTCGTCCATGACCTCGTGGCAGCCCCTGCAGCGATCGTCGGCGCGGTGGGCCTCGAGCTGCTCCCGCTGGCTGTCGCCCGAGCGGAGCTCCAGCGCATCGACGCCCGGGGGCGGCGCCGGCGGCTCCGCGCACAGCAGCTGCTCCAGGACGAACTTCCCCCGCAGCACCGGCGAGGTCCGCGCGGGGTGACTCACCACGGTCAGCCACCCCGCCTGGCCAAGCAGGCCCCCGCGGTCGAGGGACGCCAGGTCGACCTCCGCCCACGCGCGACCCCGAGGCAGGGCCCCGGGCACGCCGTAGTGCGCGGCAAGGGAAGCGTCGACGGGGCTGCCGGGCGCCGTCAGGAGCTCGCGCAGATCCCGCTCCGAGTGCACGAACGAGGCGAAGAACCTCCGCATCTCCTCCCTCATGGACGCCCGGAGGGCGTCGTCGAGGTGCGGGAACCGCTCGGGGGCCTTGACCGCGCTGTCGATGCCCCGCATGTACAGCCACTGCCCCCCGAAGTGCTCGACGAGGGCGCTCGCTCGCTCGTCGGCCAGCATGCGCAGGGCCTGCCGCGCCACCCCCTCGGGGGTCTGCAGCTCCCCTGCGGACGCGGCGTCGAAGAGCGCCTGGTCGGGCATGCTCGACCAGAGGAAGTACGACAGCCGGCTCGCGACCGCCCAGTCGTCGAGCGGCTGAGGCTCCGCAGACCCCGGCTCGGGCACGGGCTCCACCCGGTAGAGGAACGACGGGGACGTCAGCACCGCCATCACCCCGTAGGCCAGTGCCTGGCGGTACGGCTCCTCCGCCACCAGCTCCTCGACGAGCGCATGCAGGCGGCTGCGCTGCAGATCCGCCAGGGGGCGCCGCCAGGCCCGCTCGGCGAGCGCCTCGAGCGTGCGCCGGCCGCACGCCGACGCACCCTCGGCCCCCACGTCGCAGCCCGCCAGGGCGTCGGCCAAGGGGGCCACCGGCCCGACGACCTCGAACCAGTCCAGGGCGAGATCGCCGTCCGCCTCGGGCGCACGGGACAAGCGGAGGTCGACGACCTCTTCGTCGAGCTGTACCTCCCAGGTCAGGACCTCGGGCGCCTCGGCGTCGGCGGCGCGCACGGTGCCCTCGACGACCTCCCCCGCCACCTCGAGGACGACGTCCTGGGGAGCGGCGTAGGCCGCTGCCCGCACGGCCACCAGGTAGGTGCCGGTCTCGACCTCGAGCGAAAGCTCCGCGGATCCCCGGGGCTGCATGCGCAGCCCGGTGCTGTCGAGGAAGCCCTCGTCGAACGACACCTGGGGAGCCTCCGCCTCCACCCGCTGCACGGTGGCGCCGGTCAGCCCGAGCGCTTCGTCGGCGAGCTGCTCGGCCGCCTCGAGCCACGCCGCGACGTGCAGCTCCGAGACGGTGAGGTTGGTGGCGATGTTGTCGAACCCGGCGGTGCGATCGTC
This sequence comes from uncultured Enterobacteriaceae bacterium, assembly GCA_964393165.1. Classification (GTDB taxonomy): domain Bacteria; phylum Myxococcota_A; class UBA796; order UBA796; genus DRPG01. The sequence continues at coordinate 1,782 of CAYMSU010000393.1, forward strand.
CTCGGGGAAGCCCTCGGCGAGCCGCAGGTCCGTGCCCAGGAGATCGTGCACCGTGCGGTCGTACTCGGTGCGGTTCAGGCGATGCAGGACCACCGGCCGCGGCGTGATCTCGGCTGCCGGCGGAGGCTGCGCCTCCGGAGCCGAGCCGCCACAGGCGGGGAGCAGGGCGGACAGAAAGATGGGATTGAACCTGGCCACGACCGCCACCCTACCACCGGCGGGCGGGCCTCCGCGCGCCATCGCGGGACGAGCCGAGATCGCAGTAGAGTGCAGCGTGGTGTCGCTGTCCGCCGAGATCGCACGCGTCCGGTCCCTCCTCGCCGAGGGGCTGCCCGCGGACCGGTATGCCCCCTGGCTCCGCCGCATCTACGACGACCTCGAGGCGCTCCGGCCCGACGAGGTCGACTGGGACGACGTGTCTCGCGGAGGAGCAGACACCGTGCAGGAGCTGTTCGCCGCGCGGGTCGACCTGCACCGCGCGATCCAGGGGCTCTACCAGGTCGATCAGCTGAACGAAGCCTGCGTGATCGCGTACCGCCGGGCCGATCATGCCGCGCGCTACCTCGCCGACCACCTCCTCGAGGCGCTGCCCCCCGCTTCACGGCCAGAGCCCTGGCTGTCCGCCGGCGCCCCGTTCCAGGGTCGTCCCACGGACTTTCGGCCCGGAGACATGATCGTGTCGCGGGGGCTCGCCCTGCACTCCGCTGCGATCGCCCACCTCAGCGAGTTCCACAGCCAGTTCAGCCACAACGCGCTCGTGCACGTGGCCGACGACGGCGAGGTCTGGGTCGTGGAGGCCTACCTCGAGCGGGGCGCGTCGGTCCGGCCGCTCGAGGCGTTCCTCGCCGATGGCCAGGGTCGTGCGGTCGTGCTGCGCCACCGCGACCCGGAGCTCGCCCGCCGGGCGGCCCGGGCCGCGTTCCGCCGGATCCGGCACGGTCCCCCGATCCTGTACGACGCCGAGTTCGACAGCGAGAACCACGACCGGCTGTTCTGCTCGGAGATCGCGCGGTGGGCCTACGGCCGGTTGATCGGCGAGCCCTCCACGGTGCCGCTCACGCTGTCGCGGTTCGGGGCACCGGGGCTGTTCGATGCCCTCGGCGTGCGCACCCAGGGCACCTCCACCCCGGCAGACCTGCTCTTCGACCCGCGCTTCGACCTGATCGCGGAGTGGCGCGACCCCGACGCGCTGCTCCTCCTCCGGCGCCACGACGCGGTCGTGGAGGCACTGCTGTCGTGGATGGCCGACAAGGGCTACACGCTGCGCCCGCGGCTCGCCGAGCGGCTCTTGGTCGCCGTCGGGCACCCCCTGCGGCAGACCCCGATCCTCGGCCTGGCGCTCGCTCACCTCGTCTCACGCGGGGTGCCGCCGCGATTCCTCGTGGCCGCGCTGGCGTTCCGGAGGGTCGCTCAGCAGGCCGACGCGCTCCTGGAGGCCGAGCTCGCGGCCGAGCTGGAGGCCGGCCGCTTCGACCCCCGGCACCCGGTGACCCGCCGCGATCTCCTCACCAGGCTCGAGGAGATCCGACGCCGAGACCTCGCCGGGTGGCGCGAGCACCCTCGGCGCGCGCGCCTGCACCGGAGGCTCCGACCTGGCGAGGCGAAGGCTATGTCCTTGCCATGACGACCTACGAAGACCTGCGGGCATGGGCCGGCGGCCTCCTGCTCGGCGGAGCGAAGCGCGCGCTGCGACTGCGCCTCGGCGTGACCCAGCGCGTCCACCGGGATCCCGAGGGGCGGCGCACCCCCTGGCTCGATCTGGGGGAGCCCCGGCGCGGCACGATCGTGTGGCTGCACGGGTTCAGCGACGAGCCGGACAGCTTCCTGCGGAGCGCGCGCCACCTCGCAGCCGACTACCGCATCGTGGCGCCGGCGCTCCCCGGCTTCGGCCTCGGCTGGATCGACCCCGACGAGCAGTACACCATGCAGGCGTTCGGCGAGTGGGCCACCCGCTTCGTGATGGAGGCGGTCTCGGAGCCCGTACACATCGCGGGGAACTCGCTCGGCGGCGTGGCTGCCCTGACTGTCGCGGCCACCGTGCCCGGCCGCGTCCGGTCGGTCGTCGCGCTGAACACCGCAGGGCTCGACGTGCACCACGTGCCGTCGCTGGTCGACGAGTTCCGCGGGGGCGACACCCTGTTCGAGGTCCGGTCTCGCAAGGACTACGACACGCTGATCGGCCGGCTGTTCGCGACCCCGGTGCAGATCCCCGGCCTGGTCGACGCCCACCTGTACCGGGCGTACGCGAGCCAGGCCGACTGGTTCGCGCGGATCGCCGAGGACCTCAAGGCCACCGCCGCCGCCGCCCGGGGGCCTGACTGGGAGGCCGCCGTCGAGCCCGCCGACATCCGCGCCCCCACCCTCGTGCTGTGGGGGGATCGCGACACGCTGTTCCCGGTCCCGCTCGCCGAGCGCCTCGCCGAGCTGCTGCCCGCAGGGCGCCTCGAGCTCCTTTTGGGCGTCGGGCACTGCCCGCACATCGAGAGCCCGCACCGACTCGCCGCCGCGCTGCGGCGGTTCTACGACTCCCTCTCCGCGGAGCCCGTGCCGTCCGCGGAGCACGGGGAGGATCAGGCCTCGCGGACGGGCACCGCGGGGTCCAGCGCGTAGCCCTCCTCCGTGCGCAGCAGGATCGGCTTCAGCCCGAGGTTGCGCAGCTTGGCGAGGTTCACGTGCACACGGTTGCGCATCGAGTCCGGGGCGATGCGCTCCCCCGGCCAGCCCGCCTCGAACAGCTCGGCGATCGTGAGGCACGCCGACGACGACGACGTGCGCTGCTCCACCAGGGCGCGGAACATCCGGCGCAGAGAGGCGTGCCGGCCGAGGTCTGCCCGCTCCCCGCGGGGGGGCACGAACCAGTCACTCCCGTACTCGAGGACCGAGCGCGGGTCGTTGACCGTGCTCTGCAGCACGCGCATCGCCACCCGGGCGTCTCCGGAGTGGCGCACCGGCTCCCGGGCCTCGTCGAGGCGGCGCAGCACCTCGTCGACCCGGCCCTCGGCCTGGTCCACGAACGCCCCGAACAGCTCCACGACCGCGGCCACACCTTCGTCGCCCGACCGCGCGGCATGGCTCGCCGCCTCGAGGAGGTGGGTGTGCGCCGCCGCGGGGTCCTGCAGCGACGCCTCCACTGCGGCGAGGCGAGCAAGGCACAGCGCCTGGCTCTTGCGGTCGGGAATCTCTGCGAGCGCTACCCACGCCTGCTCGTGCTGCTCCCGCGCCTGGGGCAGCCGACCCAGCTCGTGGAGCAGCAGGCCCAGGTTGCCGAGCGTGATCGCCTGCATGCGGGCGTCTCCCTCGGCCTCGTGGAGCGCGAGCGCCCCCCGGTAGGCCGCCTCCGCCTGCGGCAGCTGCCCCTGCTCCTGGCGCAGGACCGCCTGGTTCGCGAGGAACGTGGCCTCGGTGCGCCGGTCACCGACCTGCCGGAGCCCGGCCAGGGCCTGGGTGTAGCGCACCTCGGCGCGCTCGAACCGCCCGAGATCGTGGTCGATGGCACCGAGGTTGCCGATGGTGACCGCCTTCGACCGCAGGTCGCCCGCCTCCTCAGCCGCGGTCAGGGCCTGCTCGTAGTGCTGCTCGGCCGCCTCGAGGTGCCCCCGCACGTGGTGCAGGACGCCGAGCTCGCGGAGGAGCAGCGCGCGCACGGCCACCTCCGAGGCCCCCTGGAGCCCGGCTTCGAAGTCCGCCGCGGCCTCGTCGAGCCGGCCCTGCAGGCGCAGCGCTCGCCCGCGCGCGCGGCGCACCATCGGGTCGTCGAGCTGGGCGACCGCCGCGTCGAGCAGCGGCACGTGGTGGCCCGGAGCCGCTTCTCCCAGCAGGAGCAGGGCGGTCCCGGCCCGCGGGTCCGACCGCTCGACCAGGAAGCGGGCCGCGGACTCGAGATCGGCGCGCGCCTGTGCGCGCACCGCCGCCCGCTCCGGATCGGGGTGCCGGGCCAGGCACCACGCCGCGTGGGCCGCCTTTGAGGCCTCGAGCTGCGCGTCGGTGGCTTGCTCGCGCGCGAACGCCCGCACGCTGGCGAGCAGCTGGAACCAACCCGGGGTCGGGACCTGCACCAGGGCACTGTCGCGCAGGACCTCGAGCTGGTCGAGGGCCTCCGTGCCGACCAGCGCCTCGGCGTCGGCCGCTCGGAAGTCCTGCGCGAACGTCGCGACTGCCACCAGGGCGGCGCGAGCCGGCGGATCGAGCAGCTCCCACGACCACGCGATCGCCTGCCGCAGGGTGGCATGGCGAGGATCCGCCGGGCGCGGCTGGGTGAGCACCGTCAGCGGCTGCGCAAGCCGCTCCAGCAGCGCCTCGGTGCCCAGGAGATCCCACCGCGCGGCCGCGAGCTCGATCGCGAGCGGCAGCCCCTCGAGCGCCTCCATGAGGCGAAGCAGCGAGCTCCGCCCCTCTTGGTCGGGGTCGAAGTCGGGGCGGCTCCGCCGGACCGTCCACGTGAACAGGTCCAGCGCGTCGTCGGGCTC
>CAYMSU010000394.1:0-6234 GCA_964393165.1 uncultured Enterobacteriaceae bacterium
CGGCGCGCCGCCGCCGAGGCCGCGGCCCGCGGCGCCGAACGCGCGTTCAATAGCCAGGCCGGCCAGGCCCTCCCCGTCGATCGCGTCCGCCTCGTCCGCCGCCGCCTCCTCGAGCGCGTACACCGCCCTCTCCTCGGGCATGGTCGCCTTGGTGAAGCGGTCCGGGACCTCGTCGAGAGAGGCCTCGAGCGTGGACATGCCGCAGCCGATCCCGGCGAGCAGCGACAGCAGCGGAAGGGTGCGCCTCATGGGGCCACCTCCTCGTCGACGTAGCGGACGAAGCTCACGACGTCCTCCGGGAGCCGGGTGGCGTCGGCCACCACCTGGCGGGGGTCCAGCTGCTCGAGCAGATCCGGGGGCACCAGGGGCAGCTTCAGCTCGCGCCCGAACCCGTCGTGCGCCGGCGCCCCCGCCTTGCGCAGCTCGGCCAGCGCCTCGCGGTAGAGCTCCACCATCAACGGCGGGGTGAGCAGCTCCCCCTCCGCCGCGGTCTCCTCCCAGGTGCGCACCTGCGCGATCGTGGCCTCGAGCGCCCGGTAGAAGGCGTCGACCGTGGCCTGCTCCGTGTCCGCCAGCGCCGTCGCGGAGCCGTGCGTGGCGCGGTCGCCGGCGGCGTCGAGCGGCAGCTCGGAGACCCCGAGCAGCGCCGCCTGGGCTGCATTCTCGCCGGAGATCTGCCCCAGCGCGAGCGCCGTGGGGCTGAGCGCCGACGTGCCGAAGGCCGGCGCCTCGGCCTTCGCGCGCACCGTGACCCGCCCGTACGCGTCGGGCCCGAGCAGCGGCCCCAGCTGGCCGAGCGCCTGGTCCACGCCCACCAGGCCCACCGCCGCCGGCCGCGGGTCGTTCCCGCCGAGCGTGGTGACCGTCAGCGGCAGGGTGCCCCCCGGCCGCACCGCCGCCTGCGGCGTGTCCAGCCGCACCGACAGCGTGTCGCGCCGCTGCACGAACACCACCGTGCGCGCGCCGGCGAAGTCCACGTGGAGGAACCCGTCGACCCCCTCGGGGATCGTGAACGTGGCCGAGTTGCCCTCGACGTCGGACTCCAGCACCTCGACCGTGCCCTCCATCAGGCGCAGCGTCTCCGGCAGATCCCCGGGGTACTGGGGGCCGCGCAGCACGTCGACCACGACCTGATCACCGGCCCGCGCGAGCGACGGGGTGGCCCGGAGCCGCAGCGGCGGGATCGAGCCCGGCGGCACGACCACCGTGCCCTCGCCCAGCCGGACCTGGTCGGTGCCGAGCCCGTGGGCCTGTACCTGCAGCTCGTAGGCCGTGCGGGTGGTCGGCTCGGGCGCCGCCTCGCCGGGCGGACGCGGGATCACCAGCGTGGCCCACGACTCCCCGAGGCTCGTGACGTCGGCCGCCTCGTCGAGCCGAAGGCTCCGCAGCGCCGACGCCAGGCAGTACATCGTGTAGCCCGACAGGCCCGTGTTCTTGCCGCGCTGCACGCTCAGGTCCACGCGGCGGGAGCCCTCGCGGACGTACCACTGCACGGTGAGCGGGCGCGCGCCGTCGCGGCCCTGCCCGCGCTGCAGGCACCGCCGGGCCCCCCGCGAGGCCTCCGCGATCGCGCCCGACACGAGCTCCTTGCCGAAGCCCACGGCGTGCTCCCACCGCAGCCACGGCTCCCGCGAGTCCGGCACCATCCAGCGGATCTGCAGCACCCGCGGATCGCCCCGGGCGAACCTCGCCCGCCGCATGACCCCCTGCACACACTCGGCGAGCCGCCCGTCGTCGCCGACCACCCGGCGGACCGTGCCGAAGCTCGACACCTGCACGCCCACGGTGACCTCGGTGTTGCCGATGGCGTACTCGCCGCAGCGGCCGATCGCGCCCGTGAGCCGATCGAGGCCCCGCCGGTCCTCGAGCCCGAGCGCGGTGCCCGGCCCCGCGGCCCTCGCGAAGACGAGGCGGGGCTCGTCGGGGAGGAACGGCCGGATCCGGGCCGGCGGCGCCGGCTCGACCACGGTCACCGGATCCCCGGGATCGATCTGGATCGCCGCGACGCCGTCGGCGTCGGTCAGCGCCTCGATCGGCGGGGCCCGCGGGTCGAGCGCGGGCCGCACCGTGATCGCCGCGTCGCGCAGCGGGCGCCCGTCGGGGGTCGCGACCCTCAGCCAGGCCCGGTTGTTGTAGTCGGCCACGAGCCCGTCCTCGAGCTCGGTGAGCGCCTGCACGTACAGCGACTGGGGGGAGACCACGAGGCTTCCGCGGCCGACCACCGACGCGCCGCTGTCGCTCGTTACCTCGGCGACCACCGAGAACCGGGTGCGGTCCATCAGGTCGTCGGGCACCGGCCCGAGGTCGATCTCGAAGGTGCCGTCGGCGCGCGTGCGGGTGGTCAGCTCCCCCTCCCAGTCGAGCGGGAGCGGCCAGCGGCCCTCCTGGGGCGCGAGGCGCAGCCGCACCGGCGCGCGGCCGACCGGCGCCCCCGACTGGTAGACGGCCCGGCCGCTGAACACGACCTCGTCTCCCGCCGCGAACCACGCCTGCGACGGGCTCACGGTCACGTTGAGGCGCGGCAGCTGGAAGGGCCGGACGTCGAAGGTGATCTCGTCGACCGCGTCGCCTGAGGTGTAGATGGCCTGCCAGGTCCCGACCGGGGCCCGGGCGTCGAGCGGGAGCGAGGTGGCGGCCACCCCCCAGTCGTCGGCCCGCACGCGCTCGAGCAGGATCTCCTGCCCCGAGGGGTCGAGGATGCGGAAGCTCCCCGGCCGCTCGCCGATCGGCGAGTGGTCGCGGCGGTCGAACACCACCGCGCGGAGGAGCACCTCCTGGCCGGGCTTGTACAGCGGCCGATCCGTCATGACGTGGGTGAGCGCGGGCGCGAACAGCGGCAGCTCGAGCGCGACCTCCGCCTCCTCGAACCCTGCGTCGACCGTGACCTCGAGCACGTAGTCGTCGTCGGGTACCTCGGGCACGAACAGCGAGGCGCTGCGGGTGCGGTGGTCGGACTCGAGCGCGCCGAGCCGGACCCCCTCGACGATCTCGCCGTCGGGCCCGCGCAGCTGCGCGGAGAGCCCGTAGCCCCGGTGCAGCTCGGCCGACTGCACGGCCGCCCCGCGCCGGCGGGACGTCAGCCAGCGCGCGGTGGGGGACACGAACAGGCGCCCCCCCTCCTGCCCGCGGACGACGTTCCGCGCGTCGACCACCACGTCGAGGCGCAGGTCGGTGGCGGGGCAGCGGTTGCGCCACACCCCGTACTGCAGGCCCGTCCAGAAGCAGGGGAAGCCCACGCACAGCCAGATGGCCACCAGCATCACGCCGCCGACCGCGACGACGGGCAGCGCGGGGCGAATCGCGGGGTGCAGGTTGTCCAGCTGGCTCAGCTGGTTCTCCATGGGGGCCTCCGGGCGCCGCACAACGGGAGCGCCTTCGCGCATCTTACGGCGGCGCGTCGACCGAGCAGCTCCACAGGTCGGAGTCGCACTTGATCACGAGGGTTGCATCGGGCGCAACGTCGACCGACTTCAGCGGGCGAGACCCCCAATCTCCCCTGTAGGTCCATCGGCCCACGGCGAGCGCGATGGTGCGGCCGGGGGCCACGCGGTGAACGGTGTCGCCTCGGCGCAGGACCACCGCGTCGCGGCCGGCCCGCACGCAGCCCATCCGCTCGTTCGGCACACAGCCGCCGGGAGCGGCCTGGGCCGGCCGCGCGGCGGTGGCGACGGTGGCCGGCGCGGGCTGGGGCGTGGGCGTGGGCGTGGGCGCGGGCGTGGGCGTGGGGTCGGGCACGGACTGGGCCGTGGGGACGGGCGTGGGCGTGGGCGTGAGGTCGGGCACGGGCTGGGGCGCGGGGTCGGGCTTGGACGTGGGCGTGGGCGTGGGCGTGAGCACGGGCATGGGCTCGGGCTCGGGCACGGGCACGGGCTGGGGCTTGGGGGTCCACAGCACCCCAGCCGCGACCGCGAGCCCGATGGCCGCGACCGCCGCGACCGGCCACCCCCACCTCCGGCCCCCCGCCGCCCGCCGGGCGGCGCGATACCGCACCCCGTGGAACGTCGTGCTCGTGACCGGCCCGAACGGGCTCCGCACGCGGTCCTCGGCGTCTTCGGCGGCAGCCTTCGGCCACTCCCGCCGGCGGATCCAGCTCGGCAGCGTCTCCTGCTCCTCCAGGAGCGCCGCCAGCTCCCAGCACCGCGCGATCATCGCCTCGTGGGTGGGCCGCTCCGCCGGGTGGAAGCGCAGCAGATCCGTGATCAGCCCCACGATCGGGGCCGGGACCGCCTCGTCGAGCCCGCTCAGGCGCTGCTGGACGAAGCGATGGTGGCGCCCGCGGTCGATCGCGAAGGAGGCCTGCACCGTGATCGGTCCGTCGACCATGCGCCGCCGGCTCACCCCCTCCCACAGGATCACGCCCAGGCTGTACAGATCCGACGCCGGCTCGGGGCTGACCGAGGTGAACCGCTCGGGGGCCATGTACCGCGGGCTGCCGATCATCACGTCGCTGCGGGTGTGCGCCTCGCGGGTGAGCTCGTCGGTGCGGGCGATCCCGAAGTCGAGGAGCTTGACCACGCCATCGCGCCCGATCCGGATGTTCGACGGCTTCACGTCCCGGTGCACGACCCGGGCCGGCTCGGCGTGACCCGGGACCCTCGCGGACCAGGCCGCCTCGAGCCCCGCCGTCACGTCCGCCAGCACCTGGAGGAGGGCCCGCAGAGGCAGCGGATCGTCGCCCTGCAGGCACTGGGCGAGGTCCTGACCGTCGACGTACTCGGAGACCAGGCAGGCGCGGCCGTGCAGGTGGGTGAGGTCGAACACCTTGAGCAGGTTCGGGTGGTCGAGCCGCGACAGCAGCCGAGCCTCGTCGCGCAGCCGGCGGACCGCCTCGTCTTCGTGCGTGAGGTCCTCGCGGAGGACCTTGAGGGCCACCGGAACGCCGATGCCGCCTCCGCCGTGGCTCATCGTCGCGAGCCAGACCTCTCCGAAGCCGCCGCGGCCGAGACGGCGGTGGAGTCGAAAGCTGCGCTGGAGCTCGTCCGTGGCGACCTGCACGGCCCGATCCTGCCGTGGCGGCGGTCGCGGAGCAAGGGAGGACGCGGAAGTCCGCCGGAAGGGCTCACCGGAGCGCGGTGGCTGCCGATGGAGGACCAGACGCGCCATGGAGGCTTGCATGCGTCAGATCTTCATCGGCGGCATGGGTCGCTCCGGAACCACGCTGCTCGTCGATCTCCTGGGGTTCCACCCCGATCTGTCGCCGATCTACGAGACGCACTTCGTGCTCCAGATCCTCCAGGTGCTCGCCAAGGGCGTACCCGAGGAGCGCGACGCCCGGATCCGACAGATCATGCACGCGTTCGCGGCCGAGCTCCCCCACCTGCCCGACAACAAGCGGCCCTACGAGCGGTTCGCGCACGGCCCCCACCACGTGCGGTTCACCGGCGAGCAGGCGCGGGCCCGGACCGAGCAGCTCCTCGCGGATCTGCGCGTGCTGCCCGTCCGCCGAGCGCTGTCGACCTTCGTGGGCGACCTGTTCGCGCAGCACGCGGCGGCGGACGGCAAGCCCCACTGGGTGAACAAGACCCCGATGTACCTGGTCGTGGCCGACAGCTTGCGCTTCCTGTTCCCGGACATGCTCCTGCTGCACATCGTGCGCGACGGCCGGGACGTCGCGGCGTCGTCGATGACGCGGGCGTGGGGCCCGCGCACGATCGAGGAGGCCGCCCAGAGCTGGGCCCGCGGCGTGGAGCGGGCCCGCGACTTCGGCGCCCGGCACCCCGACAGCTACCACGAGCTCACCTTCGAGGCGCTGGTGGAGCGTCCGCACGAGACCCTCGCGGGGATCTTCGGCGCGCTCGGCGAGCCCGTGCCCGAGGGTCTGGTGGAGCGGTACGTGGCGCGGATGGGCCCGCTGGACGGCTCCCGGATCGGCGCCCACCGCGAGGTGTTCACGGCCGAGGACCACGCCGCGTTCGCGGCGATCGCGGGCGACGCCCTCGAGCGGGGGGGCTACGCGGTGGCCGTGGCGTAAACCTCGCCAGCGGGGGGCCGGACCTTCGGGCTTCGCCCTGCAGGCCGGGATGCCGGACCTTCGGGCTTCCGCTCGCTGCGCGCTCCGCCCGCAAGCGGGCTCCGCTTGCGAACTCCGTCGTCGGCTCACTCGGTCCGCAGCACCTCGCCCCCCTCGATCTGCGCGCCCGCCGAACGGATCTCCGCCTCGACCGGCTCCGTCAGGCCGCCCAGGCACCTCGCGAGGAACCGGGCGTCGAGGTGCGCCTTCGCCTTCGCCGCGGT
>CAYMSU010000395.1:0-6202 GCA_964393165.1 uncultured Enterobacteriaceae bacterium
ACCCAGACGGCCACCGCGCCGCGCCGGCGGCGGTCTCTCGGTAGCCTGGCGTTCTTCGCGGGGGCGGGCGCCGCGGTGGTGGTGCTGAGCGTGATGCTGGCGGTGGGCCTCGCGCTGGTCGGCCGCCTGGCGGCGGAGGCGCCGGCGGTCTCGGGGGCGCCGGAGGTCGCGGAGCGGCAGGCGGCGGCGGCCGCTCCCGTCCAGACCGCCCGCGCGGTCGACGAGCCGGCGGGGCCCTCCGGCGTGGGGGCGCCGGGGGAGGAGCGGGCCCCCCCGCTGGATGCGCGCCGCATGGTGCCGCCCCCGGCGCCGGCGCCGCCGGCGGAGGTCCCCGCGCCTGCGCCGGTCGTGCAGGCGGCGTCGGAGCTGGCGATGGAGGGGCCCGCGGCGGTCGAGGTCGAGAAGGGCATGCTCGTGGTGGGCGCAAAGCAGGCGGCCGAGGTCTACATCGAGGGTCGGTTCATCGACAAGGCGCCAGTGCGGGAGGCGCTGCCCGCAGGCCGTTACGAGATCAGCCTGGTGGCGGCAGACGGTCGCCGCCGGCTCTTCGAGGTGGACGTGAAGCCGAACGAGCGGGTGAAGCGGGTCTGGGACTTCGACCGGATGGAGTGGCGCTGAGCGGGGTGGAGCCAGGGCTGCTGTTCGTCGACGACGAGCCGGAGAACGTCCGGCTGGCGGCGGAGATCCTGGAGGAGAGCCTGGGGATGCCGGTGGTGGTGGCGGACTCGGTGGAGCGGGCGGTGGAGCTCCTCCACGAGCGGCCGTTCCGGGCGGTGGTGATGGATCTGTTCGTGCCGCTGGGCGACCACCCGCAGCGGATCCTGGGCCCTCGCGCGCAGCGCTACCAGGAGAACGTGGAGCACCTGGGCGGCCTGGTGCTGCTCGAGGAGCTGGATCGGCTGGCCGAGCGGCCGCTGGTGATCAGCCACACGGCCTGCACGGATCACGTGCTGCTGGACCTGTTCGGCGATCGGGTGGCGCAGATGGTGCCGAAGCCTGCGCCCCTCGAGGTCTTGCTGCGGGTGGTCCGGGATCTGGTGGCGCCGGCCTGAGCGAGGCGCTCGTCGTCAGTACGACGACCACATCGGGATGTGGACGGCCCGGCTCCTGCTGGCAGCATCGTTGCTGTCGGCCAGGCGCTCCGCGTAGGCGTTCATGCCGCGGCCGGGCACCACCATCTCGTCGAGCGCGCCGAGCAGATGGAAGGCCCACCCGAAGGACGCGAGGTTGAGCGTGTGGCCGGCCTCGTGCTCCACGTGCCAGGCATCGCTGCCCTCGGGGGTGGTGGAGTCCTTGTCGACGAACGAGAAGTTCCCCATGTTGAACGCGGTGTCGATCGGGTTGAGGTTGGACACCAGACCGCCCCGCATGAAGAAGGTGCCGGTCTTCCAGTCGACCTTCACGCCCTGGGGCCGCAGGTAGCGGACCTGGAACCCGGTGAACAGGGCGAGCAACAGCGAGAAGAAGGTGAACCCGAAGCCCAGGCCGACGATGACCCAGCTCATGGGCATGATCCAGTTCATGTAGCCGAGGATGCCCTGGAAGAACTGGTTCTGGCTGAGCGGGCGGAACACCGTGAGGGTGTTGAACACCGCGGTGACGCCGCCGAGCACGAGCCCGGGAATCGGGTCGCCCAGGGCTGCATCGAAGATCCAGAACCAGATCGCGAAGTTGCCGCCGGCGTTGATCCCCACGAGCAGCCCGCGCATGAGCTCGGCGAAGGTGCCCGCCTGGGTGAACGACTTCTGCGCGACCGCCGCCACGATGTAGAGGACGATCTGGAGCACGGTGAGCGCGATGAGCAGCACCCAATCGACCTCTGCCGCGCGCACGCCGAAGTAGGTGCCCGCGATGACCGCGAGGCCGGTGATGGCCCCCCCGAAGGCGACCCAAGACTTGAGCTGAAGTGCGTGTCCGTCCGACATTTTCCCTACCCTCCCGACGGGCGGATACTACTGCTGACGCCGTCAGGGTTCCAGGGCCAGCTCCTGGGAAGGGGTGTTCAGCCGTACGGAGCTCGGCCCCGCGGCGGTCCCGCGGCAGGTACGAGATCTCGCGCCCGCGGTGCAGGGCGATCTCGCGGACGAGGTGCATCCCCCAATCCCACGCCGCCCCCGGCCCTTCTGCATGCCCCGCGGGCTGGTAGACGGAGCCGATGCCCTCCGGGCCAGCGCGACGTCGCGGGCCAGGCGCTGGAGCTAAGGCCTGCGCGGGCGCGTGATCTCGTCTTGGACGAGGCGCACGATGGCGCGCTGCAGCTTGTCCGCCGTGGCGCGGTAGGGGCCCGCCAGCCAGCTCCCCGTCGGGTCCGTGATCTGCGGCTCGCCCACCAGCATGGCGAGCTGCACCAGCTTGCCCGCGCACTCCGGAGCCAGCTCGCTGGCGATGCTCGCGTGCTCCGGCTCCATCACCGCCACGCGGTCCGCCCACGCCAGCGCGTCCGCGGTCAGCCCCCGGCTGCGGTGGCGCGTCAGGTCGAGGCCTCGGCTGCGGGCGATCGCAACCATGCGCGGATGCGCGGGCTGCCCCTCGATCCCGAGCGTGCCCGCGCTGGCGACGTCGACGTCGAACGCGCGGCGCAGGGCCTCCAGCTCGGCGAGCGCGGCCGCCATCGGGGATCGGGTGATGTTCCCGCTGCAGACGAACAGCAGGTGCCGCGTCACGTGGCGCTCCTCCACCCCGATCGTCGCGCGCTGGACCCCGCCTGTCGATCGGTTACCAGCCGGGCATGGCAAATCCTACTGCGACTCTCGAGACCTCGCTCGGCGACATCAAGATCGAGCTCTTCACCGAAACCATGCCGATCACGGCGGGCAACTTCATCACCCTCGCGAAGTCGGGGTTCTACGATGGGCTGCACTTCCACCGCGTGATCAAGGACTTCATGATCCAGTTCGGCTGTCCGCACAGCCGGGATCCGAGCAGTCCGCGGGCAGGTACCGGCGGCGGGCCCGACGGTCACATCGCCGACGAGCACCCCCCCACCGCGCGCGACGAGCAGCACTCGAACCTGCGCGGCACCTTGTCGATGGCGAACACGGGCGCGCCCAACAGCAGCAGCTCCCAGTTCTTCATCAACACGAACCCCTCGCCGGGCGGCAACTCCCGGCTGGACTGGTTCACCCCCGGTCCCTCCCGCCATCCGGTGTTCGCCAAGGTCGTCGAGGGAATGGACGTGGTCGACAAGATCCAGTCCACGGCCACGAACCCCTCCGACCGGCCGGTCACCCCGGTGCAGATGGTGAAGGTCACGGTTCACGACGCTGACTAGCGCTACGTGACCGGGTCGCGGGGTCCCACCGGGATCAGGTTGTTCCCCGTGCGGCCGAAGTAGCCCCGCTTGCAGTGGTCGAGGTTCGACGCGTCGCGCACGCCCGGCACCTCGAGCATGCGGCGCAGCCAGGCCGACAGGTGCGGATACGACGAGATCCGCCGCCGGTCGAGGCGGAACCGGATGAAGTACACCGGGTCGAACCGGTAGATCGTGGGGAACAGCCGTACGTCGGCCTCCGTGAGGTGACCGCCGACGAGCCAGTCGCGGTCGGCCAGCCGCCGGTCCAGCCAGTCCAGGGCCGCGAACACGTGGTCGGCCCAGGTGTCGTAGACCTCCTGGCTCGACGTGAAGCCCGCCTTGTAGGCGCCATTGTTGACGTAGGTGTACACGTAGGCGTTGACGTGGTCGATCTCCGCGCGATGGGCCGCGGGGTACAGGTCGACCTCGCGCGTGGCGAGGTCCGCGAACGCGCCGTTGAGCATGCGCAGGATCTCCGCCGACTCGTTGTTGACGATCCGCTCCTGCGCCCGGTCCCACAGCACTGGCACGGAGCGCTCGGAGGAGCCGACCTTCTCGTAGATCTCGCGGAGGTAGCGAGCGCCGTTCACGGTGTCGGGCGTGCAGCCGGGCGCCTCCGGCCGAAACTGCCAGCCTTGCTCCGGGTCGCGCCGGTAGAACAGCACATCCATCGAGACGACGCCCTCGAGCCCCTTGAGCGCGCGGGTGAGCGCGCACCGGTGGGACCAGGGGCAGTTGTTCGCGATGTACAGGTGGTACCGACCGGCCTCGGCGCGGAGCCCGGTCGAGCCGTCGCCGCTGACCCAGTCGCGGTGCCCACTCGCGGGCCGCACCCACTCGCCCGGCCGCCGCGGGCGGCTGGGATCTTCCTCGACGCCGCGCGACCCCTCCGCGCGCCCGTCGAACCGCCAGCGATCGTGGGGCACGCGCAGATCGGGCACCGGCCCGCGGGGGACGAGCCCCTTGGGGTTCGTGCCGGGTGACGCGGTGGCGTAGTGGGCGCGGATCGCGCGGAAGTCGACGGTCTCGGCCACGCCGGGGCGCTGGTAGAGGTCACGCAGCCAGGGCCCGAGCTGGTCGAAGTCCTGCAGGCGCTGCCGGTTGAGCTTGTAGAACCCGTGGTAGGCGGCGTCGAACCGCACGAGCACGGCGAACCCCCACCAGTCCTCGGCGCCGGGCTCGCCGCCGGCGAGGTAGCGCTGGGTGCGGAGCCGACCGTCGAGCGCGTCGAGCTGCTCGAAGACGTCGTGGTACGCGGCCTCGTACGTGTCCTGGGCGGTCGCTGCGCCGGCGGCCTCGATCGCCGCGAGCAGGCGCGCGATGGAGGGCGGCGGGCTTGCCCCGGGCGCGAGGAGGGCGGCGTGGGTGGCGGGAAGGGCAGGCGCGGACATGCCCGCTCGTATCGTGCAGTCCTCAATCGGCACTCGTCTTGATCCGACGCCGCAGATGGCGTGGGGTTGCGAGTGGTGTGGTGGATAATCGCCGCCCAGGTACCCGCCTGGGCGCAGACGGTCGCGTACGAAGACACGTTCACCTGTGCGGACGAGACGGGGGCCTTCGGGTTGCCGCCGGGGCGCAACGGCTGGGAGTCGACGTACGTCGACGACGGCTGGGTGGGCCACGACGGTGGCGTGTCGCCGACCACCGACGACTGGGGGGTGGAGTTCGGCGGCGCGGTGGACGACTACGAGAACTTCCTGCTCACGGGCCACCCGCTGTGGGAGGACGTCACGGTCGAGGTGACGGCCACCTCGGACGACGACGACCAGGCGGGGCTCGTGGTCCGGTACTCGGATGCTGGCCACTACTACATGTGCGGCATGACCCGCCATCGCGTGCCGACCTGCACGGAGGGGGGTGGAGACGCGGATCCGGGCATCCGGCTGTACCGGGTGGACACGGACGAGCCTTGCGTGGACGACTACGTCGAGGTCACCGACGACACGTTCGCGTACACGCGGGGCGAGCCCTACCGGATGTCGCTGGAGGTGCGGACGGTCGGGAGCACGGTCGAGGTCACGTGCACCGTCGACGTGGACCAGGACGGCTTGGGAAGCGGCACGGACGCGGTCCTGACGTTCACGGACGTCGACCCGCTGCCGTCCGGGCTGGCGGGCATCGCGAGCTACGACCACGGCAGCGGAAACGGCGGGGTCGTGTTCGACGACTTCGTGGCCTACACCTGGGATCTGGACAGCGACGGGGATGGGCTGCCGGATGCGGTCGAGGACGTGCTGGGGTCGGATCCCGACGACGCGGACAGCGACGGGGACGGGCTGGACGATCGGCTCGAGGTGGGCATGCAGGCCTACCCGCGGGACACCGACGGGGACGGGACGCTGGACCTGCTGGAGGTGGACGCGGACGATGACGGGGTGGACGACGGGATCGACGGGGAGGCGGACGACGACTGTGACGGGATCCCGGCGTACGCGGACGACGACATCGATGGTGACGGCGTCCTGGACGAGGACGACAACTGCCGGTACGACGCGAACCCGCTGCAGGCGGACGCGGACGGCGACGGCTACGGCGACCTGTGCGAGGTGGACACGGACGGGGACGGCCTGCTCGACACGGAGGAGCTGGTCGAGACGGGCACGGATCCACTGGACGGGGACAGCGACGACGACGGGGTGAGCGACGGGGACGAGGTCGCGGACGGCACCGACCCGCTGGACGCGGACAGCGACGACGACGGCGTCAGCGATGGCGACGAGGCCGCGAACGGCACCGACCCGCTGGACGCGGACAGCGACGACGACGGCGTGAGCGATGGCGACGAGGTTGCGAACGGCACCGACCCGCTGGACGCGGACAGCGACGACGACGGCGTGAGCGATGGCGACGAGGTTGCGAACGGCACCGACCCGCTGGACGCGGACAGCGACGACGACGGCGTGAGCGATG
>CAYMSU010000396.1:0-6185 GCA_964393165.1 uncultured Enterobacteriaceae bacterium
ATCCCGTCGCCCAGATCGAGGTGCAGCTCCGCCCCCGCGCGCCACGCGAACCCCGTGCGGCGCACCCCGTCGACCGTGTACGCGAGCCGCCCGGAGGGCGACACCGACAGCCCGCCCACCTGCACGCTCGCCTCGCCGTGGGCGATCACGAAGCCCCCGCTGCCGCGCGTGATCCGGAAGCGGCGGGCCTCCCCCGCGCGCTCGAGCTCGAGCTGCACCTCGGGCGGCGACGCGGTGCGGAACCAGGGCTCGCCCACCTCGGCGACGATCGCCGCCGCCACCGCCCACGTGCTCGGCTCCGGCCCCGCGTAGGCGAACAGCGGGTGCCCCTCCTCCGACCACGCGTCCAGCGTGCTCGTGTAGATCTCCGCCTTCCCGAAGGCCTCGGACCGCAGCAGCTCGATCAGGAACCGCCGGTTCGTCCGCACCCCCACGACCGGCAGCGACTGCAGCGCCCGCGCGAGCATCCGCGCCGCCTCCGCCCGCGTCGGCCCGCTCCCCAGCACCTTCGCGATCAGCGGGTCGTAGTGCGGCGTGATCACGCTGCCGGTCTGCACCCCGGCGTCGATCCGGACGCCCGGCCAGCCCTCGAGCCGCGACGGGTCGAAGTACGCCAGCGTGCCCGTCTGCGGCGCGAAGCCGTCGTAGGGATCCTCGGCGTACAGCCGCGCCTCGATCGCGTGACCGACCAGCCCGAACTCGGCCTGCGAGGTGGGCAGGGGCTCGCCCGCGGCAACCCGGAGCTGCCAGGCCACCAGATCGACGCCCGCCACCAGCTCGGTGACCGGGTGCTCGACCTGCAGCCGGGTGTTCATCTCGAGGAAGAAGTACCGGCCGTCGGGGGCCAGGATCATCTCGACGGTGCCCGCGCCCACGTACCCGATCGCGAGCGCCGCGCGGACCGCGGCCGCCCCCATCTCCGCCCGCAGATCCGCGCCGACCACCGGCGAGGGGGCCTCCTCGATCACCTTCTGCCGCCGACGCTGCGTGGAGCAGTCCCGCTCGCCGAGGTGCACGCAGCCGCCGTGGTGGTCCGCGAACACCTGGAGCTCCACGTGGCGCGCGCGCTCGACGTAGGCCTCGAGCATGACCGCCCCCGCCCCGAAGGCGCGCTCGGCCTCCGACGTCGCGCTATGCAGGGCTTCCGCGAGGCCCCCCGCGTCGCGCACCAGCCGCATGCCGCGCCCGCCCCCGCCGTGCACCGCCTTGACGAGCACGGGGTAGCCGATCCGCGCCGCCTCCTGCTGCATGCGCGCAGGGCTCGGATCCGCCCCGTCGTACCCGGGCACCGTGGGCACCCCCGCCGCCGCCATGCGCGCGACGGCGCGCGCCTTGTGCCCCATCTCGCGGATCGCCGCGGGCGGCGGGCCCACGAACACGACTCCCGCGTCGGCGCAGGCCTGCGCGAAGTCGGCGTTCTCCGACAGGAACCCGTAGCCCGGGTGGATGGCGTCGGCCCCGGTGCGGCGCGCCGCCTCGAGGATCGCCTCGCCGTCGAGGTACGACGCGCTCGGCGCCGCGCCCCCGATCCGCACCGCCTCGTCCGCGGCGTGGACGTGCAGCGCGTCGGCGTCGGCGTCGCTGAACACCGCGACCGTCGGGTAGCCCAGCCGCTGGGCGGTGCGGTTCACGCGCACCGCGATCTCGCCGCGGTTGGCGATCAGCAGCTTGTGGAACGGCCGGCCGCTCATGGCGCCCAGCTCGGCGCGCGCTTGCCCAGGAACGCGGCCATGCCCTCCGCCGCCTCCTCCCCGCGGGCCGCCACCGCGAACACCGCGGCCGCCCGCGCGATCGCCTCCTCGCTCACCCCCGGGTGCAGGCCGTGGAGCAGCGCCTTGGTGGCCGCCAGCGCGCCCGGCGCACCCCTCAGGATCTGCGCGAGGCATCGGTCCAGGGCCGCGCCGAGCTCGGCCTCCTCCACGACCTCGTGGACCAGCCCGAGCGCCAGGGCGTCGGTGGCGCCAAGCGAGGCGCCGGTGACTGCGAGGCGCTTGGCCTCCGACCAGCCCAGGCGCTCCACCAGGAACGGCGCGATCTGGGCGGGCACGAGCCCCAGCGACGTCTCGGGCAGCCGGAACCGGACCGTCGGCGAGGCCAGGACGACGTCGGCCGTGCACGCCAGGCCGAACCCGCCGCCCATCACCGACCCCTCGAGCACCGCCACCACCGGCACCGAGGTGCGGGCGTAGGCGCGGGCCAGCTGCCCGAAGGTCGCGTTGATCGAAGCGATCGGATCCTCGCCGCCCGGCCCCACGGCCTGGCGGGCTGCGGCCATCTCCTGCACGTCGCCGCCCGCGCAGAAGTGGCCCCCCGCGCCGCGGAGCACGATCGCGCGGGCGTCCTCGTCTTGGGCCCGCTGGAGCGCCTGACGGAGCTCGGCGACCATCGCCTGGGACATCGCATTGCGGCGATCCGGCCGGCTCAGGGTGATGTGCAGGACGCTCGCGTCGCGGCGGACGTCGACGGTGGACCCCATGGTGGCTCCTCCTGGCTCAGAACCTGGCCACGCCGAAGGTGTTCGGCGACAGCGTGCGCTTGCGGGCGTCGGCCACGATGGCCAGGCACTGCCCGAGCAGGGCCCGGGTGTCCCGCGGGTCGACCACCCCGTCGTCGAACAGCCGGGCGGTGCCGAACAGCACGTGGGCCTCGGCGTCGAGCTGCTCCTGGAGCGGCTTGACGAACCCCGCGAGGTCGTCGGCGTCGATCTCGCTGCCCGCCCGGCGGGCCTTGGCGGCCATCAGGATCCCCATGACGCCTGCGGCCTGGGCGCCGCCCATCACCGCGCAGCGGGCCGTGGGCCAGCTGAAGATGAAGTCCGGGTCGAACGGGCGGCCGCACATCCCGTAGTTGCCGGCGCCGTAGGAGCCCCCGAGGACCACCGTGAGCTTCGGCACCCGGACGTTCGCGACGGCCTGGATCATCTTCGAGCCGTGCTTGATCGCGCCCTCGCGCTCGGCCGCGGTGCCGACCATGTACCCGGTCGTGTTCTGCAGGAAGACCAGCGGGGTGCCCGACTGGTCGCACAGCTGCATGAACTGGCCCGCCTTCGTGGAGCCGTCGGGCTGGATGGGGCCGTTGTTGCCCAGGATCCCCACGGTGTGCCCCTCGATGCGCGCGTGGCCGCAGATCGTGTCGCCCGCGAACGGGGCCTTGAACTCGAGCAGCTCGCTGTCGTCGACGAGTCGGGCGATGACCTCGCGCACGTCGTAGGGCTCGCGCTCGTCGGCGGGGACGAGGCCGAGCAGCTCGGCGGGGTCGTAGCGGGGGGGCACCGGCAGCGCGTCGGGCGGGTTCTGGCCCACCCGATCCCACCGGAGCTTGTCGATCAGGTCGCGGGCGATCGCGAGCCCGTGCGCGTCGTCGGCCGCCAGGTACTCCCCGAGGCCCGTCACCCGGGCGTGCAGGTCGGAGCCGCCGAGCTCGTCTTCGCTCGCGTCTTGCCCCATCGCGACCTTGACGAGCGGCGGCCCTGCGAGGAACACCTTCGACTGCCCCTCCACCAGCACGACGTAGTCCGACAGGCCCGGCAGGTACGCGCCGCCGGCCGTCGACGACCCGTGGACCACCGCGATCTGGGGGATCCCCGCCGCCGACAGGCGCGCCTGGTTCGCGAACGTGCGCCCGCCCTCGATGAACACGTCGGCCTGGTACTGCAGGTTGGCTCCTCCGCTCTCGACCAGGCTGATCACGGGCAGCTTCTGGGCCCTCGCGATCTCCTGCATGCGGAGCGCCTTCTTGACGCCCATGGGCGGCACCGTCCCGCCCTTGATCGCGGCGTCGTTGGCGCTCACCAGCACGCGCTTGCCGCACACCGTGCCGATGCCCGCGATCGCGCCGCCGCCCATGACCGAGCGCTTGCCGTCGTCGTCGTGCATGCCGAGGCCGGCGAGCGTGCACAGCTCGAGGAACGGGGCGCCGCGGTCGAGCAGGGCGGCGATGCGCTCGCGGGGCAGCAGCTTGCCCCGGGCCTCGAACTTGGCGCGCTTGCTGGCGGACGCCTCGCGCACGCGGGTCTCGAGGTCGCGCACCTCGTCGAGGAGGCGCTGCATGCGCTCGGCGGCGGCGGTGAAGGAGGGGGAGCCGGGGCGGACTCGCGAGGGCAGGACCGGCATGGGGGGGCCTCGGGACGCGGAGCCGCTCCACTATCCGGGCGAGTCAACCCACGCGTTCTGGCAGCGAAGGGGACCGCGCGAGGTGACGGTGCGGCTCGTTCGGCTGGTGTACTGCTCGAGGATCGACGACAAGCTCACGACGGCGGGGGTGGCGGATCTCGCCCGGAAGGCCGCGGAGCGGAACAAGGCGGACTACGTCACGGGGGTGCTGTTCTACGGCTCCGGCGCGTTCCTGCAGGTGCTGGAGGGCCCGCGGAGCCGGGTGAACGCGCTCTACGCCCGGCTGCTGGCCGATCCGCGGCACCGCGATCTGCAGCTGCTCGACGTCTCGGAGATCGACGAGCGCTGGTTCGAGTCGTTCTCGATGGCCCACACCACCCTCGACGAGGTGCTGGGCACCCGCATCGGGCGCCAGCAGGTGCTCCGCTACAGCTCGGGGTTCATCGATCCCTTCGAGATGACGGCGGCTTCGGCGCTGGGCTTCCTGCGCGAGATCGGGGTGGTGCTGCAGCAGCGGGTGCTCGAGCCGGCGTAGGTGCGGCGGAGGGCGGCCCACAGGCATCGGCCCTCGAGTCAGACACGAGCCGAGGCAAGTGCACCTCAATCAGACTCGCGTCGCGGCGTGGACCGGCCGGCCATGAACGAACGCCGAACATTCGAGGGCCGGTCGGCGGGCGATGCCCGGATCCGAGCCGAGGTGTCTGAATCACCCCCCGATGCCTCTCGGCTTGTCTGATTCAGGGGCCGATGCTTCGATCCACCTGGGCCCTCCGACCGCCGGTCGACGCTCGGCGTGCCGCTCCGCCCCCGTGACGAGTTCACCTGGCTTCGCTCGCATACCGGCTCCCGGCCTGCAGGGCGAAGCCCGAAGGTCCGGCTGCGCGCTCCGCCAGCAAGCTGGCTCCGCTTGCGAATTCCCTCCGGCATGCCCCGCTGGGTCGCATAGCGCCCGTCCCTCGTGTACTCTCCGTCGGCATCGGAGCCGTGCATGGAAGAGAATCCCTTCGCGGAGCCCTCGGGAGCCGGCGACCTTGCGCCGGCCGCGCGCACCGCGTATCCGCTCACCGACTTCCGCCTGCCCCACCATCCCGGGCGCTTCGTCGCCTACTACGTCGACTACTTCTTGTTCGCCGCCGCGGTCGGGGTGGCCCTCGCCGTGCCTTTCGTCGTGTGGGTGAGCGTATTCCGGCCCGAGGTGGAGCCCGAGGCCGCCTGGGTGCAGACCATGGACGCGCTGGTCTGGCCCCTCACGATCGCCATGGCGGTCGGGATGGCCCTGGTGTTCGCACTCTTCGAGTCCTCGCCGCTGCAGGCCACGCCGGGCAAGTGGCTGTTCGGCTTCAAGGTGATCAACAGCGACGGCACGCGCATGACCTTCGCCCAGGCGCTCGGCCGCAACGCGGCCAAGACCTTGCTGCTCTCCGTGTGCGGCGTCGTGGCCATCGTGGTCCTCGTCGACGACGAGCGGCGCGGGCCCTGGGGGTCGATGTCCAGGACGCGGGTGGTGAAGCCGGGCCGCCGACCACCGCCCGCGTGAGCCACGGGCGGCGGAGGGTCGGCCCATGGCTGCGGCCCCGGGCGTCAGCTCGCCGGTGGCGTCGGGGCGCGGGCTGAAGACCGCGCGTCCAGCCGCCTGCGCAGCTCGGCGATGTGGGCCGGGCCCACCTCGCAGCAGCCCCCCACCACCGCCGCGCCCGCGTCCAGCCAGCGCTCCGCCCATCCCGCGTAGCGGTCCGGGGTCAGGTCCGCGCGGGCGTCGGGCACGTTCGCGCCGTCGGCCACCTCGTGGTCCTGGCCGATCGCCGTGAACCCGTTCGCGTAGGCCCCGAACGGCCGCCCCGCGGCCGCCGCCAGCGCCGGGATCGCCGCGTCGATGCTCTCGGGCATCGAGCAGTTCAGCAGGATCGCGTCGATCCGCACCCCGTCGACCGCCGCGAGCGCCTCCGCCAGGGACTCCCCGCTGCGGAGCCGGCCGCTCCCGTCGTCGGCGACCGTCCACGACACCCACACCGGCAGGCCGGCCGACGCCGCCCCGCGGGCGGACTTCACGAGCTTCGAGGAGTCGACCGCCGA
>CAYMSU010000397.1:0-3466 GCA_964393165.1 uncultured Enterobacteriaceae bacterium
TTGCGGCCGAACGCGGTCTCGTAGTCGAACAGGGGTGTCCCGTCAGCCATTCTCGGTCCCCGGTGCGAATCCCGCGATCAGCCCATGATTGAGCGGTAGGGTGTCGACGCGCTCTATCCGGTCAAACCCCGCCGCTCGCAAGGCCTGCTCGTAGTCCCTCCAGGCGTGGAGCATCCCTTCGCCCGTTGCGATCGCGAGGAAGTACGGAGAGCCGAGCGCGGTCGACAACGGTCCGGTATCGTCGTCATCGCCCATCATGTTGAAGAGCATGACGGCACCGCCCTCCGGCAGCGCGTCTCTGCACCGCGACAGGAGCGCCGAGCTCCGCTCCATAGACCAGATGGTGAAGATGTGGCAGAAGAGGATCGCATCAATGCCGTCCGGGAAGGGGTCGGTGAAGAAATCCCCCTCCCAGGTGCGGACACGGTCGGAAAGACCCTCCGCCGCGATCTTCTCGCGGGCGAGGGCGCAGACACTCGCCGAGTCGAACACGGTCACGTGGGGCGGCGGGCTGTACCTGCAGAACACGAGTGGCACGGTCGACGACGCCACGTTCACCGACAACGAGGCGCGCAACTCGGGCTCGGGCTTCCTGCTGCAGGGCGGCGCCGTGACCGTGACCAACGCCACCATCTCGAACGGCAGCGCGTTCTGGGGGGGCGGCGCCTACCTGACCGGCGGCTCGCACGTCTTCGACAACGTCGACATCGTGGGCAACCTCGCCGGGAACGACGGCGGCGGGGTCAACGCCGTCAGCGCCGACCTCACGATGATCGGGGGCTCGGTCACCCAGAACGAGTCCTCCCTCCAGGGCGGCGGGGTGCACGCCGAGGGCAGCAACCTCACGCTCGACGGCGTGCTCGTCGACGGCAACCTAGCCGAGGACGGCGGCGGGCTCGCCAGCATCAACCCGCTGTCGTTCACCCTCGACGGGGTCGACGTGTCGAACAACGAGGCGCTGGATCTAGGCGGCGGCCTGTTCGTGTCTGGCGGCGCCCACGATCTGTCCGACACGTTGGTGACCGGCAACCTCGCCCAGAGCGGCGCTGGCGCCTACCTCGAGGCGGGATCGTCGATGGTCTGCACGGGGACCCTCGCGGGCAACGACGGCGTCACCGGCAACGAGAACCTGAACCCGCTGAACGAGGGCGGCGGGGTCACCATGCGCAGCGTCACCGAGATCCTGTCCTCGGGCGACACGGTGTCGAGCCTGTCCACCTTCGAGGCCGCGCTGTGCGACTTCGGTACGATCACCAACGGCGACGACAACTCGCCGAGCGACTTCCTGCACAGCGAGGTCACGATCGACTGCCTCAACGAGACCCCGTGCGCGCTCACGACCGACGACACGGTCGTCGACTACGAAGACGACGCCTCCTTCTGCACTGGCGCGGACTGCTAGCCCACCGTCGGGTTTGGAGAAGACGATGCACGTTCGATGGTGGTTGCCCCTTGCTGGCCTCGGTCTGCTGATCGGGTGTGAAGACCCCGAGAAGCAGGACTACGACGGTGACGGCTTCATCGGGATGTCCGACTGCAACGACCTCAACTCGGCGATCGCGCCCGACGCGCGCGAGGTCTGCGACGGGATCGACAACGACTGCGACGGGCTCGTCGACGACGAGGACGACAGCGTGGACCTCGAGACCGAGCGCCCGTGGTATGCCGACCTCGACGGCGACGGCTTCGGCGACGCCACGAACGCGACGATCGCCTGCGGCCCGCCCGAAGCCCACGTGATCGACGACGACGACTGCGACGACGACAACGCCGACATCCACCCCGACGCCGTCGAGGTCTGCAACGACGGCGTCGACGACAACTGCAACGGCTTCGCCGACGACGCCGACCCCGCGCTCGACAGCACCACCGGCAGCGTGTTCTGGGGCGATCTCGACGGAGATGGCTTCGGCGACCTCGAGCGGCGGATCGAGGCCTGCGTGCAGCCCCCGGAGACGTCGACCGTCGCGGGCGACTGTGCCGATCTCGACCCCGCGATCAACCCCGACGCGCAGGAGGTCTGCAACGCACTCGACGACGACTGCGACGGGGATCTGGACGACGAAGACGACAGCCTGGACCTGAAGACGCGCTCGACGTTCTACCTCGACACCGACGGCGATCTGTTCGGCGACACCAGCAAGCCGATCGAGGCGTGCGCCGCCCCGAAAGACCACGTGGCCCTCGACGGCGACTGTGACGTCGGAAACCCCGACGTGTACCCGGGCGCGCCGGAGGTCTGCAACAACGGCCGCGACGACGACTGCAACACCTACGCCGACGACGAGGATCCGAACCTGCTGTTCACGAGCACCCGGTTCTGGTTCCCCGACGGCGACGGAGACGGCTACGGCGTGCCCGACGGCTCGGTGCGGGCCTGCGCGAGGCCGCTCGGCTACGCCGGCGTGAACACCGACTGCGACGACGCAGCCCGCTGGACGAACCCGGGCGCACCCGAGCGCTGCAACGAGGTCGACGACGACTGCGACAAGACGACGGATCCGTCCGGGGTCTGGTTCTACAACGCCGACCTCGACCTGTGGATCGACGAGACCGCAGGGTTCACGGCCGGCACCGACACCGCACCGCACGCGTTCACCGCCGCGGCCGCGGGCGAGCTCAACGTCTGCGACGGCACGTGGTACGCCCACGTGACCGCCTCGAGCGATCTCGACGTGATCGGCCGCGAGCCGGCGGCGGTGCTCGACGGCGGCTACGCCGAGAACGCCCTTCAGATCCCCGTGGTCGACGGCGCGCGGTTCTCCGACCTCGTCATCGAGGAGATCACCATCCAGAACGGCTGGGGTGGCCTGCGTGCGCTCGAGGGCACCCTCGAGGTGCGCAACGCGACCGTGCGCGATCACGCCGACTTCTCCGGCTTCGGCATCGCCCAGTCGGTCGGCAACCTCGTGCTCGAGCAGGTCGTGCTCACCGGCAACGACGGGTTCTCCACGGTCGAGACCGAGGACAGCGCGATCACGATGCGCGACGTGACCTTCGACGCCAACACCTCGACGCTGCTCACGTGGTTCAACACCAGCTCGGTCGACGCGGAGGACGTGCTGGCCGAGAACAACAGCACGTTCTACGGGCTGTACCACTTCCGCGGTGGCGCCCAGTACGAGCGCCTGACCTCGCGGGACAACTTCGGGGTCCTCGGCACGGGCATCTACCTGACCGACTCGTTCGCCACGCTCGACGACTCCACGATCGCGAGGAACAACGCCGCGGACTTCGGCGGCGCGCTCTACGTCACCAACGGCTCGTCCCTGTTCGCCGAGGACGTCGTCATCGAGGACAACATCGCCGACGCAGGGGCGGGCGTGTTCATGGACGGCTCGAACCTGAACCTCGAGCGGGTCAGCTTCCTCGACAACTCGTCGAGCGGGATCGGCGGCGCGATCAACGCGACGGGCGGGCGGGTCGACCTCGATGACGTCACGATGGCCGGCAACGACGGGCTCGA
>CAYMSU010000397.1:3476-6164 GCA_964393165.1 uncultured Enterobacteriaceae bacterium
GGGCTCGAGGGTGGCGCGGCGAGCCTGCAGGGCGGCTTCCACACCATCGAGGGGTCCACGCTCACCGGCAACTCCGCGGTCTTCGGCGGCGGCGCGGTCTACCAGGGCAGCGGGGCCTCGGTGACCTGCGAGGACTCCACGCTGTCGCTGAACACCGCCGACGAGGGCGGCGCGGTGTCGGTGTTCGGGGGCGTCGCCTCCCTCACCCGCGTCACGATCCGCGACAACCGCGCGGACTTCGACGGCGGCGGCCTCTACCAGATCGGCGGCACGGTCACGATGGCCGATGGCACAGTCTCCCTGAACGAC
Organism: uncultured Enterobacteriaceae bacterium; assembly: GCA_964393165.1. Taxonomy (GTDB): domain Bacteria; phylum Myxococcota_A; class UBA796; order UBA796; genus DRPG01. The sequence continues at coordinate 3,786 of CAYMSU010000397.1, forward strand.
GCGAGCCAAGGGGCCGGGCTGTACCTGCTCAACCCCGTCGCGAGCACGCTCACCAACGTCACGGTCACCGGGAACACGGGCGGCGACGGAGGAGGCCTGTACCAGTCGGGCGGCACCGTGACGGTCGATGGCTCCACGATCTCCACCAACGAGGGCGATCTGGGCGGCGGGATCGCGGTGTCGAGCGGCACCTGCACGATCACCGACACCACGATCACCGGGAACTCCGCGCTCTTCGACGGCGGCGGGCTCTACCAGACCGGTGGCACGGTGTCGCTGACCGACAGCTCGCTGTCGCTCAACGACACCTTCGGCTTCGGCGGCGGCTCGCACCACGCGGCGGGCGCGGTCACTGCCCTGCGCGTCGTCTACGACGGGAACGACGCGGTCGACGGCGGGGGCATGCACGTCGAGGACGGCACGGCGGATCTCGACGACGTCGACTTCACGAGCAACGACGCGACGGACCTCGGCGGTGGGCTGAACCTGTTCCTCGTCGACTCCGCCACGCTCGACGGCGTCGACGTGGTGGGCAACACCGCCGACTCGGGAGCCGGGATCGACGCTGCGTTCAGCGCGCTGACCATCCGCGACTCCACGATCACCGACAACACCAGCGTGAACGGCGGCGGCGGGGTCGGCGTGGTGCTCCCCGAGGGGCCGTTCGTGATGGCGGGCACGACGGTTGCCCGCAACGAGACCACCAACAACGTCGGCGGTGGCCTGTTCCTCGACGGGGGCACCCACGAGATCACGAACTCGCTCGTCACCGACAACGAGGCGATCGAGGGCGCGGGCGGATACCTCGCGCCGGGCACCGTCGCGACCTGCACGAGCGACCTGACGGGCAACCACGGCTTCACCGACAACGTCAACGACCCCGCGTTCGGCTGGCAGGGCGCCGGGGTCACGGCCGACAGCACCACGTTCGTCTTCGCCGAGGGTCCCGACGTGCGCACGAGCCGGTTCGAGTCGGTCGGCTGCGACTTCGGCACCGCCGCCGGCGGCGACGACAACACGCCCGACGACGTCGACCACGTGCAGTGGACGGCCGACTGCACGTCTGATCCCTGCGTGTTCACGCTGGACGCGGTCGACACCGAGTCCCACGACAACGACGCGTCGTTCTGCATCGGCGTGGGGTGCCCGGTCGTCGCACCATAGATCCTCCCTGGCGTCGCGCTTGCCGGGTCAGGTTGGCCCGGGAGGTGCGTCATCCGATCGATGCTCGAGGTGCTCTGGCCCAGCCAGTGCGGCGCGTGTGACGCCGAGGAGCAGGGCCGACTCTGCCCTGCGTGCACAGGCCAGCTGGGCGCGCAGCCGCTGTCCTCGCTGCCCGAGGGGATCTGCGAGGGGGTCGCGGGCGTCGTGTACGACTCGCCGATCGGGGTGGCCGTGCAGCGGGCCAAGTACGGGCGGGATCGGGGGCTGATGCAGGCGCTCGCGGCCACCTTCGCCCGCGGGCTCGCGCCCACCCTCGCGGGGTGGCCGATCGACGTGGTCGTGGGGATCCCGAGCCCGTGGACGCGCCGGATCGCGCGGGGGTTCGCCACGGGCGCGATCCTGGCGCACACGCTCGCGCGCACGCTCGGAAAGCCCTGCGTACACGCCCTGGTGCTCCAGCCAGGCAAGCGCAACGCGGGCCTGTCGGCGGCGGGTCGCCGGGCGAACCTGCGCGGGCGGGTGCGGATCCGCCGGATGGTCGAGGGCCATGTGCTGCTGGTCGACGACGTCGTCACGACCGGGTCGACGGCGGCCGCGTGCGCCCGCGAGCTGCTCGGGACCGCCGCGGCAAGCGTGCGCCTGGCCGCGCTCTGCGAAGCGGCCGCACCCGCTTCGCGCGACTCGCGTGGAACGTTCGGCGACGTCGTTCGTCCAGATCACCAGGACGCCCCGGCCCCGCCCGTTCGTGCACCCCCTGCATCGTGAACTCGGCGCGGCGGAGGCCGGGGCGGTCCGCTATATACTGGGCGTCCCTCCCCTCTTCGACTCCCCCCCGCTCTCCCCTCCCATTCGACGGCGCCTGCCATGGCCCTTCCCGTTGCCCCTCCGCCAAGACCGAGCGACGCGGCGGTCCTCTACTGGGCCGGCCTGACGGTGCGCATCGCGTGGGTGCTCCTGCGCCTGGGCGTGAAGGTCCGCCCCGCGATCCTCGAGGAGGCGCGTACCCACGTGCTCTTCCACCTCGACGCGGCGGCGCCCGTGGCCGCGGCCGAGGATCTCGCCGAGCACCTCACCGAGGGCTTCGTCGCGCGGGCGCGGGGGCGGCAGCCCGACGATCCGTGGCCCCAGGACTGGGCGATGCCGGTGTCCCGGCGCTGGGTCGACGCCGCCACCCGCACGCTCGACCCCCTCACGCGGGCGGTGTTCCGCAAGCAC
>CAYMSU010000398.1:0-6136 GCA_964393165.1 uncultured Enterobacteriaceae bacterium
TGGTCGCTCGCCGACGTGCGGCCGGGGGGCCCCGAGCGGGCGGTGGCGGCCTACCGGGGGAGCGTGGAGCTCGGCGGGTGCACGATGAGCCACGCGGAGCTGTCCCGGGCGGGCCTGTACGTGAGCCAGGGCACCGGCTCGGCGGACGGGCGGCTGGGCACCGGCGGCGGCGTCCGCGCCACGCGCGCGCCCCCGGGATCGCGGCCCTCGGCGATCGCGGAGCGCTTCGACCGGTCTGGGGCCGCGCAGCACGCGGCGGCGTTCGCCGCGCTGCAGGGCCCGCGGCGGGTCGGCGATGACCTGCTGTGGCTGCGGGCCACGGTCGAGGGCCTCGGTCCCTCGGGGCTCTGGGTGCAGGTGGAGGGCCCCTCGGTGTGCCTGGCGCCGCTGCACCGGGAGGGGAGCACTCCCGACGAGGACAACCTGCGGCAGCTCGCCCGGATCCCGGGGGCCTCCCTCGAGGTCGTCGCGCGGCTGGTGCCCGAGCGGCCGCGGCAGGCCCTGCTCCTCTCGGTGGGTCCGCCGGCCGAGCCGTCCGACGGTCCCGGCCTCGCCCTGCCCGCGGCGTGGGCGGGGCGCGCCCACGTGAGCCTCGAGCGGCTCGCCGACGGCCACCTGGTGCGGCCGCAGCGACATCCCCGGGCGATCTCGGAGGCGCCTGGGGCCCCCGACGATCCGTGGGCGGGGGTCGCGCGTGAGCTCGCGCGGGTCGCGCGCGGGGGCGCGGCGATGCGTACGGCAGGGGGGGCCGCCGAGGGGGAGCGGGTGGCGAGGGCGCTCGAGCGGCGGCAGATGCCCCACGGGGCCGAGGTGGTCCGCGCGCTGCAGCAGGCGCGCGAGCCCGAGGCGGTAGCGATCGCGTGGCTCGCGGGGGCCCGCTACCTGCGCGGGGCCAGGGCCCGGTGGCATCGCGACGCCTGGTGGGAGCCCGCCGAGGGACTACAATAGCGCCGCTCCGGGGAGGCTGGCATGGGTGCTCGCAGCGCGTGGTGGTGGTCGTGGTCGCTGATCGTGGCCTGCGAACCGGTCGAGGGCGAGGGCGAGGTCCTGACGGAGGCTCGCACGGTGGAGGCCTTCGTCGAGGCCCAGTCGAACAACGGCATCGCGCTGGAGCTGGTCGTCGACGCCGAGGAGGCGGATCCCGAGGGCCTCGCCGAGGTCGCGCTCGAGGTGGCGGCGCAGGAGAACCTGCTCCCGCTGATCGACACCGAGGTGGTCGACGATCGGCTGCGGGTCGACGTTAGCCAGGCGATCTCGGCGGACGCGGCCCCGCGGGTCACCGGCACGGTCTCGTCGCTGCGGTTCGTAGGGGCGAACAACGGGGCGGCGGTCGAGGTCCGCGGGCTCGAGGGGGCGAACCTGTCGCTCGACGCGAACAACGGGGGCACCGTGCGTGCGTCGGGGGATGTCCTGCAGCTCGTGATCGAGGCCGACAACGCGGCGGCGATCGACGCGAGCGAGCTCCCCGCGGTGGATGCCACGGTGGCGGCGAACAACGGCGCGGCCGTGGTGGTGTGTGCCTCGGGGGCGGTCACCGGGACCGTCGACAACGGCGCGTCGCTCGAGGTGCAGTGCGGCGGCACGACCAGCGGGGTGACCGCGAGCAACGGGGGAAGCGTCAGCCCTTGATGTGGAACTCGACCCGGCGGTTGTTGGCCTTGCCCGCGCTCGTCTCGTTCGTGTCGACCGGGGAGCCCTCGCCCATGCCGACCGCGGTGAGGCGGCTCGACGAGACGCCCTGCCGCGTGAGGAAGTTGACGACCGCCCTCGCGCGGCGCTCCGACAGCCGCTGGTTGTAGTCGGCGTCTCCGTCGGAGTCGGTGTGGCCCTGCACCTCGATGCTGCCGATCTGGGGGTTCTGCTTGATCACGCTGGCCACCTCGCGCAGCAGTCCGTAGGACTGCGACCGGATCTGCGCGCGGTTGTAGGCGAAGTAGACCTTCTCGTTGATCCGGATCTGCCGCTCCTGGACCACCACGCGGGGGCCGGGATCGTCGCCGGGCTGCTCCTCGGACTCGGTGAACCCCTCGTCGGTCCGCACGAACTGCTGGCCGGGCATGAACACGGTGTACTTGACGGTGCCGGGCGGCGTGCCGGTGGTCAGCCCCATGATCGTCTCGAGGCAGAACTTCTTGCCGTCGACGCTGACGTAGCCGGAGTAGCCCTCCAGCGCGGTCAGGGTGGCGGTGCAGGGCACGATCCCGATCAGCGGGTTGGTGTTGGGACAGCCCTTGATGGTGCGCCCCTCCGGATCGCGCTTGACGAGGATGGGCGTGCCCTGGACGGTGACCCAGGACTGGCTGTTCTGGTTGGTGATCACGCCGCCGTGGTCGCACTGCACCGACGCGTTCATCGTGATGACCTTGAGCATGGCACTCCGCGGGCGTGGCGGGAGCATACCCCACCGCGTACGGTGCTTCGGGGGCGCGAAGGGGGAACCGGTGCATCGCTGGGTCGCGATGGGGGCCCTTGCGAGCGCCTGCGGGGAGGCGCCCGAGCTCACAGTGGGCAGACCGAGATCTCCGCGGTGACCGGCGACGGAGCGTAGCCGAGGGACCCCGCCACCAGGACGGTGGCCAGCTCCTGCCCCTCGGTACGGGCGGGCTCCCCGACGGTCAGCCGGCAGGTGCCGCAGCCCGCGGCGGGGGGCGAGGCGTCGAGCGCCACCTGGAGCAGCGGCATGACGGCGTTGTCGCCGCGGGCCACGGTGTCGCGGAGCTGCCCCAGGAGCACGGTGCTCGTGGCGCGCCGAGGCCGCGCGAACGTGGCGTCGTAGCCGAGCTCACGGACGCCGGGAGGACCGTCTGCGGCGTCGCCGCCGGCGGTTCCCTCGGTCGTGACCGAGACGATGGTGCACCCCTCGGTGGTCACCGTGAGCGTCCAGCCCTGCAGCGCAGCCCCTGGCGCGACCAGGCCGATCTCGGCCTCGAACCCTCCCGAGACCTCCGCAGGCGCCACCACCTCGAGCGCCATCACCGCACAGTCGCCCTCGAGCGGGGGCGCCGTGCCAGGGCAGTCCAGATCCGGGCGACGGGGAAGGGTGGCCAGGTCCTCGTTGGCCCACGTGAGCAGGGCAAACGCGTCGTCCAGCTCGATGAAGCCGTCTTGCACGAGGTCGACCGCTGGGGCACACCACGGGGCCGGTCCCCGGCCGGTCACGTGCTCGCGGACGAAGACGGCGTCGGCGACATCCGCGAGCCCGTCTCCGTTGGCATCGCCCGGTGTCTTGGAGGCGGGCTCGGTGGCGGGGCACACGGGCTCGGGCTCGGCGCGCTCCCCAGGCTTCGGACCGGCTTTCAGGCGACCAGGCTCCAAGTGACTACAATGGCGCGCATGAATCTCCGACTCCAGCAGGCGGTCACCATGCCCAGGCGCGTCCTCTTCGTCAACGCCGCCCTCGCCGCGGGGCTCCTCGGCTGTGCCTCCGACGCGCCGCCTCCCGGGAGCGGGGGGCCGGCGGGCGAGGTCCGCGTGCTCGACGAGCCGCTCCTCGGCTCCCCGCGGATCGGCGAGTGGGACCTCTCCTCGGGGGTATCCACGCCGCCGCTGCGCGCGATCCCCCGGCCCTCGCGCCTGCGCGGCCCGGTCCAGAGCCCCGCTGGCGCGCTGCTGAACCCGCTGTCGGGCTTGTCGTTCGTCATGAGTCGGGTGCCGCCCTCGAGAGCCGCCTCGCGTCGCTTCCCGAGGCGCGGGCCGAGCTGGGGGCGGCCGGCTTGACGGTGCTCGACCTCCTCGGGGAAGACGGCGTCTGTGAGAAGCCCCACCTGCGTGCCGAGCTCGGCGGCTACGAGCTCGAGGTGTCCGTCGAGCCGCTGCTGTGGTCCACGTCACTCTCGCGGGCAACGACGTCGCTGTCCACGGCCTGCCGAGCGGCGCTCGCCGTCGCCTCCACGGTTCGGCCCGATCCGGGGTTGCCCGGTGGCGTGGTGATTCACGCCCGAGCCTCGCGGACGCTCGAGGAGCTCGAGGGCTGCACCTGGGAGGGGGCCTTCGAGCCGGACACGATGGCGCTGTTCCACAATGCCGTGGGGTCCCAGCCGTTGCCCTACGACACGTTCGATGCCCAGACGTGGCGGTTTGGGCGGGAGCCTCTCGAGGAGGTCGCGCTGGCCCTGGCCACGAACCAGCGGCGGGGGTTCTGCCCCCCTCCGCTCACCCGGTAGTAGCGCAGGCTGCGGGCCCCTCTATCCGTGGCTGACGAGCGAGTCCGGCCGCGGAGGCTCCGCCGTCTCGAGCACCTCCTGCGGGGCCCGGGGCCGGACGCCACACCAGGCGGGTGGCCCGCTCCCACGTGGCCCACGCCCACGCCCACTTGATCATCACCAGGGTGCGGTTGCGCATCGTGATCAAGAAGAAGATGTGCACGAAGACCCACGCGACCCAAGCGAAGAAGCCGCTGAACTCGAAGCCGTACGACTCCGCGACCGCCCGGCTGCGGCCGATCGTCGCCATCTGGCCGCGGTCGGTGTACACGAACTGGCCGCGCTCGAGGTAGCGCACGTCGCGCTCGATGCAGTCGGCCACGAACGATCCCATCTGCATGGCCGCCGGCGCGATCCCGGGCACCGGCTCCTCGCTGACCGGATCGACCACCGCCGCGAGGTCGCCGACCACGAAGACGTCGCGGAAGCCGGCCACCGACAGATCCTTCTCGACGGGCACGCGGCCGGCCTTGTCGAGCGGCACCCCGAGCGACCTCGCGAGCGGGCTGCCCTGCACACCGGCGCCCCAGAGCACCGTGCACGCCTCGATGCGCTCGTCGCCGACGTTCACGCCGTGCTCGTCGACTCCGGTGACCATCGCGTCGAGCCGCACCTCGACGCCGAGGGACTCGAGCTGACGCCGGGCCTTGACCTGCAGGTCCGCGGAGTAGGGCAGCAACACCGCGTGAGCTCCCTCGAGGAGCAGCACGCGGGCCTGTCGCGTGTCGATGTTGCGGTATTCGCGCCGCAGGGTGCGAAACGCGATCTCCGCGATCGCGCCCGCGAGCTCGACGCCGGTGGGCCCCCCGCCGACCACCACGAAGGTCATCAGCGCCCGGCGCACGTCCGGATCGGTCTCCCACTCTGCCTTCTCGAACGCCGCGAGCACCCGCCGCCGGATCTCGAGCGCATCCCCGATCGTCTTGAGGCCAGGCGCATGCAGCGCCCACTGATCGTTGCCGAAGTACGAGTGGCGGGCTCCGGCGGCGACCACCAGCTTGTCGTAGGTGACCTCGGAGGAGTCTCCGCCCTCGTCGACCAGCGTGAGCGACCGGCTCTCGAGGTCGATGGCGGTGACCTCGGCGAGCCGTACGGTGGTGTTGGACTGGCGCGCGAGGATCGACCGGATCGGCTCGGCGATGTCGCTCGGCGCGAGGCCGGCGGTGGCCACCTGGTACAGCAACGGCTGAAACAAATGGTGGTTGGTCTTGTCGATGAGCGTGATGGTGACGTCGGCGCGTCGCAGGCCCTTGGCGGCAGCCAGCCCCGCGAAGCCCCCACCGATGATCACTGTGTGGGGCTTCATGGTCTCCTCCTGCAGCACGCCTATCATCAGGCCGCAGAAGTTGAAGTCACCCGTCGAGGGCGAACGATGGCGGGGGGGGAAGCTCGAGGTCGCCCGGCGCCACCCAGGTGTCGACGCCCCCCCACGACGTCCGCAGCCGCACCCGGTGCCAGCCGTCGGAGGTCGGCGCGTCGACGACCCGGGGGGACACCGACGCATCGTCGAGGGCCTCCCCGACGACGTCCCCCTCGGGCTCTCGGTACAGCCGGGCGCCGGCGAGGATGGTCGCCCGAGGTGCGAAGAAGCCGCCACAGCTGATCCGACGCCCGTAGCCGGCCGCCCCCCAGGCGCCGAAGTGCTCCCCTAGCCGCTCCGCGGGGACCCAGGCGTCCACGCGCACGCCCTTGCCGGCCCACGCGATCGGCGCGAAGCCGTCGACCTCGGGACCCCTCTGCCGCACCCCGATGGCATCGTCGCCGCACACCGGCCCCGACCAGGCGCTGTACCGCGGGCGCTCGCCGTGCAGCTGGCCGAGCCACCCGCCCTGTGGCGCGTCCAGGAGATCCTCGGGCACCTGCAGGCAGCGGGTCGGACCGTCCAGCGCTGGCGCCTCGTCCGCTATGCTCCGCGGCGATGTCGGGGAAGGTGT
>CAYMSU010000399.1:0-6135 GCA_964393165.1 uncultured Enterobacteriaceae bacterium
GGTCGGGCTCAATGGGAAGGCCTTCGTGCCGCTGCTGTCGGGCTACGCCTGCGCAGTGCCCGCGATCCTGGCCACCCGCACCCTCCCGCGGTTTCGCGACCGGCTGCTGACCATGATGGTGCTGCCGCTCACGAGCTGCTCGGCCCGACTGCCGGTGTACACGCTGCTGATCGCCGCGCTGTTCCCGGCCACGCTGTGGGGGCCCGTGCCGCTGCGGCCGGTCGCGCTCGCCGGTATGTACCTGTTCTCCACGCTCATGGCCTTCGGGGCGGCGGTGCTCCTGGGCCGCACGGTGCTCGCTGCGCCTGCGGAGGCGGCGCTGATCGAGCTTCCGCCCTACCGCGTCCCCGACCTGCGCGTGGTCTGGCGCACCGTCCTGTCCCGGTGCCGGGACTTCCTGTCCGAGGCCGGCGGCATCATCCTGATCGCCACGGTGGTGCTCTGGGGGCTGCTGTACTTCCCCCGGTACGAGGTCGAGGACGTCGTACCGGCCGCCGAGGTCGCGGCCCTCGAGGCCCGCGGAGAGGATCCGGAGGCCGTCGCCTCGCAGCGAGCCCTCGAGCGGTCCTATGCGGGACGCCTGGGGCGCGCGATCGAGCCCGTGATCGAGCCCCTCGGCTACGACTGGCGGATCGGGATCGGCCTGATCGGCGCGTTCGCCGCCCGGGAGGTGTTCGTGTCGACCCTGGGCGTCGTCTACGGTGTAGGGGGCGATGTCGACGAGGGAAGCTCGTCGCTCCGCGAGAGGATCCGCAACGACACCGGGACCGACGGGCGGCCCACCTACACGCCTCTCGTGGGACTGTCGATCATGGTGTTCTTCGCGCTGTCGCTGCAGTGCCTGTCCACCCTGGCGGTGCTCCGCAAGGAGAGCGGCTCGTGGACTTGGCCCGCGTTCACCTTCGGCTGGATGATTGCGCTGGCGTGGGCCGCCGCATTCGTGGTCTACCAAGGCGGCCTCGCGCTCGGCTGGGGTTCGGCCTGAAGTCCGGACCGCGCCGGCCGATAGCGCGGGCATGCGACCGCTCCTCAGTGCCTGCATGATCGTCCGTGACGAGCAAGCCAACCTCCCGCGGTGTCTCCGCTCGGTGCGGGGCGCGGTCGACGAGATCGTGGTGGTGGACACCGGATCGGTCGACGGCACGCCCGACATCGCCCGGCAGTACGGCGCCCGGGTGGTCGACTTCGCGTGGACCCACCACTTCGCCAAGGCGCGCAACGCCTCGCTGGAGGCCGCCCGCGGGGACTGGGCGCTCGTGCTCGACGCCGACGAGGAGCTGCCCACCGAGACCGCCACGGCGCTCCGGGAGCTGGTGAGGACCGCCGAGGTCGACGGCTACCAGCTCACCTTGCGCAACCTCCAGCCCGCCGCCGACCTCCTCCGCTGGCGCGACGCCAGCCTGACCCGGCTGTTCCGCCTGGATCCCGAGTTCCGCTACACGGGGCGCATCCACGAGCAGATCGCGCCGAGCATCCTCATGGCCGGCGGCGACATCGACCGCAGCGACCTCGTGGTGCTGCACTACGGGTACGTGCTCCGCGAGGCCCAGGGGAGCGCGCGGGAGGAGCGGAACCTCAAGCTGCTGCTCGACATGGCGGCTGTACACCCCGACGACGCGTACGTGCAGTTCCAGCTGGGGGCCACGCTGATGGTGGCCGGGCGCGAGCGCGCTGCGCGGCTCGCCCTGCACCGCGCGCTGGCGCTCGACGACGGAGACCTCGGACGAAGTGGCGCCGTGGAGTGTCACCTGCGCCTGGCACAGCTCGCCCTCGCCACCTCCGACGATGCCGCCGCCCTCGCTCACGCTGAGACCTGCCTCGCGCTCGGCTCCCCCGACACACTCGCCTGGTACATCAAGGCCCTGGCCTGCGTGGGCCTCGAGCGCTGGGCGACCGCGGAGCAGGCGCTCGACCGGGTACAGGATCGGGCGGACCTCGCCCCGTCGCGGCGACGCGACGTGCAGGGCCTCCTCGCGGCATGCCGCCAGCGTCGGCTCGCCTGTCAGGCCCGCTGAGCGCAACCTGGGCTGACCCTGTGACATCGTGAAACGGGCAGCGAGGCCTCGCTCAACCTATGGGAATGGGTGGAGGGCGAACGATGGCGACACGGCTCGACGGCTTCATCAAGCAGGCGCAGCAGCGACGGGAGGCGTCCAGACAGGCCGAGCACCGCGACCCGGTCGAGGACCTCGTCGAAGCCACCCCGACCTCCTCGTCGTCCATGCTGTCGAGCTTCGAGCCGGCGGCGACCTCCACGTCCTCTGTCGCCGTCGCTCCCGCCACGCTCACCGCGGCCACGGCGAGCTGGCTCGCGATCACCTTCGCCCTCTGCTACGTCACGCTGCCCTCGGTGTTCGCCACCCTCGGCCTCGGCGGCCTCGGTGTCCTGGGCTTCTGGCCGCAGTTCCCCGCCTTCATCCTCGCCTCGCTGATCGCGGTGGCGGGCATCGCGTGGTTCAAGCCGCGGGTCGACCTCGCGCAGACCGGCGGCCGCGATCCGATCCTCGCCGCCACGCTCGGCGGGCTCGGCGTCTGGTTCTTCGTCCAGAATGCCTTCCTCATGCCCTTCGGGCTCATGGAGGGCGTCTCCGCACTCACCCTCCTGCTCGGCAACGTGATCGAGATGACGCTGCTCGGCACCATGTTCGCGTCGTTCACCAAGCGCCCGGGCACGGCCCTGGCGCTCGGCGCAGGCTTTCAGCTCAGCGTGTTCGCGCTCACGATCATGGTCATTCTCGCCGTTCTGTGAGCGAGCTCCGAGCGGGGTCTACTCACTGCTCACTGCTCACTACTGGCTGTCGCCCGAGACCCAGAGGTCGATCTCCTCGGCCTGCTTCTCCATGGCTCCGAGCACGCTGTTCAGCGCGAACGCATCCGGGATGTCGGCGCCCGTGATCTCGGCGTCGATCCAGTTGGTCTCGACCCGCGCCGTCTTGCCGTCCTCCTCCCAGAACGCAGCGAGCACGTAGTTCTGGTGAATGAGGAGGCCGGGGAAGCTCACCTCGGTCTCGTCGGGGATCAGCGTGCGCATGAAGAGCACGTCTCGCCCGTCCTCCATCGTGGCCCAGCGGAAGGCCATCTCGAAGTCCTGCGATGACTGGCCGATGAACGGCTGGTCGTTCACGCGGTTGCCGGACTGGCTGTGGAGCTCGCACTCCTTGGCCAGGAAGCAATCCAGGTCGGTATCGCTGTCCGCGTCGAACTCGATCGTCCGCTCGAAGATCTCGTCGAGCTTCGGGTAGGTCACCGCGCGAGCGACATCGTCGAGCGAGGACTCCATCCGCACCGCCCCGGCCGCTCCGACCACGGCTTCCTCGAGCGTGCGCTCGATGCCTGCGGCGGCCAGGTCCTCCTCGGTCAGAGAGCTGACGCGGTATCCGTCGCCCCCGTCGACGTCGAGGGCCTTGAAGTTGGCCTCGACGAAGGGCACGAGCCCCTCCGCGGCGGCATCGGCGAAGCTCTGGCGCTCCTCGAAGTTGACGAACGCGAAGACCACGAGCTCCTCGAAGTCCTCGGGCGCATCCACGACCGTGCAACCACCGAGCAGACCACCGACAATCCCGACAATCCCCATAGGGAGCAGAACACGCGACATAGGACACTCTCCGTGCGAGTCCGGGTACAGAAACCGGCATCTGCCCTTACCACAGTGGCGCGGCCAGATCCCGCATCGCGTTAGCAGGCTGGGCCAGGAGGTGACGTGCAACCCTCAATGTACTCGCTCACCGGTCGCCACGCCCTCGTGTGCGGCGCCAGCAAGGGGATCGGACGCGCCGCCGCCCTCGCGATGGCGGGGCTGGGGGCCGACCTCACGGTGCTGGCGCGCTCGGAGGCGGCGCTCGAGCGGCTGCTCCCTGCCCTCGAGGAGGCTGGAGCCCCCCGAGCGCAGGCCCTGGTGGCCGACCTCGACGACCGCGAGGGGTTCGCCGACGCGCTCGGTCGCCTCGTCCGCGCGGGTCCGGTCCACATCGCCGTGCACAACACCGGGGGGCCGCCCGGGGGCAAGCTCCTCGAGGCCTCCCCCGAGGCGATGGAGGCCGCCCTCTCCCGGCACCTGCTCACCGCGCATACCCTCGTGCAGCACCTGCTCCCCGGGATGGCGCAGGCCGGCTACGGCCGCTTCGTCCAGATCCTGTCGACGTCGGTGCGCGAGCCGATCGACAACCTGGGCGTGAGCAACCTCACGCGGGCAGCGGTGGCCTCGTGGGCGAAGACCCTGTCGCGGGAGCTTCCTCCTGGCGTCACCATCAACAACGTGCTGCCGGGGTTCACCGACACCGAGCGCCTGGGGTCTCTCGCCGAGGCCAACGCCGAGCGCACCGGGCGAACCCCCGGCGACGTCCGCGCAGCCTGGCTCGCCACCGTGCCCGAGGGGCGCCTCGGCCGCCCCGACGAGCTCGGCGCGGTGATCGCCTTCCTGGCATCGCCCGCCGCGAGCTACGTGCGCGGCACCTCGATCCCGGTCGACGGCGGCCGGCTGCGGAGCATCTGACATGTTGTACGACATCTTCTTCTCCATCAGCCAGACCCCGGTCGACGGCTACATCCCGAGCGAAGCCGAGATGTTCGCCAACTTCTTCGAGCAGGTCGTCGCCGCCGACCGCCTCGGGTTCGGCACGGCGTGGGTCGCCGAGTCGCATCTGTCGAGCGAGGTACAGAAGCGGACCTCGAAGCCCGTGATCCCGCACTGGGAGGGCGAGGTCGGGCTGAACGTGGACATCCTGCAGCTCGCCCACCAGGTGTTCCGCCGCACCGAGCGCATCGAGGTGGGCTCGGCGATCATGAACATCCTCTGCAACGGGGGCCCGGTGGCCCACGCAGAGCGGGTCGCGTCCTTCTGTGCGCTCCACGGAGTCGATCCCAGCGAGCAGCGGCGGCTTCACGTCGGGTTCGCGGCGGGCCGCTTCGACTTCATGAACCGCGCCTACGGGATCGGCCCGCGCAACCCCCTCGAGGAGGTCGCCTGGCCGGCGCTCAAGGGCCAGGTGTTCCGGCGCGCAGCCCATCTCTTCGTGCGCCTGCTGCGAGGCGACGAGATCGCGAGCGACCAGGTCGGGCCGCTCACGCTGCGCGCCGAGCACTTCCGCGACCCTGCGCAGTGGCAGGAGGTGCGCGCGCTCGCGGGGCACGTCGACGAGGTGCCCATCCCGCCGTTCTTCGACTTCGAGGTCCTCAAGATCGTCCCCCAGGACTTCCGCCGCGAGCTCCTGCAGCTCGTGCTCGGGTCCCACGATCCGGCCCTTCAAGCCGAGATCAACCAGATCTTGCCCGTGCACGTGTTCAACCTGTCGATCACACAGCCCGAGGTGATCGAGCAGACCCACACCCGGATGCGCGAGGCATTCCACCCCGCGGGGGGCCCCTGGAAGCGCGCGTATATGCCTCGCACGGTCTTCGTCTTCCTCAACGAGGAGGCGGGTCTGTCGCCGGAGGCACGCCGTCAGGCGGCCGAGGAGGAGGCGAGGGCCGCGCTCGGGGCCTACTGGACGGCACTGCAGGGAACGCTGGACCCCGCGAAGGTCGACAAGGCAGCGCACAACGCGCTGATCGGAGATGCCGAGCAGGTCGCGGCCCAGGCGGTCGAGCGGTTCCACCCCGATGATCGGCTGATGCTCTGGTTCGACTTCTTCAACCACGACAGCCCTCGGGTCATCCGCAACATGGAGGCGTGGGCCACCTCGGTGGCTCCTCGCATCGCCGAGGCCTCGCGGAGCGCCACGTGAAGGCGATCCTCAACCACGTCGGGGGGCGCGACGTGGCCGCGGCCTCCGGCGCCACGCTCGAGGACCGCAACCCCGCGACCAACGAGGTCATCGCCACGATCCCGGCCTCCCGCGCCGAAGACGTCGACGCCGCGGTCGCCGCCGCGCGCGGGGCACTCGACGGTTCCTGGGGGCGCAGCTCGCCCGCCGAGCGCGCCGACCTGTGTGACGCGATTGCGGACGCGCTCGAGGCGCACCTCGAGGAGCTCGCCACGCTCGAGTCGCAAGACGCCGGCAAGCCCGTCCACACGTCCCGCACCATCGACATCCCGAGGGCGGTCGCGAACTTCCGGTTCTTCGCGGGCGCCGTGCGTCACGCGCGGACCGGGTTCTTCGAGATGCCGGGGGCCTTCAACTACACGCTGCGCCGGCC
>CAYMSU010000400.1:0-6123 GCA_964393165.1 uncultured Enterobacteriaceae bacterium
GTTGTCGATCCCGTCGCAGACCTCGTCGGCGCCCGGGCGCCGGGCGGCGGTACCGTCGTCGCAGTCGTCGCACGCCTGGATGCCGTCCTGGTCGCGATCCTCGGCCCCGGTGGAGCCATCGCAGTTCCGGTCGACGCGCTCGACGCAGTACTCCGGCGCTCCGGGGTAGGTGAGCTCGTCGCGGTCGTCGCAGTCGCCGGTCACTTCGACCAGGCCGTCTTCCGGCTGGCACGCCAGGACGGCCTCCGTGAGGCTGCCGTACCCATCCTCGTCCGCGTCGACGTAGTAGATGACGGTGCCCTCGGCGTCGGGCTCGTCTCCGACGCCGTCGCAGTCCTCGTCGACGTCCTCGTCGTCGCAGATCTCCTGCGCGCCCGGGAAGATGGTGTCGTCGCCGTCGTTGCAGTCGGTGGCGTCGGCCGCGTACCCGTTGGGCCGCGCACACGCGATCTCGGTGGCCTCCGGGTCGCCGAACCCGTCCCGATCTGCGTCGAGGTACCAGGTCTGCACGTCGACCGCCGTAGGCCCGTCGATGACGCCGTCACAGTCATCGTCGATGCCGTTGCAGATCTCGTGGGCATTCGGAGACACCGCCGCGTCGTCGTCGTTGCAGTCTCCCGCGCAGCTCCGCACGCCGTCCTGGTCGTCGTCGATGCACGGCTCACCTTCCCAGAACCGTAGGGTGCCCGACCCGATGGCGGTGACGGCCTCGACGAGCACGTGGTAGGTCCCGCTCTCCGAGGGATCGAAGGTGCACACCTCGTACCCGTCGACCGACGCGCTGCCGCAGTCGTGGTCGGTCGTCGTGGGCGCGGATCCGAAGGTCACGTACAGGTCGGCGTTCGCGGTGCTCGCCTCGAGCGTGAACCGCACGGCCACGGCGGACGCGCCGGGGGTGAACGTGTAGGTCGCGGACTGGCCGGCCGCCAGGCTGATCCCCGAGGTGGTGGCGGCGATGTCGAACACGGGCCCGCTGGGCACGTCGACGAGGTCCCAGCCGTCTCGCACGGCGTCCAGCTCCGGCGACGGGTCTCCGAACAGGTCGCTGGCGGCCTGCTCGGTGGCGAGTCGGGCCTCGGGGAAGGTGGTGCCGGCGGTCATGTACCGCTCGAGGGCGCGAAACCAGATGTCGCCGCCCTCCTCCATCGAGACCTCGGGGTCGGTGACCCAGTCGACGAACGCCCGGTTGGCGACCCCCGAGCTGTAGTGCACGTCCATCCCGTCGACGTACTCGTCGTAGTCGTCGATACTCACGCCGTCGAGCGGGGGGTCCGCCATATACCGCAGGGCACCAACGTTGCGCACGTCCTCGCCGAACGTCCACGTGTCGCCGGTGACCGCCCATGCGTCGTCCCACGACTCCACCACCGCACCGAGGATGTCCGAGGTGGCCTCGTTGATCCCGCCCGACTCGTTCGCGTAGATCAGCCCCGCGGTCCACTCGGTGACGGCGTGCGCGTACTCGTGGGCCACGACGTCGAGGCCCGCCGAGAAGTGGGTGTGGAAGGCGTTGCCGTCGCCGTAGACGAGGTGCTCCCCGTCCCAGAAGGCGTTCGCGAAGCTCGACCCGTAGTTCGCGGTCGACAGCACTGTCGCGCCCTCGTCGTCGAAGCTGTCGCGGCCCTGGAGCTGGTCGAAGTAGTCGTAGGTGACCCCGGCGAAGTCGTGCGCGTCGTCGACCGGGTCGTCGCCGGTCGCGGCGCCTCCCTCCTCGCGCACCAGGGTGCCCGGAAGCAGCGTGTTGTTGTCGGCGTCGTGGGTGTCGCGGTCGAGGGCCGTCTGCAGGTTGTCGTAGCGCCACACCTCGCGGCCATCGTGGGCATCGACGAACACCACGGGCATGCTCGGATCGCTCCCGACCGTGGCGCGTGCCCGCACGCGCCAGGTGAGGAAGTCGCCCTCGGGGCGGCGGAGGACCTGGAGATCCACCCGCGCCGCGGGGTCTCCGAGGCGGGTGACGGCCACCGACTCTTCTGCGGTCAGCTCCGGAGCCAGGTCGACCGACAGTCCCCGGACCAGGCCATCGGTGATCGACAGCGCCGCTCCGTCGGCGGGCACGTGCACGACGGCGCCACCGCCGAAGACCGGAACCCCGCCCAGGAGCTGGACCACCCGGGTGTGCGCGATCCCGAACTCGTCGATGTCGGTGCGCACGGGCACGAAGTCCTCGACTCCGCGGCGCCAGGACGGGCGGCCGAGGTGCTCGAGCGCCTGCTGCTCGGCCGAGGCGGGGGCATCCGGGCTGGCAAGGTCGAGGCGAGGGGCCCGTGTGTCGGGCGGGGCCGGAGCGCACGCCGCGGTGAGGAGGAGGGCGGCGATCGGGCGGGGCCACCGTGGCATCGGCGAGTCTCCAGGATGTGCGGGGAGGCTAGCACAGCCCGCCCCCGGCCGCGGCTATTGTGCGCGGGCGGCCAAGACCTGCTCGATCGCGTCGGCCGCTCGGCGGCCCGCGTGGGCTGGGCGGAAGCCCGCGTGACGCGCTGCGAAGCGCTGCGCGCCCCGCCGATAGCGCCGCTTCCGGAGCGCTGCGTCGAGGTGCGGGCGGATCTCGGGGGGCGGCTGCCCCGGGGCCCGTGGGGGGTGGACCACCCGACCCGCGCCGAGCTTCGCCACACACTCCGCGATCAAGCCCTGCTCCACGTAGTTCGGCAGCAGAAGCAGGGGCACTCCGCCCAGCAGGAACGCCGCGCCGGTGCCCGTGGCCGACGCGGTCACCGCGAGATCCGTGCTCTGGATCAGGTGGTCCAGCCGCGCCGCTCGTCGGTGGAGCGCCACCGTGGAAGGCAGCGGAGGTGGGTTGTCGGGCATGTTGGGGCACACCAGGATGGTGGGGCACCCTGTGTCCGCGATCGCGGTGAGCTCCTCGAGGAGGCGACGGTTGCGCCGCAGGTACGCGAACACCCGAGGCCCGTCGCCGGGGGGCCAGTCGTAGCGCTCCCCTCGATCCGTCACGAACGTATTGCCGAGGTGCGTCCAGTCGTGCTCGTCGGCGAACGGATCGAGCTCGGGGAAGGCGCAGACCAGGTGAGCGTCGGATCGATAAAGCTGGCGGACCTCGGTGAGCTCGGGGAGCCCCAGCGGCTGCGCGGCGGCGTTCAGGAGGTCGAGGGCTTCCTCGTCGATCCCGCGGAGTGCGGTGAGGGGAAGCTGCTTGTCGAGCCCCACCTCGGGCTGGGGGTGGCGATCCGCTGCGGCTCCCCAGGGCGAGTCGTGCGTGACCCGGGGGACCGCGCGGTCCAGGGTGGCGAGCTGAAGCACGGGCGCCGAGTCGGTCACGATGAGGTCCGGAGCCAGGAGCCCGATGAGCTCGCGCCAAGCCACCAGGGCCATCCGGAGCCCCGCGGTCTCGCGAAGGCCGGCCCACTCCAGGATGTGGGTCCAGGAGCGCACATGGAGCCCGGGCCGCGCCTGATGGACCATCGGTGCGCCGTAGACCCGGATCGGCAGGTCGTCGACCAGGCCCGCCGCCGAGCGCGGGTTCCGCAGCACCATCACGATCTCGTGCCCGCGGGCGATCAGCTCCCGGGCCGTCGGCACGAACCGCGCGACGTGCCCGTAGTTGCCGCCCAGCTCCCAGCCGAACAGGATCCGTGCCACCGCTCTCCCGAGGTGGAGGCGCCTACCCTACCAGGCACTGGGCGGCCCACTGCAGCCGCTTGCTCGCGCGGCCCCGGACCTTGTCGTCCCACGCCGAGGAGCCGATCTTCACCTGCAGCCGCTCCGCCCGGGTCTCCGCGAGCGTCTGCAGCTCCTCGGGGCTGATCGCCGTGCGCACCGGCCACTCCGTGACCGGCTTGTTCGGGGTGAACGTGGCCGGGTTCATGCCCTTCACCTCGCCCCGCGGGATGAACCGGTCCGCCAGCTTCCAGGTGATCGCCTCGTCGCCCAGGTCGAGCGTGATCGGATCGCCGGGCTGGGCGGCGCGCCCGCCCCCCGAGTAGCTCGTGACCTTCACCTGCAGCCACACCTCGCTGTCGGTCTCCGGCCCCTTCTCGAGGCCGACCGTGGTGTCGCACCGGAGGTCCAGACACACCTGAAAGCGAAGCGCCGTGCCCCCCTCCACCGCCGTCTGCTGCACGACGGAGCAGGGATCCTTGGCGGCCGAGGCCAAGGCAGGGAGCACGAGGAGGACCACGGGGAGGAAGGACGTCTTCATGGGCGAGGCCATACCATCTGCAGGGCGAGGATCGCCAGCCTCATCGACCGCGGCTCGCAAGCCGCGCCTGCACCCGGGCGAGGACCCGCCGAAGCTCCTCGTGCAGCACGGGGACGTGCCGTCGCGCTTCCTCGACCGACGCGCGGGCCGCAGCTCGGTCGCCGCCCTCCAGCAGGGCCTCGGCGCGCACCGCCAGGGCCGTCGCCGCGGCCTGGGCGTCGATTCCCTCCACGCACTCGAGCGCCCGCGCCACGTGCGCGAGCGCGTCCTGCCCGCGGCCCTCGAGCACCGCCAGCGCGCCCGCAGCCACCTCGGCCTGCCCCTCGCCGCGACGGTAGCCTCGCTCTCGGCAGAGCGCCGCGCAGGCCGCGTAGATCTCGCGGGCTTCGGCGTGCTGCCCTTCGTGGCGGTGCCAGTCGCCGAGCGCGAGCCGCGCCACCGCCTCGCCGTGCAGGTACTGCGTGGCGACCGCGCGGCGCCGCGCTTGCTCGAAGCGGGCCCGCGCCCGCGCGACCGACCCCTCCTCCAGATCGAGGTAGCCGAGGTTGCACAGCACCGTGCACGTGCGCTGCTCGTTGCCCACCTCGTGCAGCAGGGTGAGCGCACGCTCGGCCAGCCGCCGAGCCTCTCCACGCTCCCCGAGGGAGCGCTCCAGCGCGGCCAGGTTGTCGATCGACAGGGCGAGGTGGGACCGGTGCCCGACCCGCTCGTTGGCGCGCACGGCCGCCTGCAGGGTGTCGCGCGCGCGCTGCAGATCCCCCTGGCGCGTCTGGACCACGCCGAGGTTGCCGAGCACGATCGCCTCGCTCGCGCGGTCCCCGAACTCCCGGTAGGCCTCGATCGCGCGCTGCCACGTCTCGATGCCCTCCTCGGTGCGCCCGGCCTGGATCAGGAACGCCCCCAGGATCCCGAGGCTCACGCCGAGCTGGTGCCGGTGGCCACCCCGACGGCACACGTCGAGCGCCTCCTGCAGGGCCGCGATCGCACGCTCGGCCTCCTCGCGTGCGCCGTACACGTTGGCTCGCCCCGACAGCAGCTTCGCCTCGATCTCCGAGCCCGGCTCCGCCCGCCGGGCGGCCTGCAGGCCGTCCTCCACGATCGCGAGCGCCTCGTCGTACCGGCCCTGCTGCGACGCCAGCGAGTACCGGCAGAACGCGATGCGGGCGTGCCAGCCGTCGGGCAGCTCCACCCGGCGGGTCACGTCGGCCGCGAGCGTGTGCCAGGCCTCGATCGGCCCCCGCGCCTCGAGCACGAGCCAGGCGGCCCGCAGGGTCGCCGCCGCCACGTCGGCGTCGCCGCGGTCGGCCGCGCGACGGCACGCCGCGATCACGTTGTCGAGATCCCGGGCGATCACCGGCGCGTGGGCGCTTTCGAACCGGTCGTCGGCGCCCTGGCGCGCGAACCACGCGCCGTGGCGAGCCACCGCGGGCGCCGGGTCGCCGAGCTGCTCCGCCGCGAAAGCCTGGACGCTGACCAGGAGCGTGTACCGCCCGGTGTGCAGCTCGTGCGCCCAGCTCCGGTCGAGCAGCCACTGCACGACGTCGACCGGATCCTCGGGGGTGTCGAGCACCGCCTCGGCGGCGTCGAGCGTGAAGCCGCCCTCGAACACCGACAGCTGGGCGAGGCCGGCCTGCTCGGCGGGCCCCAGCAGGTCCCAGCCCCACGCGAAGGTCGCGCGCAGGCTCGCGTGGCGCGCGACGCCGGGGGCCCCGTCGCTCGCCCGGGTGAGCAGCTCGGGACCCTGCGCGAGGCGGGGGAGCAGGCGGGCCGGCGGAAGGGCGCGGGCCCGGGCGGCGGCGAGGTGAATGGCCAGCGGCAGGCCGTCGAGCCGCCGGACGAGCTCGGGGAGCGCCCGGTCGTCGGCCTGGTCGAGGACCACCGCGCGGTCGCCCGCGGCGACCGCCGCACGGTAGAGCCGCTCGGCGTCGTCGGGGCGCAGCGGGCCGAGGGGCAGCAGCTGCTCGCCG